>NZ_JAMQHN010000092.1 GCF_025993755.1 Thermomonas sp. | reverse complement strand
GCGGTGCCCTGCCTGCGCGCCGCCGCCCTGCGCGGCGAGGTGGTGGGGGTCTACACCCAGCCCGACCGCCCCGCCGGACGCGGGCGTGGCCTGACGTCCTCGCCAGTCAAGCTCGAGGCGCTGCAGCGCGGGATTCCGGTGCTCCAGCCAGAAAACTTCCGCAGCGCCGAATCGAAGCAAATCTTGCGCGCGCTGCAGCCCGACGTGATGGTGGTGGTGGCCTACGGCCTGATCCTGCCGCAGTCGGTGCTGGACATCCCCCAACACGGCTGCTGGAACGTCCACGCCTCGCTGCTGCCGCGCTGGCGCGGCGCGGCGCCGATCCAGCGCGCGATCGAGGCCGGCGACACCCGCACCGGCGTTTGCCTGATGCAGATGGAGAAGGGGCTGGATACCGGCCCGGTGATGCTCTCGAAGGCCATCAACATCGAACCCGAGGAGACCGGCGGCCAACTGCACGACCGCCTCGCCGATCTTGGCGCACACGTTCTGGCCGACGCGTTGGGCCTGCTGCGCGCGACGATCCACCTGCCGCCCCAGCCGCAACCGGCCGAAGGCGTCACCTACGCGCACAAGCTGGACAAGGCGGAAGCAAGGCTCGACTGGGCGCAGCCGGCGCGGGTACTGGCGAACAAGGTCCGCGCGTTCCATCCGTGGCCGGTGGCGGAAGCACAATTGCTGGGCGAACGCGTCCGCATCCATTCGGCCATCGCGCTGGACGAAAACCACGCGGCAGCGCCCGGCAGCGTGCTGCGCGCCGGTCGCGAGGGCATCGACATCGCCTGCGGCGTCGGCGCGCTGCGCCTGCGCATCCTGCAGCGCGAGGGCGGCAAACCCATCGCGGCGCAGGACTACATCAACGCCCGCCGCGACCTGTGGCCATGAGCGACGGCGTCGCCGCCCGCGCCGCAGCCGCCCGCACGCTCGACGAGGTCCTGCACCGCGGTCGTTCGCTGAAATCGGCATTGGCCGGCGGCTTGCCGGCACTGGACGATGCGCGCGACCGCGCGCTGGTGGAGGCCATCGTGCTGACGGCGCTGCGCCAGCGCGCGCGCTGCAACGCCGCGCTGGACGGCTGGATGGCTCGGCCGCTCGGACGCCGCGACGGCGCGCTGCGCGCGCTGCTGCTGGTCGGGCTGGCGCAGCTGGAGCTGGGCCTGCCCGCACACGCGGCGCTGGCCGCGACCGTGGATGCCGCGCGTGCGCTCGGACGCACGCATCAGGCCGGCATGGTCAACGCATTGCTGCGCCGCGCGCAGCGCGAGGGGCTGCCGCCGGCCGCACCCGAAGCCGTCTGGCCGGCGTGGCTGGCGCGGCAGGTTCACACCGACTGGCCGCAGCAGGCCGAGGCCATCTTTGCCGAAAGCGCCAACACCCCGCCGCTCTGGCTGCGGGTAAACCGCCGCTGGATCACGCGCGACGATTACCTTGTCCTCCTGGCGGACGCCGGGATCGCGGCACAGCCCTGCCCCGAGCTGGCCGACGCACTGCGGCTGGAGACAGCGCTGCCGGTCGCGCAGTTGCCCGGTTTCGACGCCGGCCTGGTGTCGGTGCAGGACGGCGCCGCGCAGGCCGTGGCCGACGCGCTGGCCCCGCCCGCCGGCGCCCGCATGCTCGACGCCTGCGCCGCCCCCGGCGGCAAGGCCTCGCACCTGGCCGAACGCGAAGGCTCGCTGCGCATCACCGCGCTGGACGTCGACGCCCGCCGCGTGCGGCGGATGCAGGAGGCCTTCACTCGCCTGCGGTTGGAGATCGACGCCCGCGTTGCCGACGCGACCCGGCCCGACGCGTGGTGGGACGGCGCGCCGTTCGACGCCATCCTGATCGATGCGCCCTGCAGCGCCACCGGCATTGTGCGTCGCCAGCCCGACGTGCTGCTGCACCGCCGCGCCGAGGACATCGCTGCGCTGTGCGCGACGCAGGCACGATTGCTCGATGCGCTGTGGCCGCTGCTCGCTCCCGGCGGCACGCTGGTCTACGCCACCTGCTCGCTCCTGCGCGCGGAAAATGCGCTGCAGGTCGAAGCGTTTCTCGCCCGCACGCCGGACGCCGCGTGCGTACCGCTGGACGCCCGCTTCGGCATCGACACCGGCTCCGGTCACCAGCGCTTCCCGGGCCAGCAAGGCAGGGACGGCTTCTTCTGCGCGCGGCTGCGCAAGACCTGAGCTTCCGCCATGATGCCCACGATGAACCGATCCCGACGCGACCTCTGGCTGTTCTGGCTGTTCGCGCTGCTGATCCTCGCCACCGGACTGGGCCTGCGCGACCCGTGGCCGGCCGACGAGCCGCGCTTCGCGCTGGTGGCGCGACAGATGGTGGAAAGCGGCAACTGGCTGTTCCCGCACCGCGGCATCGAGCTGTATTCGGACAAGCCGCCGCTGTTCATGTGGATGCAGGCTGCGCTGCTGTGGCTGACCGGCAACCTGCGCATCGCCTTCCTGCTGCCCTCGCTGCTGGCGGCGCTCGGCACCCTGTGGTGCGTGGTCGATCTCGGCAAGCGGCTGTGGACGCCGAAGGTGGGAGTCTATGCCGGCTGGGCGGTGCTGTTGACCATCCAGTTCACCTGGCATGCCAAGAAAGCCCAGATCGACCCGGTGGTGGTGTTCTGGATCACCCTGTCCTGCTACGCCCTGCTGCGCCACCTGTGGAAGGGACCGGACTGGCGGATGTGGGCGCTGGGCTGGGCGGCGGCCGGACTGGGCACGATCACCAAGGGCGTGGGCGTGATCGCGCTGCTGCTGCTGCTGCCGGCGGCGTTTGCCTCGCTGCGCGGCTGGCCGCACGTGCGCGTGCATGCCCGCGACCCAAAATTCTGGCTCGGTCCGCTGGCCTTCGTTGCCGCCTGCTGCGTCTGGCTGGTGCCGATGCTGATTGCGGCGCTGGGCAACGGCGGCACCGACTATCGCGCCTACGTCGACGACATCCTGCTGCGCCAGACCGTCACCCGCTACTCCGATTCCTGGGTCCACCAGCAGGCGCCCTGGTATTTCATCGAAGTGGTCCTGACCAACTGGTTGCCGACCGTGCTGGTGCTGCCCTGGGCGATCCCGGCCTGGCGGCGACGGCTGCGCCGGCGCGATGCGCGCTATCTGCTGTCGCTGTGCTGGACGCTGCTGGTGTTCGTGTTCTTCAGCATCCCCAGCGGCAAGCGCGACATGTACATCCTGCCGGCGCTGCCGATGCTGGCGCTGGCGCTGGCACCGCTGCTGCCGGGCATCCTGCGCAAGCCGGGCGCGCAGCGGCTGCTGCTGACGTTCACGGCGGTGTTCTCGCTGGTGGCGCTGGCTGCGGGAATCGCGATGCTGACCAGCGACCCCGCCTTCGAACGCAAGTTCATGGACGGCCGCGATGCCCACGTCGCGATCGGGCTGGCGTGGATGTTCGTTTCCGCGGGCGGGTTCGGGCTGGGCGCATGCCTGTGGTTCGGCCGCCTGCGCGCACGGCACGCGCTGGTGGCGATGCTGACCGTGCTGTGGCTGCTGTATTCGCTGATCGGCGCGCCCCTGCTCAACGACGGCAGTTCCTCGCGCGGGCTGATGCGCGCGGTCGGTCAGGCCATCGGCCCGACGGCGGAACTGGGCCTGGTCGGCTGGCGCGAACAGCAGCTGCTGATGGCC
This sequence comes from Thermomonas sp., assembly GCF_025993755.1. Lineage (GTDB taxonomy): Bacteria > Pseudomonadota > Gammaproteobacteria > Xanthomonadales > Xanthomonadaceae > Thermomonas. The sequence goes on along the minus strand of NZ_JAMQHN010000092.1, from coordinate 4,592 downwards.
GACCGCCCGGCGGCCGATTTCGGGTTCAAGCGCGATGCCGCCCTGCAATTCGACGATGCGCTGGCGTGGCAGCGCGCGCGCCCCGGACAGCGCTGGCTGCTGGTGGAAGGCAAGGCGATGCCGCCCTGTATCGATGCCGCCCACGCCCGCGACATGGGCATCGCCAACGGCCGGCGCTGGTGGCTCCTCGATGCTCGGGCCATGCCTGCGACCTGCTCGCCGCATTCGGCGCCAGAGCCGGATGCCGACGCGCGATGACGGCCGCCGTGTCGACACCCCTGCGGATCGCCCACCTGCTGCTGACGCACCATTTCGCCGGCAGCGAGCGCTATGCGGTCGAGCTGGCCAACGCGCAGGCTGCGGCGGGCCATGACGTGACGATGGTGCTGCGCCGCGCCGGTGCCGAGCAGCGACCGGATGCGATCGCACCGCGGCTTGCGCCCAACGTCAGGCAGGTCGTCGTCCCCGACCTGTTCGCCGGCTGGCACGCGCGGCGGGCGTTGCGGGCCCTGTCGCCGGATGTTGCCCACGGCCACCTGTCGGGCGGCTGCCGGGCCTTGCGGCGAATGCGTCCGGGACGCGGCCCGCTGCGCATCGCCACCTTGCACATCCGCTACAAACCGCAGCAGCACGCCGGATTGGACGGCCTGATTGCCATCGCGCCGTGGCAGCTGGATGCGATTCCGGAGTCGATGCGGGCACGCTGCGTGCAGATCGACAACTGGACGCTGCCGGTCGCGCCGTCGGCCGACGCCCGGACGCGGCTGCGCCAGGCGTTCGGCATCGACACGGATGCCTTCGTGTTCGGCGCGCTCGGGCGGGTGGAAAAAAGCAAGGGACTGGACGTGCTGATCGAGGCCTGGCGGCGCGCGGCGCTTCCGGCCGATGCGCGACTGGTCATCGTCGGACAGGGCGGTGCATGGCGCGACCTGCGTGCGGCGGCAGCGGACACCATCGTCATGCCGGGCTTCGCCGCAACCCCGCGCGACTGGCTGGAGGCCTTCGACCTTTTCGTTTCCGCCGCCCGCAGCGAGCCCTTCGGACTGGTGTTGCTGGAGGCCATGGCCGCCGGACTGCCGCTGCTGACCACCGCCAGCGAAGGCGCCAGCTACCTGCGCGACCTGATTCCATTCCCGCTGGTGCCGGTCGGCGACGCCGGCGCGCTGGCCGCTGCGCTGCGCGAAACGTATGCGGCGCGTCCGGCAAGGCGCGGATATCCGATGCAACGCTTTTCCCTGGCGGAGCGCAGCGGCGACATCGAGGATTTCTACCGCCAGGGGCTGCGCGCCGCCGCAAACCCATGACCTTTCGCCGAAGCTCGGGCGAGCTCCGTTCGGCAACCCACGATCCGGCTCACCGATACAGGTCGATGTAGGGATTGACCCGATCGCTGCAATCGGGCGGCTGCATCGAATAGCGCTTGTAGGTCCACTGGTACTGGCCGAAATCACGCCGCACCACCGCCTCCACGCCGGCATTGAGCGCCGCCACCGCCCGTCGTGGATCGGCGTCGGCCACGCCCTCGGGGGCGGTTTCGACATGCAGCGCAAAACGCGGCGCGCCAGCACCCGGCAACCGCCGGCACCAGCACAGCAGTACGCGGGCGCCGCTGCGATGGGCCAGCCGTCCGAGCAGGGTCATGGTCAGCGCCGGTTTGCCAAAAAATGGCGCGAACTCGCCTTCGCCGGCCTTGGGCTGCTGGTCGGGCAGGATGCCGACCACGCCGCCTTTCTGCAGCCGCTTGAGCAAGGTGCGCACGCCGGCCGCCTCGGCGCGCACCTGTTCGACCTGACCGCCAGCGTTGGCCCGTACCCGCCGCAGGAAGGCTTCGCCCACCCGCGACTCCGGTGCCCGATACAGGATCGCCAGCGGGGTCTTGCTGGCCAGCCACTGGTTCAGAAGCTCCCAGTTGCCCATGTGCGGCGCGGCCACGATCACGCCACTCCCGCTGCGCAGGGCGGCATCGAACAACGCCTCGCCGTGGACTTCGGCGATGTCACCCAGGTTGCGCGCCACCGGTCGCGTCCACAGGCGCAGCGTTTCGAAGGTCTGGCGCAGGGTGGTCCGCAGGATCTCGCCTACCAACGCCTCGCGGGCGGCGGCGTCGAGATCCGGCCGGATCAGCTCCAGATTGCGCCGCGCCACCCGCGCCTCGCGGGCATCGCGCGCGATCCACAGCCGCGCCAGCCCGTCGGCCAGCGCACGCAGCAGCGGCCACGGCAGGCGCGCGAAGGCCCAGGCCAGGGCGTACAGCAGCGCGGCGGCGAGGTCGGTCATCGGCTCATTGTATGAGCGACGTTCGCGGCTTTTCCCCTCCCTTGATCCAACACACCAATGCGCGGCTTTTTGAAGACTGGTTTTGGACGCGGATTGACGCGGATGAACGCGGACGAAGCACTAATTCGAAGGGTTGATCCGCGTTCATCCGCGCCAACCGGCATCAAACGTCTTTGCTGGGAGTGCGCAGGATGCGTTCTGCCCACGACCGCTATACCAGATCAATGAGGCGCATCAGCGGGCTGTCACTTTCCGCGAAATCAAGGAGGAGGCAGCGGTCAGTCCCGCTGCCGGGGGACATTCGCGGAAGGGGACAGCCCGCTGGTGCGCTGCGCAGGACCTCGAACCGCGAAGCGATCGGATACCCACCTGTGCAAGCAGGACACGCCAAGCCCTTCCCACGGCAGGAAAAGAAGGCAGAATGACCGCATGCTTGCCCTGATCCAGCGCGTGACCGAAGCAAAGGTGACTGTCGATGGCGACACCGTCGGCGCCATCGGCCCCGGCCTGCTGGCCTTGATCGGCGTCCAGCCCGGCGACGGCGAGGCGCAGTACCGGCGAATGGCGCAGCGGCTGCTCGGATATCGTGTTTTCGAAGACGATGCCGGCAAGATGAACCGTTCTTTGACGGAGATCGGCGGAAAACTGCTGCTGGTCAGCCAGTTCACCCTGGCCGCCGACACCCGTTCCGGGATGCGCCCTGGTTTCAGCACGGCGGCCCCACCGGCCGAGGCCGAACGCGGATTTGAACGGTTGGTCGCCATTTGTCGGGAAATTCACCCGCCGGGGGTGGAAATCGGCCGCTTCGGCGCCCATATGGTGGTCAGCCTGGTCAACGACGGACCGGTGACGTTCCTTCTGCAGTCCTGACGTGTCCGCAAGACGACGTTCATGACGTGGTAGAATTGACGGTTCCCTGCCGCGCATGCGCGGTTCAATCGAATACGGTGGCATGACCCATGGCCAATGAGCGGCAGACGGCTCCCCAGTCCGACATCAAGCTCCTGATCAGCAAAGGCCTGGAGCAGGGCTACCTGACCTTCGCCGAAGTCAACGATCACCTGCCCGACGACATGGTCGAGGCCGAGCAGATCGAAGACATCATCAGCATGATCAACGGCATGGGCATCGAGGTGCACGAGGTTGCGCCCGATGTCGAAACCCTGCTGCTGGCCGGCCAGCAGGCCGGCGGTCGCGACGTGGACGAAACCGCCGCCGAGGAAGCCGCCGCCGCGCTGACCTCGATGGACAACGACGGTGGCCGCACCACCGACCCGGTCCGCATGTACATGCGCGAGATGGGCACGGTGAACCTGCTCACGCGCGAGGGCGAAATCGCCATCGCCAAGCGCATCGAGGAAGGTCTGGCGCAGATGAACGCGGCGCTGGCCACGTTCCCGCCCACGATCGAGGCGATCCTCGCCGACTGGGAACTGCACAAGGACGGCAAGAAGCGACTGGCCGACATCGTCGTCGGCTTCAACGACGAACTGCTCGGCGAGGCCGAAGAGGCCCTGATCCCGGCCGACACCGACGTGATCGACGCCGATGCCGATGCGGACGACGACGAGGATGCCGACGAGGACGACGGTTCGAACGACGAGCCAGCGCCGTCGGGCCCGGATCCGGTCGAAGTCGCCGCCCGCATGGAGGCCATGGCCGCGGCATACGCGAAGTTCGTGAAGGCGGTCGCCAAGGGCGGTCCCGAGGCCAAGCCTGCGGCCAAGGCGCGCGCCGACATGGCGGCGACCTTCGTCACCTTCAAACTGCCGCTGCCGCTGACCGACCTGCTGGTCAACAACCTGCGCGACGTGGTCGGCAAGGTGAAGGAACACGAGCGCCTCGTCCTCGACCTGGCCACCCGCGTCGCCAAGATGCCGCGCAAGGATTTCCTCAAGGCGTGGGAAGGCAACCAGACCAACCTGGGCTGGGTGGACGAACTGCTCAAGCGCAAGCAGAAGTGGGGCAGCGCGCTGCGCGACGCCAAGGATCTGATCGTCGCCGAACAGCAGTCGATGATCGACCTGGAGAAGTCGCTGCGCGTGACGCTGGCCGAACTCAAGGAAATCAACCGCGCGATGGCCTACGGCGAAGCCAAGGCGCGCAAGGCCAAGAAGGAAATGGTCGAGGCCAACCTGCGGCTGGTCATCTCCATCGCCAAGAAGTACACCAACCGCGGCCTGCAGTTCCTCGACCTGATCCAGGAAGGCAACATCGGCCTGATGAAGGCGGTGGACAAGTTCGAGCATCGCCGCGGCTTCAAGTTCTCGACCTATGCCACCTGGTGGATCCGCCAGGCCATCACCCGCTCGATC
>NZ_JAMQHN010000091.1 GCF_025993755.1 Thermomonas sp. | reverse complement strand
GCACGATGCGCAGCGGGGGATAGTCCATCTTTGGCGCGCGTGCCTTGTTGGGAATTGCCAGCCAGACCTCGAACGGCGACTGTGTGGTGAGTTCATGTAGGCGCAGTGCCGACAGCAGGCAGACGATGGCTTGCGGGTGCTTGCGTGCCACCTCGGAGAGTGCGCCGTGTTCCGAGACGGCCCGGTCCGGAATTGCGTACAGGCCCCGTCCCACGCGCTGGAGCAGCCCTTGCCGCACCAGCCGCGTGAGGGCGATCGTGGGCAGCCCACGCTCATTGAGATCGCGTGGGCGAATAAGGCCGCGCTGGGCGGCAAGATCCAGAATGCTCTGGTGCGAACTGTCCATGTCGTCATAATGTTGCGAAACGTCGGTAGCTGTCAAGAACTACCGACAAAACACAACGGCCATGGTTTCCTTTGCCTGCCGATGCCGCAATCCAACCGTTTGATTCGTCAGCACGTAACCCATTGATCTGTATAGGTCCACGTTGCGGCCTCTGCGGACTTCGGCCCTTAGCCGGCGAGCGAGGCTGGAGAGAAGAATGGCCAGGAGAGAGCGAAATGGGGCCGAGATGGGCGAGACGACCGGAGGAAGGAAGTCCGCAGGAATCCGCAGGAGTCCCCGCGAACACGCGGGAGCGCGCAAGAAAAAAGGCCAACAGCGAACTGTTGACCTTTGTGTATTGGTGGAGGTGGGCGGAGTCGAACCGCCGTCCGAAGGCACTCCATGCCCGGCACTACATGCTTAGCCCGGTGTTTGGTCTCGGATGCCGGCAACACACCGTGCGAAGCACGCCGTAATCCACACCCGCTGCGTTTCGGAGCCGGTTGGCGGGTCGCCGCCGGAACCTATCCCGTGATCATGACCCTACATCCACGAGCACGGGCACAAGTGGGTTCGGGGCTAGGCCTTAAGCGGCCAGAGCGTAGTTGTCGTCGTTGGCAACTATGAGTTTGCCGCTGGATTTACGAGGAAAGCTGCCCCCTCGGCATGCGCCGTGCGATTTCGCAACCCCCGTCGAAGCCAGTGCACCCCCGGTGGGAATCTTGTCGTCGCCGACAACCCCAGTATAGGGGTGGCGGCGACTTCCACAAGTGGCGAAACCGGCGCGGTTCAGGAACGCAGCGGCAGCAGGCGGATCTCGACGCGCCGGTTCATCGCCCGGCCGGCTTCGGTGGCGTTGTCGGCGATCGGGAAGCGCTTGCCCATGCCCACGGTCTCGATGCGCGCCGGCTGGACGCCCTGGGCGACGAGGTAGCTGGCGACCGACTGCGCGCGCTGTTCGGAAATACGCTGGTTGACGGCGTCGCTGCCGATGCTGTCGGTGTGGCCGCTGACCTCGACGATGGTCTGGTTGTACTCGCGCAGGGTGCCGGCAATCTTGCTCAGTGCGGGGTAGAACTGCGGTTTGACCTCGGTGCGGTTGAAGTCGAAGGTGACGCCATCGGGCAGGTTGAGGGTGATGACGTCGCCCTGGCGGCTGACGTTGACGCCGGTGCCGGCGGTTTCGCGGCGCAGTTCGGCTTCCTGCCGGTCCTGGTAGTTGCCGATGGCGGCTCCGGCCAGTGCGCCGATGCCGGCTCCGACCATCGCGTGCTGGCGGCGCTCGACCGCGCTGTCGCCGCTGAGCAGGCCGGCGGCGGTGCCCACGACGGCGCCGATCAGGGCGCCGCGGCGGGCGCGCTGGTTCGTTTCGTTGCCCTGGCTGTCATAGGTCGCACAGCCGGCGAGGAATGCGGCAAGACAGGTTCCGATGGCAATGGATTTCAGCGGCGCAATGTTCATGCGGTCTCCACGTGAATTCGAGAATCGAAGCTTGAGGCTAGTCGGACACGTGTGGCTGGAAGATGAACACAGGGCCTCGAGGTCCTGCGCAAGGCGGGCCCTTGGCGGCGGAATCGCCCTTGTCGCCAATGCGCCCGCCGTGCGGCACGGCGGCGCGCGTACGCTCAAGGATCCGACTGCTGCAGCAGCTCGAGCGCCGCATCGGCGTCCAGTTCGCGGTCCCAGGGGGCCATCATGGCCAGATAAAGCAGTTTGTCGAATTCCTCGCCAAACCTGCGCGCGACGGCGTCGGGATCGGGAATCAGCTTGGCGTCGCTGATCAGGCCGAAGTGCACCTGGCCCTGGTAGCTGAGGATCGACAGGCCCAGTCCGATCGATCCCGTCTGCGGCACCCAGAACATGATTTCGCGCAGGGTGCTGCCGGCCATGTACAGCGGCTGCTGCGGGCCGGGCACATTGGTCGCCACCGCGCTGGCCTTGCGACTGAACAACTCCAGCGCGATTTCCTGGATCGGCTGCGGGGCGATCCCGAGCGCGGCCAGCAGGCCATAGGCGACGATCGCCTGCCGCGATCCCTTGAGGCTGCACATGCAGTCGGCGACGCGTTCCAGACGGCGCAGCGGATTGTCCTCGCCCACCGGCAGTTCGAGGAACACCAGGCCAAAGTGGTTGCCGAGTTTCTTCGCGTGTTCGAGCGGCCGCAGGTTGACCGGCACGGTGGCGCGCAGTGTCAGGCCGTCCGGATCGTCGCCGCGCTCGATCATGTAGCCGCGCAGCGCGCCGGCCGCCGCGGCCATCAGCACGTCGTTGACCGTGCAGCCGCAGGCACGGCCTACCGCTTTGACTTCTTCCAGCGCCAGCGGAGTGGCCCAGGCCACGCGCTTGCTCACGCCAAGCTGCCCGCGCAGCAGCGAGGGCGGGTCGTCCGCCAGCGACAGCGCGTGCACCAGTTCCAGCGCGATATCGGAACCTTCCTTGGCCAGCAGGGTCGCCAGCGAGGGGTCCTGCACCATCGCCATGCCCTGCTCCAGCGCCTTGCCGCCAAGCTTCATGTAGCGCTCCATCGCGCCCACCCGGCGCGCCACCGGCGCGGCCTGTTCCTTGAGCCAGCTCTTGTCGAGCCGCGACGCGGAGGAGGCTTCGCGACTGGTGTCGGTAAGCGAGAGCAGCACCTGCACCAGCGCGATGCCGTCGGCATAGCAGTGGTGAATGCGCGCCACGACGGCCGAGCCTCCCTGGTAGTTTTCGATCAGGTGGAACTGCCACAGCGGCTTGCTCGGATCCAGCGGGCTGGACGCGAGCTGGCTGACGAAACGTTCCAGCGCGCGCTTTTCCGATGCCTTTCCCGGTTTGCCCGGAAGCCCGGACAGGCGCACGTGCCAATCGAGGTCGAAGTCCGCGTCCTCGACCCACTGCGCGCCGGTCGCGCCTTCGACCGGCTTCTGGCGAAAGCGCGCATAGGCCAGGAAACGCCGTTCGATCACCTTTTTCAGGCGCGCCAGCGTCATCGGCTCGGCGAACATCAGCACGCCGGTGATCATCATCGGGTTGGTCGGTCGCTCCATCCGCAGCCACGCGGTATCGACGCGCGACATCGGTTCACGCCGCGGCCGGCGCCCCTGCGGCGGCTCGACGGAGCGCTTCAAACGCGGCTTCGACGTACTCATCCCTGTTCTCCCGGTACTGTCGCTGAGTGAATCACGCCGCATTGCGGGCGGTCAACGAGGAAAGGGCGACGAAGAGCGCGATTGACGGAATGTCCCGGCTGGCAGTGCGAAAGATTTTGACGCGGATCACGCGGATGACACGGATCCAGCGAAATCTTCACAGAGTCCGGGCTGACATGCATGGACGCGCCCAGAACGGACATTTCACTGAATGCGCGTGCCTGCTTCCAAGCATTGCCTTATCCGCTTTTTCCGCGTCAATCCGCGTCAAGAAATCTTTCCGCCTAGGTACGTCAATCCGTGTCAAAAGATCTGTGCGCCAAACCGCCGCTACTCCCCGCCGACATACTCGCGCGGGATGCGGTCGTTGAGCCGGGTCAGGATTTCGTAGCCGATGGTGTCGGCCTGTGCGGCCAGGTCCTCGACGCGGATGGTTTCGCCGTTCTGTCTGCCGATCAGCACCACCTCGTCGCCGTTGTAGGCGGTGCCGTCCGGCCCGAGATCGACCATGAACTGGTCCATGCACACGCGACCGACGATCGGCAGGCGGCGGCCGCGGATCAGCACCTGCCCGCGGTTGGACAGCGCGCGGGGATAGCCGTCGCCATAGCCGAGCGGGATGGTGACGATGCGGGTGTCGGCCGACGGCGCCCAGGTTGCGCCGTAGCTGACCGGTCGGCCGACGTGGACGACCTTGAAATACACCACCTGCGAGCGCAGTTCCAGCGCCGGGCGGACGTCGATCGTGCGCCGCGAGCGCGGATCGGGCAGCACGCCGTAGAGCGCGATCCCGGGGCGCACCATGTCCAGCCAGGTGTCCGGGTAATGCAGGATGCCGCCGGAATTGGCCAGATGGCGAATCGGCATGCGCGCGCCGAGACGGGTGAAATGCCCGCAGGCGTCGTGGAAACGCGCAAGCTGCAGCGCGGTCATCGGGTCGTCGGGATCGTCGGCGCAGGCCAGGTGCGAATAGATGCCCTCGACCGTGCACCAGCGCGAAGCCACGGACGCTTCGATGAACGGGCCGCAGGTCTCGCTGTGCACGCCGATGCGCTCCATCCCGGTGTCGATCTTCAGGTGGATCGCGGCCTTGCGGCCCAGCGTCTGCGCGGCGGCTTCGACCTTTCGCAGCTTGTCGATCGAGGAGACGGTCAGCTCGAGGTCGTGTTCGATCAGCAACCCGGCCTGGCGCCCGAGGATGCCGCCCAGCACGAGGATAGGCAGGTGGATGCCGGCGCGCCGCAGGGCGATGCCTTCCTCGACGAAGGCCACGCCGAACCGTTCGGCGCCCTGCGCCTGCAGGTGGCGCGCCACCGGGACCAGCCCGTGTCCGTAGGCGTTGGCCTTCAGGATGGCCATCACCGGCACGCCGACGTGGCTGCGGATCGCCCGCAGGTTGCCGGACAGCGCGTCGAGATCGACCACGATCCGCGTCGGCCGCTGGCTGAAGGATTCGCTCATGGCCGGCTATTCGACCACGCGCACGGCAACAGTGCCAGCGTCACTCGCCCTCGAAGCTGCCGGCGCTGTCGTAGGCGAGGTTGTCGAAGCGCGTGTACTCGCCGAAGAACTTGAGCTTGAAGCTGTCGGTGGGGCCATTGCGCTGCTTGCCGATGATGATCTCGGCCAGGCCCTTGTCCGGCGAATTTTCCTTGTGGTAGTAGTCGTCGCGGTAGATGAACACGATCATGTCGGCGTCCTGCTCGATCGCGCCGGATTCACGCAGGTCGGCCATCACCGGGCGCTTGTCGGTACGCGATTCCAGCGAGCGGTTGAGCTGCGACAGCGCGAGCACCGGTACCTTCAGTTCCTTGGCCAGCGCCTTGAGCGAGCGGCTGATCGCGGAAATCTCGGTGGCGCGGTTCTCGCTGTTGCCGGGCACCTGCATCAGCTGCAGGTAGTCGATCACGATCAGACCGAGGTCGTGCTCGCGCCGGAGCCTGCGCGCCTTGGCGCGCAGCACGTCGGGCGACAGCGCCGGGGTGTCGTCGATGAAGATCCTGGCGCCGCTGAGCAGGGAGATCGCACCGTTCACCCGCCCCCAGTCCTCGTCCTCGAGATCGCCGACCCGCAGCCGGGTGGCATTGACCCGACCCAGCGACGAGATCAGGCGCAGGGCGAGCTGCGAGGACGACATTTCCATCGAGAACACCGCCACTGCCTTCTTCGACTTGAGCGCGCCGTATTCGGCGATGTTCAGCGCGAAGGTGGTCTTGCCCATCGCCGGCCGCGCCGCCAGCACGATCAGGTCGGTGGGCTGCAGGCCTGCGGTCATCCGGTCGAACTCGGCGTAGCCGGTGGGCAGGCCGGTGATGCCGCCACCGCTCTCGGCGCGCTGTTGCAGAACATCGAAGGCCTCGCTCAGCGCCTTGTTGACCGGAACGAAATCCTGGCGCCCGTGGGCGTGGCTCTCGGCGATCGCGAACACTTCCTGCTCGGCCTTGGCCAGCAGTTCGGCCGAATCGCGCCCCTCGGGCTGGAAACCGTCGTTGACGATCGTGGTGCCGACTTCGATCAGGCGCCGCTGGACCGCCTTGTCGCGCACGGTCTCGGCATAGGCCTGGATGTTGGCGGCACCGGGGATGTTGGCCGCCAGATCGAACAGGTAGCCGGGGTCGAGCCCTTCGCCGAGCAGGCCCTTGGCGTCCAGCCACTCGCGCACGGTGAGCATGTCGCAAGGGCGGTTCTTTTCGGTCAGCTCACGAATCGCGCGGTAGATCAGGCGATGGTCGCGCCGATAGAAGTCCTCCTCGACCAGCCGGTCGGCGACTCGGTCGAAGGCACCCGCGTCCAGCAGCAACCCGCCCAGCACCGCCTGTTCGGACTCGATCGACTGCGGCGGCACCCGCAGCTGCTCGACCCTCGCATCGCTGCGCGAGCTGAAGCTGACGTCACGCCTTGCACCCGAGCCTGCGGTCATTGGGGGTTCCTGTCTCCTGAAGGGCCGTCACGCCGAACCGGCGAGCCCAACGGCGTCCTTGTCCTGCATCGTAGGGGCTGGTGCCCCGAGGGTGTTGCAGACAAGTCATGGGACATCTTGTGGACAACTTGTCGCACGGATTGAGATTGGGAAGCGGAAGACGGCCAGCAGGCGCGCAATGAAAACGGGCGCCCGAGGGCGCCCGTCGTTCATCCCGCGGCAGCCAGGGCTCAGGCCGCTTCGGGAACCACCACGACCTTGACCGCTGTCTGCACGTCGGCATGTAGGTGCAGGTGCACTTCGAACTCGCCGACGTGACGCAGCGGGCCTTCGCCCATCGTCACTTCCGACTTGTGCACATCGACGCCGTACTGCTTCTCCAGCGCTTCGGCGATCTCGCGCGGGCCGACCGAGCCGTACAGCTTGCCTTCGGTCGAAGCGTTGGCGGCGATGGTGACGCTGGCGTCGGTCAGCTTGGCCAGACGCGCGTTCGCGGCATCCAGCGTGGCCTGCGCCTTGGCCTCGTACTCGGCGCGGCGCTGTTCGAACTCGGCGAGGTTGGCGGCCGTGGCCGGCACCGCCTTGCCCTGCGGCACGAGGTAGTTGCGGCCGTAGCCGGGCTTGACGGTGACCTTGTCACCCAGGCCGCCGAGGTTGGTGACTTTCTGCAGGAGGATCAGTTCCATGGGTTTGCTCCGTGATTCGTTAGCGCCGCCAGGCGACGCAACGGTTGCTGTCCGAATGGACGGGATTGACCGAACGACGCACAGCCGGCGAAGGCGTGGCCAGGATCGGGAGGGCGCGCGCGCCGCAGTTGACTGACGTCAATGCGGATGCGCGCGTCCGACCTGCGACAACGCCACGCCGGGCAGGCGAAGCGTCAGACGTTGTGGTTGTCGGTGTAGGGCAGCAGCGCCAGGAAGCGCGCACGCTTGACGGCCGTCTGCAGCTGCCTCTGGTAGCGCGACTTGGTGCCGGTGATGCGGCTGGGCACGATCTTGCCGGTTTCGGTGATGTACTGGCGCAGGGTGTTGAGATCCTTGTAATCGATCTCGGTGACGCCCTCGGCGGTGAAACGGCAGTACTTGCGGCGGCGGAAGAATTTGGACATGGTCAGGCTCCTCAGGCGGCTTCGGCGGTGTCGTCGGCGTCGGTCGCGCCATCCTCGTCGCGATTGCGACGCTCGCTGCGCTCGCCGCGATCGCCCTTCTCGTCCTTGCTCTTCATGATCGCGGACTGCTCGGTGACGGCATCGTCGCGGCGCATCACCAGATGGCGCAGGATCGCATCGTTGAAGCGGAAGCCTTCAACCAGCTCGTCCAGCGCGGCCTGGCTGGCCTCGATGTTCAGCAGCACGTAGTGGGCCTTGACCAGGTTCTGGATCGGATAGGCGAGCTGGCGACGGCCCCAGTCCTCGAGGCGATGGATCTTGCCTTCGGCCGCTTCGATCATGCCCTTGTAGCGCTCGATCATGGCCGGAACCTGCTCGCTCCGGTCCGGATGGACCAGGAACACGACTTCGTAATGACGCATGGTGTTTTCCTTGTGGATGGTGGCAAGCGACATCGCCTGGCGGTCAGCCCTCGGCCACCGCCGTTTCCGTTTTCCGGAAGACGCGGCGCGTTCGGGCAAGGTCTCCCGCGTGCGGGAGCCGCCCATTATGGGAAATCAAGGCCTTGCGCGCAAGTTGCGGCGTTTCCGCAGCCTGGGGAACGGCCTGGCGCGCGCGCGGATCGCGCTAGAATGCGAGGTTCCAGCACGCTGCAGCACAGGAAACACGATGACGACGATGTCGGTAGCCCAACTCCTTGCCGGGCACGCACCCGAAGGCGGGGAAGTGAGCGTTCGCGGATGGGTCCGCACCCGCCGCGACTCCAAGGCCGGGCTGAGTTTCGTCAACGTCAGCGACGGTTCCTGCTTCGCGCCGATCCAGGTGGTGGTGCCGGACACGCTGGCCAACTACGAATCCGAGGTGAAGCGCCTGACCACCGGCTGCGCGGTGATTGCCACCGGCACGCTGGTGAAATCGCAGGGTCAGGGCCAGAGCTTTGAGGTGCAGGCCGCCGCGATCGAGGTCGTCGGCTGGGTGGAAGACCCGTTGACCTACCCGATGCAGCCCAAGCAGCACTCGCTGGAATACCTGCGCGAGTTTGCCCACCTGCGCCCGCGCACCAATTTGTTCGGCGCGGTGACGCGCATCCGCCATTGCCTGGCGCAGGCGGTGCACCGCTTCTATCACGAGCGTGGGTTCTACTGGATCAGCACGCCCATCATCACCACCAGTGATGCTGAAGGCGCGGGCCAGATGTTCCGCGTGTCCACGCTGGACATGGCCAACCTGCCGCGTGACGGCAAGGGCGAGGTGGATTTCTCGCGCGACTTCTTCGGCAAGGAAACCTTCCTCACCGTGTCCGGCCAGCTCAACGTCGAGGCGTTCTGCCTCGCCCTGAGCAAGGTCTATACCTTCGGCCCGGCCTTCCGCGCCGAGAACAGCAACACCACCCGCCACCTGGCCGAGTTCTGGATGATCGAGCCGGAGATCGCCTTCGCCGACCTGAACGACGATGCGGATCTTGCCGAGGACTTCCTCAAGTACCTGTTCAAGGCGGTGCTGGACGAGCGCTCTGATGACATGGCCTTCATCGCCGAGCGCGTGCAGAAGGACGCGATCACCCGCCTGGAAGGCTTCATCAACGCGCCCTTCGAGCGGATCGACTACACCGACGCGATCACGTTGCTGCAGAAGTCCGGCAAGAAGTTCGACTTCCCGGTCGAATGGGGGCTGGATCTGCAGACCGAGCACGAGCGCTGGCTGACCGAGGAGCACGTCGGCCACCCGGTGGTGGTGATGAACTACCCCGAGCAGATCAAGTCCTTCTACATGCGCATCAACGACGACGGCAAGACCGTGGCGGCGATGGATGTGCTGGCGCCGGGCATCGGCGAGATCATCGGCGGCAGCCAGCGCGAGGAGCGCCTCGACGTGTTCGACGCGCGGATGGCGCAGTTCGGCCTCGACCCGGCGCACTACGGCTGGTACCGCGACCTGCGCCGCTACGGCACGGTGCCGCACGCCGGCTTCGGGCTGGGCTTCGAACGGCTGGTGGTCTATGTCTGCGGGCTGGCCAACATCCGCGACGCGATCGCCTATCCGCGCGCGCCGGGCAGCGCCGAGTTCTGATCGGCGCATCGTGGACACCGACCTCATCCTGTTCCTCGCGCTGCTGGCGTTCGCCCTGTCCATCGCCGGGGCAACGGCCTTCGTGATCTTCTGGCCGCTGACGCTGGTCCACATCCGCGATCGCCACGGCCAGCTCAAGGCCCAGCTGGGTCCCGGCGCGTTCCTGCGTCCGGCCGTCCTGCTGTGGCTCCTGCGCGGAGGCTATCGCGCCACGCCCGACCCAACGCTTTCCGCCCTGGCCACGCCGGCGCGGATTTCGGCCGTGGTGATCCTCGTCGGCCTGGCGCTGGGCGGCGTGCTGTGGGTCGTCGGCAAGGCGATGGGGTGACCGGAGGCCGGCGAACGCGGGGCTGGGGAATGGCAAACCGTTTCAGCCACCGCCCGGTGGCGGCACGCCGTCGGTCGAGGACGGCGCCGGGGGCACCGACCGCACGCTGCCATTGTCTTCCTGCAATTCCGGCTTGAACGGGATATCCGGGGCCGGCCTGCCGGTGGCGGGCTGCTCATTGACGTCCGGGTTGAACGGCATGCAGCCGCCACCCAACTGCAGCAGCGAGACCACGCACTTCAAACTCATGCGGGTGCCGGGAATGGGGATCGACAGTTCCTTGACCCCACGCCGCACCCATTCCTGCAGCAGGGTTCCCTCCGGGATCCAGTATTGGTCGAAGCGGGTGCCGCGGTATTCCAGGCCCGGGCGCTTGAGCCAGGTGCCGGAACGGTCGAGATCGACGTGGGAATTGGCCGACCACTGGTCGGGCAGGCGGACCCGGCCGTCGTTGTTGAACAGATCGCCCGAGCCGCGCCCGCCGTCGCCATTGCCGCTGCCGCGATTCCCCTGCCCGCCGCGGCCATCGTTGCCGTTTCCGCGCCCGGTGCCCGGCGCATTGCGGCTGGAGGCACCCCAGTCGTCGCTGCGGGCCGCCCCCGGCCAGCCACCGGCCGCCGGTCGTGCGCCGGGACCGGCGCCGGGACCGGTCGCCGAAGCGCCACGTCCGCCCTGGGTTCCGGGCGCCGCGCCGTGGCCGGTTCCGCCCTGCGCCTGTCCGCTGCCGCCGGGACTGCTGGCATCGCCACCAGCGCCGCGTGCTGCGGAATTCCCGAGCGCGGCGGCACCGTTGCCGCTGGCGGTGCTGCTGCCACCCGGCCCCGTGCCGGAGGGAATCTCGCGAATCTGGCCGGCAAGCGCAGGCACCTGCAGCTGCGCCTGACCGGTTGCGGAAGACGGCAGCGCGCGCTCGCGGGCCAGCTGGGTGGATGGCGGCGCGAGCACCTCGATCTCGCGCACGGTTTCCCGCAGTTCCTGCGGCCGCAGCTGCGGCTGTACCTGCCGCACTTCCATCTGCCGTACCTGCTGGGCCTGCAAGGTGGTGATCGCCTCGACCTGCGCCTGCAGCTGCACTTCGCGCGGGGTCTGCTGCGGGACGGGCACGCTCAGCTCGCGCGGGGGCGGCAGCCGGAACGCGTCCGGCTGGGGCTGGGGCACCTGGCTGACCTGCAGCGGCTGGGCCGGGACGGCTTCCAGCGTCGGCGCCACCTCCGACAGCAGCGGCGCCTGCGAGGCGGCCATCGCGGGCGGCGTCGGCACCGGAACGGTGTTTAATTCAGGCCGGGCGCTGGACGCCGCCGCGCTGGCGGCCGCCGCGACCGGATTGGGCGAAGGTTTGCCGGAGGCCGCAGCCGATGCCGCCGCGGGCGCGGCCTGCGCACCCTCCGTGGCGAGCGCGCCGCCGCCTTCCTGGACATTGCCGCGGCCGATGAACTCCACCTGCACCGCGTCGCTGCCGCCGCCTGCCTCATCCTCGGTTTCGGGCACGGCGAACAGCTGCAGGTACATCAGCCACAGCAGCAGCGCCGCGAGAATCAGGTGCAGCAGGATGTCGGCGGTGGTCGCGCCGATCCGCAGCGGGCGATCGTCGCGCGGGTCGTCGGGCCGGCTGAGCCGCAGCAATTGGAAGAACGGACGCACCTTGCCGCGCAGCCCCTTGGGCTGTTCCAAGGGCCGCGCGTCGAGCGCCGCCACCCAATCCCGCGAATCCGGCCGCGGCGGCGCGCCTTCGGCCGGACGCAGCGCATCCAGCCAGGTTTGCCAGCCGGGCGGATAGCCAACGCCTTCCTCGGGACTCTTTCCGGTCTTGAGCAGCCGCCTCTGATTGAGCGCGGCGATGAGATCGGAGGCCTTCGTCACGCGCGCTCGCTTCCGTCAGGACTTGCTGTAGGGAGAGGCGTCCGTGGAAGCAGATTTGCTTCCGCGGGCGGCATAGGGATTGGCGCCGCTGTCGTGATCGGTCACGTCAACGACCTTGGTGATCCCGGGAACGCGCATCAGCAGGGTCTTCTCGACGCCCTGCTTGAGGGTGATGTCGACCATGCTGCAGCCGTGGCAGCCACCGCCGAAATTGAGCCTGACCACGCCTTCGGCATCGACTCCGGACAGATTCACGTTGCCCTTGTGCATGGCCAGCTGCGGATTGATCTCGTTGTCGATGATCCACTGCACGCGATCGGCCAGCGGCGCGTCCGCGCCCGGCACCACGCCCTTGATCCGCGGCGCGCGGATCTGCAGCTGGCCGCCGGTCGGGTTGGTCTCGTAATCGATCTGCGCGCCTTCCAGCCAGGGCACGCTGGGGGCATCGAGCCAGAGGCTGAAACCGGCGCAATCGACCACCCACTCATCCCCGTTGAGCTCGTCGGGCTCGGCAAACTCCAGCCGCACGTCGGCGCGCTGGGTTCCGGGGTTGATCGCAGACAGCCGCACGCCGAGCCCGGGGATCGCCTCGCGCTCGATCAGCTTGCGGAAATGCGACTGCGCTGCATCGGAAATCTGGATCAACCGCAACCTCCATCCTGACGATGTTGCCTCAGGCCCGAGCACCGCGCCATCGACATTCCGCCTTCGAGGGCTATTCTAGCGACAGCCCGGCCGCCACGCGCGACCGGCTGCTGACCGACATGCCGCTGCTCAGGAGTCTCCCATGGCCGACCGCATCCCGCTTGACCAGGCCCGCTGCATCCCGCGTCGCGGCCACGAGCACCGACTGGGCGAAGCGCGGGTGCGCGAACTGCTGGCGCAGGTGGACGGCTGGGAACTGGCCGAAGACGGCCACGCGATCACCAAGACCTTCCGCTTTCCCGACTACTACCACACGATTTCGTTCGTGAACGCGCTGGCCCACGAAGCCAACCGCGAGGACCATCACCCCGATCTGTCGGTGCATTACGACCGCTGCATGGTGCGCTGGTCCACCCACGACTGCGACGGACTGTCGGAAAACGATTTCATCTGCGCCGCCAAGGCCGACCGCCTGGCCTGAGTCGGCCGGGCCCGGAAACCCTACTTCACCTGCTCGCCATAGGTCTTGCGCGCCTGCTGGTACAGGTCGAATGGGAACTTGATCGGCACGCCTTCCAGCGCGGCAGCCAGCATTTCCAGATGGCCCTCGAAGCCGGCGCACGCCTTGGCCGGGTCTTCACCCTCGGGCAGCCGCACCGTCAGTTCCAGTCGCGTGCCGTCACCGTCCGGGTGCAGTTCCCAGCGCAGCGGGCGCTGCGGCTGGCCGGGACTGCTCCACGAATATTCCAGCAGCCGCTCCGGCGCAAACGCCGTCACGCGGCTGTCGATGACGATGCCGCTGTCGGCGAAGTCAATCCGCACCGCGCCACCCTCGCTCGCTTCGATGCGCCCCGGCGCCAGCCACTGCGCCAGCGCCATCGGTTCGGTCAGCATTGCCCACACCGCCGCAGCCGGATGCTCCAGCCTGCGCTCAAGCCGTCCTTCGAAACCGGCATCGGTCCGCGCGATGCGGCCGGGCGTCCATCCATCGTCACTCATGGGAGTTCCCTGTCCTGATTGCGATGCGGGAAGTCTGGCAGCAACCGGCACGCGCCGCATTGACGGTGGTCAGCCATTCCCGGATCCGGCGCCGTCCAGAAGACGATGGCCGGTCACGTCCGGCACCGCCGGGTTGCCGCGGCCGCTGAAGCGAAGTCAAGGAGGAGATGGCGGCAGCAGGCCGCCATCGGGGGACATGAGCGCAAGCGGCCGAGGCAACCCGACGGCGCGCTGCAACGACACGATCTTCCAGTTGCGATGTCGAGGACAGACGATCGTCGGACCGATCACAAGGCGTTCAACACGGAAACGAGGTCCGGCGCCAGCGGCGCGTTGAGCAGGTAGGGCGTGCGGCCGTCGTCCAGCGCGAATTCCATGGAGGATGCATGCAGGAACAGCCGCCGCAGCCCGGCCTTCTCGCGCAGCCGGAGGTTCGCGTCGGGATCGCCGTATTTGTCGTCCCCGGCGACCGGATGCCCGAGGTGCCGGGCATGGACGCGGATCTGGTGGGTGCGCCCGGTGGCGATCCGTACTTCGCAATAACTTTGCCCGCCGCGGCGTTCCAGCACCCGGAATTCGCTCAGGGAGGGCTTGCCGGACGGGCTGACCTGGACGTGACGCTCACCGCCCTGGCGCAACCCGACGAGCAACGGCGCCTCCACCCGCAGCATCCCGTCGGGCAGGCGGCCGGTCAGGAGGGCCAGATAGCGCTTGTGGACGCCAGCTCCGTGGTCCTCGCGCAGCAGCCGCTGCAATTCGGTCATGGCCGAACGCTTCTTGGCGAGGATCAGCAGGCCGGAGGTGTCGCGGTCCAGCCGATGCACCAGTTCCAGGCTGTCGCGCGGGCGCAGCGCGCGCAGCCCCTCGATGGCGCCAAAAGCAATCCCGCTGCCGCCGTGGCTGGCCACGCCCGAGGGCTTGTCGATGGCGAGCAGGCGCGCATCCTCGAACACGATCGCCGCTTCGAGCGCAGTCAGGAGGCCTTTAGGAGGCAAACGTCCGTCATTTTGCAGCGATTCGACGCGAACAGGCGGGATTCTGACCTCATCGTCAGCTTCCAGCCTGCGCTCGGCCTTGGCCCGACCGCCATTGACCCGCACCTGGCCGCTGCGCACCAGCTTGTAGATCAGCCCGCGCGGCGCACCTTTGAGCTGGCCCAGCAGGAAGTTGTCCAGGCGCTGGCCGGCGCGGTCGGCGGGCACGCGCACGAGGCGGACGGACGGGGATGGGACTTCGGGCTGTGTCATCGGGTGCTGATCTGGTACACTCGGGGGGCGATGCAAGGGTTTGATTTCGCGGGAAGTGACGGGCGCCGAACGCGCCTTCCGGCCGAAAGCCGGCCTGCCTGACGATCCCCGCCGCAGTGCCGTTGCCACCACCCTCGGGGTGGACATGTTAACGACTGCGCGGCAAACCCGCCCAGCGCCGGCCCCAGGGTCGTGATCCCAAAGCTGAACAACGCCCCGTGCGACGCGCCCTGCCCGACCGGCGAGGCGGCGGTCGCCGGCCCCGCAACATCACAACAAGGAACAAGCGCTCCCGCGGTTCGCCGTGGTGTGGAAGCGCTGGAAAACTGGAAAGCTGCACGGATCGCGCTCGGCGCGGCCGCGGCTCATGCGGTATCCAGCAGGCGAAAACGCCCGCGGCGTTCCGCTTCCCGTCTCATCGGCGGGGGGCGCCAAGGAACGCGACAATGAAGCGAATGCTCATCAACGCCACGCAGGCGGAAGAACTGCGGGTGGCCATCGTCGATGGCCAGAGTCTGTACGACATCGACATCGAACAGCCGTCGAAAGACAACAAGAAGTCCAACATCTACAAGGGCCGCATCACCCGGCTCGAACCTTCGCTGGAAGCCGCCTTCGTCGAATACGGCGCGGAACGCCACGGCTTTCTGCCGCTGAAGGAAATCTCCCGCGACTACTTCCAGGCCGGGGTCGACCCGCACAAGGCCGGCCTGAAGGAACTCCTGCGCGAGGGTCAGGAAGTCGTGGTGCAGGTGGACAAGGAAGAGCGCGGCAACAAGGGCGCCGCCCTGACCACGTTCATCTCGCTGGCCGGCCGCTACATGGTGCTGATGCCGAACTCGCCCACCGCCGGCGGCGTCTCGCGCCGGATCGAGGGCGACGACCGCGCCGAGCTGAAGAAGGCGATGGACGCGCTGAGCATCCCCGACGACATGGGTGTGATCATCCGCACCGCCGGCGTCGGCCGCGATGCCGAAGAACTGCAGTGGGACCTCGACTACCTGCTCAGCATCTGGCGCGCAATAGCGGAAGCCGCACTGAGCAAGCCGGCGCCGTTCCTGATCTATCAGGAATCCCGCCTGATCGTGCGCGCCCTGCGCGACTACATGCGCAGCGACATCGGCGAAATCCTGGTCGATACCCCGGAGATGTACGCCGAGGCGCTGGAGTTCGTCGAGCAGGTGATGCCGCACAACAAGCGCAAGCTCAAGCACTACACCGACGACACCCCGCTGTTCAACCGCTTCCAGATCGAATCGCAGATCGAGGGCGCCTACGAGCGCACCGTGCGCCTGCCCTCCGGCGGCGCGCTGGTGATCGACCAGACCGAGGCGCTGACCGCGATCGACGTCAATTCGGCGCGCGCCACCAAGGGCGGCGACATCGAGGAGACCGCGTTCAACACCAACCTCGAAGCCGCCGAAGAAGTCGCGCGCCAGCTGCGCCTGCGCGACCTCGGCGGACTGGTGGTGATCGACTTCATCGACATGTCCTCCGGCAAGCACCAGCGCGACGTCGAGAACAGACTGCAGAACGCGCTGAAGTACGATCGGGCGCGCGTGCAATTGGGCCGGATCAGCCGCTTCGGCCTGATGGAAATGAGCCGCCAGCGCCTGCGCAACAGCCTCGGCGAAGCCAGCCAGATCGTCTGCCCCACCTGCGAAGGCCAGGGCCGGATGCGCAGCGTGGAATCGCTGTCGCTGTCGATCATCCGGGTGGCCGAAGAGCACGCGATGAAGGACAACACCGGGCAGGTGCTGGTGCAGGCCCCGGTGGAAATCGCCAACTTCCTGCTCAATGAAAAGCGCGAAGCGCTGCGCGAGATCGAGCGGCGCCACGACGCGCCGATCGTGATCGTCGCCGACGAGCAGCTGCAGACGCCGCACTACGAAGTGACGCGCATCCGCAGCAACGAGATGGGCGAGGAAACCAGCAGGCCCAGCTACCAGCGCGGCACCCCGCGCAAGCTCAACACCATCGCGCTCACCAAGGGCCAGCTCAACATCCCGGCGCCGGTGGTCACCAAGGTCCATCCGGCCAACCCGGCTCCGCTGCGCGAGCCCAAGCCGATGCCGCAGGACGAGGAACCCCAGGTCGCACCGGCGCAGGCCGTGCAGCATGCGCAGGCAGCCCAGCCCATTCCCGCCAATGGCGGTTTCCTCGGCTGGCTGCGCGGATTGTTCGGCGGCCAGCCCGAGCAGCCGGCCATCGTCGAGGTTCCGGCAAAGACGGACAGGACACCGCGGCGTGAGGAGCACGGCGGGCGCAACGATTCGCGTTCGCGCCGCGATGGCCGCGACAACCGTGGCGAAGGCGGTCGCCAGCAGCAGAAACAATCCCGCCAGAAGCAACAGGGCAACCGGCAGGAACGGCAGCCGGAGCGACAGGATCGCCAGCAGGCCGCGAAGGCGGAACGCGTCGAAAATGCGCCCAGGCCGGAGAAGACCGAAGGGCGTGCGAACAAGCCGCCGCGGCAGGACCGCGCCGAGCGCCAGGCGCGCAAGGACGCAGTTGCCGAGTCCGAACCAGCCATCGCTGCCACCTTGGCACCCGCCGCCGCCGAATCGGCGCCGGCCAGCGTCGCACCCCGGCAGGCCGACGCCACACCTGCCGCCGCGCAAGACGAGGCGGCTGCCGCCAATGCCGTTCAAGTCGCCGCAACGACGGCTACGGAAGACGCGGGTAACGGCGAGGGCAAGCGCCGCCGAGGACGCCGTGGCGGACGTCGGCGCCGTCGCGGTGGCGAGTCGGCCGGCACGGCACAGATCGATGCCAGCGAACACGACGAGTCCCTGGATGCGGTGCTCGACCTGGACGTCACGCAGCCCGAGTTCGAGTTCAGCGACCTGGCATCCCGCGCACCCACGCAGGATGCTGCGGCAACGCCGCCGTCCGTCGAAAAACCGGCCCAGGTCGAATCCGATGCCATGAAGGCCGCATCTGCCGCCCAACCGGCCCGTAGCGAGAACGACAAGCCCGGTCGTGTCGCCAGCAACGCGCCGGCGCAGTCGAACGAGGCAGGCATCGTGGCCGCAGAAACCACGCCAGGCGTGCAGCCGCCGGCTCCGGACGCGACTTCAGCCGCAACCCAGCCGGTGCAGGCGGAGCCCGTTGTCGAGACGGAACCCGCCACGGCCGTGGCACCAGCGCAGAGTCCTGCCGAGGCCGCCACACCGGCACCCGCCGCGCCCGCGCCCGAGACCCCGAAGGTTCCGGCCGCAAACGACGCCGCAGCCGCGTTGCCGCTTGCCGCCAGAGCGACGCCGGCCCCGATCAGCCAGAATCCGCTCCTGCAGCCCATCGCCGGAGCAGCCATGGCCGATCTGGCCGCGGCCCGGCTGCGCGCCGAGCGGCTGCGCGTCCTGTTCGAGGCGGCGCGCCAGCAGCCGAACCCGGGTTCCGCGACTGCGGACGCGGCTCAGTCACGGCAGGCCACAAACAACCCGACAGACGTCACGCCACCGCAGGCCGGCTGAGTCTGCAGGAATATCCGCAGGAACAGGCCCCGGCGCGGGCCAAGTCGCCGCAAAGGCGGCTTCAATCCGGAAGCCGCCCTGCCGACGGGTCGCTCGTTGGCGATAGCCCATCCGCATTCGGAATGCGCCGGGTGTTTCCGGCACACGCTCAGTGCATGGACTGCGCCGGATCCACCAGCCCGTACTGGCTGACCAGCCGCGACAGCGCAATGGCATCGCGCACGCCGAGCTTGTCGTACAGATGGGTCTTGTGGGTGTTGACGGTCTTGGCGCTCAGGCTCAGGCGCTTGGCGATCGCTTCCTGCCGAAGTCCCTGATTGAGCATCAGCGCGATTTCCAGCTCGCGCGCAGTCAGGCTGTCGAACGGCGAACCGGCTTCCCCCTGCAATTGCGACAACGCCAATCCCTGGGCGATCGCGCTCGACAGATAGCGCCTTCCGCTGGCGACCTCGCGCACGGCGCGCAGCAGTTCGGCCGCATCGCAGCCCTTGCCAACGTAGCCGCTGGCGCCCGCTTCCAGCAGGCGGCGCGGCATCGGCCCGTCCTCCAGCACCGAAATCGCGATCACCTTCGAACCGTGGTCGCCGCGCACGATGCGTTCGGTCAGCTCCAACCCGCTCAGACCGGGCAGATGCAGGTCGCACAGGACGACGTCCGGCTTGATTCGGCGGATCTCCGGCAGCGCGGCTTCCGCGCTGTCGGCCTCGCCCACGACCTCGATATCGCTTTCCGCTGCGAGGATCATGCGGAAACCGGTGCGTACCAACGCATGATCGTCCACCACGAAGACCCGGATCGGCATCACGTCCCCCTTCTCCGATTTCAATGCCATGGCGACAAGGTAGCGCGCCGCCGCCATCCGGCCAAGCAGACAAATACGCAACGGCAGGTAGGATTATTCCTATCTTTCGACTGTCGCTCCCAACCTCATTCCGGCGCGACGGCGCTGCGCGTGCGTGCCGCCAGCATCCGATCCAGCATCGATTTCAGCGCCAGCGGTCGCAGCGGCTTGAGCAGCAGCGGCAACCCGGCCTCCTGGGCAGCCACACGCACCGTCCCGGTCTGGTCGGCGCTGAGGATCAGGCAGGGGGCCGGCTCGAACGCGCTTGCCAGCCGCGCATGCAGCAGGACACCGTTGTCGCCGGCATCGAGGTGGTAATCGAAGATCCACAGGTCGAAGCCGGCGTCGGCCAATGCGGCGTGGGCGGCCTGCCCATCGATCACGGCCAGCGGCGTGCAGCCCCAGCCTTGCAGCACCGTCGCCAGCGCCGCGCCGACCTCGGGCTCGTTGTCGACGATCAGCACCCGCAGCCCGACCAGGCCGCGCGCAGGCAAACGCAGATGCTGTCCGCCGGCCACCCTCGGAACCGCGATCGCAAAGCAGCTGCCGCAGCCGACCCGGCTGGTCAATGCGATCTCCGACCCAAGCAGGTGCGCGATGCGGCGGGAAATGGCCAACCCAAGGCCGAGCCCCTGCCCGCGCCCCTTGTCGCCACGCCGGAATTCCTCGAAGATCAGCGCCCGCTGCGACGGCGCGATGCCCGGACCGGTGTCGTGGACCTCGATGCGCAGCGTGCCTTGCCGGCGGCGCACGCCGATCAGCAGGCTGCCGCTGGCGGTGTAGCGCACCGCGTTGGCGAGGAAGTTCTGCAGCACCCGACGCAGCAGCTGCGGATCGCTGCGCACCCAGGCGCGGGTCGAAACGAAGCGCAGCCGCAGACCGCGTTCCTGCGCCAGCACCCGGAACTGGGCCGCCAGCGGATCGAGCACTTCGGCCAGCGGAAAATCGCGCGGTTCGGGAACCAGCCCGCCGGCTTCCAGCCGCGACATGTCCAGCAAGGTGCCAAGCAAATCGGTGGTCGAGTCGAGCGCACCGCCAATTTGTTGCGCCAGCGCGCGCTGCGGCTCCCCGGCGTGCTGCTGCAGGGCATCGACCAGCAGATGCGCTGCATGCAGCGGTTGCAGCAGGTCGTGGCCGATCGCGGCGAGGAAGCGGCTTTTGGCGTCGTTGGCGTGCTCGGCCTCGCGCTTGGCCGATTCCAGCATCGCGGTGCGCTCGACGACGCGCTGCTCCAGCGTTTCGTTGACCTGCTTGAGGTCCGTCTCGGCCTGGCGGAAGGCCGTCACGTCGGTGAAGGTGGCGACAAAGCCGCCGCCCGGCATCGGGTTGCCGCGGATTTCGACGATGCTGCCGTCGCGGAACACGCGCTCGGCCAGATGCGGGGTGCCGGCGCGCATATGTGCCAGCCGCCGATCCAGCGCCGAAGCGTCTTGCGCAGGGTCGATTCCGGCTACTTCACGCAGCGCCCAGCGCGAGGCCTCGGCGATCGGCATGCCCACCCGAAGCATGCCCGGCGGATAGCCCAGCAACTCTTCATAGCGACGATTCCATGCCACCAGATGCAGGTCGGCATCGACCACGCTGATGCCTTGGCTCATGTTCTCCAGCGCCGCTTCCAGCAAGCGCTGGTTGAAGCGCAAATCCTGCGAGGCTTCACCGACGATCGCGGCCACCGTCTCGAGGTCCGCGCCCGGCGCATCGCGACGCGCGGCATCCAGCAACAACCGCGCCGAGGCGCTGCCCAGCACCGCCGCCAGTTCATGCTCCAGCCGCGCTTCGATGCGCGGTGCCACCGGCCCGAATTCGGGCGCGCCGCGCAGCAGGGCATCGACGCGCTCGGCCGGCAGGAAGCGCCTCCCCGCGCTGCGCAGCGCCGCCAGGCCGGCTCCGCGCGACTGCTCGCGCCGGGGGCCCTCGCGCAATGACGACAACAGCAGAGTCGTCGCGGTGCCGACGAACAAGCTGACGCCGATCGCGCGGCCCACCCGGCTCCAGCCGGTCAATCCGAACAGCGCATCCGGCGCCAGCCACGCCTGACCAAACGGCCCGCTTTGCAACCAGCCCGGATCGGCCCCGGCGCTGGACGCCAGCAGCGGCACCAGCATCACCCACAGCCAGGCAATGAATCCCGAGACGATCCCGAGACTCGCAGCCAGCGGCGGGGTTTGCGGCCGCCATACCGCGAAGCCCAGCGCCGGGATCAAGGTAGCCAACGCGGAAAACGACACCGTGCCGACATCGGCCAGCGCCTCGCTGCCGCTGATCAGGCGCGCATAGGCCCAGCCCAGCAGCATGATCGCGACGATGCCGCCACGCCGCAGCAGCAGCAGGCTGCGGCGATGGTCGTCGTCGCCACGCCCACCGGCCCAGGCGCTGCGCAGCAGGCCCGGTGCGAACCAGTGGTTGCCGATCATCAGGCTCAGGGTCAACGTGGCCACGATGACCATGCCGGTGGCTGCGCTCAGGCCACCCAGGAACACCAGCAGGCCCATGCCGGTATTGCCCTGCGACAGCGGCAGGGCCAGCGAGAACATGTCGGACGGCACCCGGTCGCCCAGCAGGACCGCGCCGGCGCGCGCCGCCGGCAGCGTCGGCAGCGCGATCAGCAGCAGATACAGCGGGAACTGCCAGCGCGCGGTTCGGACGTCGCGCTCGTCACGACACTCCACCACCGCGACGTGGAACTGGTGCGGCATCACGAACATCGCCATCGCGCCGAGGATCACCAGCGGCACGAAGCCACCCGCCCCCTGCGCCGCCCGCGTCGCAGGCACGCTTGCCAGCTCCGGCAGGTCGCGCAATCCCAGCCAGAGGAAGCCGCCCAGCGCCAGCATCGCGGCGAGCTTGAACAGCGAATCGAAGGCCAGCGCCAGCACCAGCCCGCGGTTGTGCTCGGCGGCGCTGACCCGCCGGGTGCCGAACAGGATCGCGAAGGCGGCCATCGCCAGCGCGACGTACAGCGCACCGTCGCGCCACGGCGGCACCACGACCGCTTCCCCGGCATCGAAGCCGACGGTCGCCGCGGTCAGGCTCAGGGTGATCGCCTGCAACTGCAGGGCGATGTAGGGAATCAGGCCCAGCACCGCCACCAGGGTCACCACGGCGGCCAGCCACGCGTCCTTGCCGAGCCGGGTTGCGATCAGGTCGGCGATCGACGTGGCATTGCTTTCGCGCGCAAGCCGCACCAGCCGCACCATGAAGGCCAGCGCCAGCGTGTAGAACAGGATCGCGCCGATGAAGGTCGGCGGCAGCGGCCAGCCGTAGCGCGCGGCCTGGGTGACGGTGCCGTAGAAGGTCCACGACGTGCAGTGGACAGCCAGCGACAGCGCATAGACGTGCCGCCACTGGCGCGCAAACACGCCGGAATGGCGTTCGGCGTACAGCGCGGTGCCGAACAGCAGCGCCATCCAAGCCAACGCGGCGGCGACCACGACCGGGAGGCTCAGCATCGCGGCATCCCCATCGATTCGGCGCGTTGTGCTTCAGATCCGGACATTGACGGCGAGCATAACGCGACGGCGGGCCGCAGCCCGCCGTCGGTTCGATATTTTCATGCCGCCGAGCTTCGAGCTCAGAAGTTGTATCGCAGCGACACGTACCAGTTGCGCGGCCAACCGAAGTAGGCAGTCTGGATATTGCCGACGCTGGAGAACTCCTGGCCTTCGGTCATGTAGGTCTTGTCGGTCAGGTTGCGAACGCCGGCCCGAACCTGCCAGGCCCCTTGCGGCGAATCCCACACGCCGTACAACCCGACCAGGGTGTAAGCGCTCTGGCGCAGGTTCGGACGATTGTCCACCGAAAGCCAGGTTTCACCGCGATAGGACACGTCGCCGCCAACGCTCAACACCGAACCGTTGCTCAGATCGAAGCCGTGCTGCAATGCGATCCGGCCGGTGAACCCGGGTGAAAACGGCACATGGTCGTGGATGTGCGGATTGTAATCGGGACGGCTTGGATCCAGGCGAAGGTCGTTGAACTCCTTATAGCGCGCATGCATCCAGCTCAACTGCCCGCTCAGGGTGGTGGATTTTCCGAGCAGCGCACTGCCTTCGAACTCGAAGCCGTCGATCGTCATCCGCGCCGCGTTGAGCACCGGAAACGCGAAGTTCGGGACGCCGCCGCTCTGCACGATTTCCGAGACGCGGGCCTGGAAATCGCGGTAGTTGCTGTGGAATGCGGTGAAGTTGCCGATCAGGCGGTGGTCGGACGACTGCAGCTTCAGGCCGACTTCGTAGGTCCAGACGAACTCGGGGTTGAAGATCGGATTGTCGGACTCGGCCTGCGTGTTCGCGCGGCCGTTGAAGCCACCCGACTTGAATCCACGGTTGGCCGAAAAATAAGCCATGGCCTGCTCGCTGAACTTGTACTTCAGGCTGAACGAAGGTGTCAGGGCGCTCCAGCTGTGGCCGACTCCTGGAATCACCGCCTGCGGATTGGCGCTGAAGGCGGCCAGCGGCGGGCCGTAGAACGCGCTGGTAGTGCGATAGTAGGTCTTGCGATCACGCGAATAGCGCAAACCTGCAGATATCGACCAGGCATCGTTGATGCTCCAATCGACGTTGGCGAACAGCGCGGTGCTGGTGGTGCGCAGGTTGTCGTCGATCGTGCGCAGGAAGTCGAACGGCGTCCCGATCCAGCGCAGGAAATCGTCGGCATAGGCTTCCTGATGCGACGGCAGGCGCTCGTTCAGGTAGTAGGCGCCGAAGATCGCCTTGACGTTGTCGCTCTGGTATTGCAGCTGCAGTTCCTGGCTCCACTGGCGCTGGTGGAAGCCGACGAACACGTCGCCCAGTTCGAACTGGGTGGCGTCGATGTCGATGAAGGACGCGCTGTCGAGCTTGCGCCAGGCGGTGATGCTCTTGAGCATCCAGGCGTCGTTGATGTTCCAGTTCATGACCAGGGACACGCCCTTGTGTGTCATGTCCTGGCCCTTGTCCGGGCCAAACGAGGTGCGCGCCCGGTAATTCCAGCGGCCAGTCGGCGCAAGCTGCAGGAGATAGGGCCCCATGCCTGGCCACAAGTCCACCGCGACCAGAGGCGCCGTCGGCCGCCCCAGGGTCAGCGAGGCATCCTGGTCGGTGTAGTCGAAGCTGATGGTCGCGTTGAAAGCCTCGCTCGGCTGGAACGCCAGCTTGGCCCGGATCGCGCGGGTGTCGTCGTCGTTGTAGTGGCGCCCGGTGACGGCATCGCGCACGTAGCCATTG
>NZ_JAMQHN010000090.1 GCF_025993755.1 Thermomonas sp. | reverse complement strand
GAGATCAATCGCGCGCCTGCCAAGGTCCAGTCCGCCCTGCTCGAAGCGATGGGCGAGCGCCAGGTGACCGTCGGTAAGCGCACCTGGCCGCTGCCCGAGCTGTTCCTGGTGATGGCGACCCAGAATCCGATCGAGCAGGAAGGCACATTCCCGCTTCCGGAGGCGCAGCTGGACCGGTTCTTGATGTACGTCCGGATCGGCTATCCGGAAGCGGGCGTTGAAACCGAAATCCTGCGGCTGGCGCGCGAACGCGCCCGCACCCGCGGCATGACGCCGTTTCCGGTCTCCGAACGCATGAGCCAGGCCGAGGTGTTCGCTGCGCGCGGAGAAGTGCTGGACCTGCATCTGGCACCGGCGCTGGAGCGCTATCTGGTCGAACTGGTGCTGGCTTCGCGCGAGCCGTCTCGCTACGACAAGGAACTGGCGCGGCGAATTGCCTGGGGCGCCAGCCCGCGTGGATCGATCGCGCTGGAGCGCTGCGCCCGCGCTCGCGCCTGGCTGGCCGGACGCGAGTACGTGACTCCGGAGGACGTGCGCGCGGTCGCCCCCGACGTGCTCGGTCATCGCGTCCTGCCCAGCTTCGAGGCCAGCGCCGAAGGGTGGGACGGTCCGAAGCTGGTGACGGAACTGCTGCGGCTGGTGCCGCTGCCTTGAGCCGCAGGCGGCAAACGAAATGAAACGCGTGCAGGCTGAAACCGCACGGTGGGACCCTCGGAAACCCGGCGAAGGCACGGTACCCGAACTGTCGGACCTGATCGGTCTGCGCGCCCTGGTCCACAAAGGTAGCGGCGGGCGGCGCGGCAGCCATGGCGTGCAGGCGCTGGCGCCTTCGCTGCTGCTGGGGCGTGGAATGGAATATGCCGAGTCCCGGCGCTACGTGCCGGGTGACGACGCCCGGCTGATCGACTGGCGCGTCACGGCCCGCACCGGACGAACCCACACCAAGCTATTCCAGGCAGAGCGCGAGCGGCTGACCCTGATCGTTGCCGACACCGCGCCAACGCTGTATTTCGGCACCCGGGTCCGGTTCAAATCGGTGCAGGCAGCCCGAGCGGGTGCGCTTGCGGCCTGGCGGGCGGTGCGCGACGGTGATCGCGTCGCGGCGCTGCGCGGCAGCCTGCGCGAGGGTCCGATCCCGCCCGCCTCCGGTCCGCGCGGTGCGCTACGGGTGCTGGATGCGCTGGTGCGCTGGTATCGGGCACCGGCGGCGGAGGACGCCGGTCTGGCGCTGGCGCTGGATCGCGCCCGACGCCTGCTGCGCCCGGGATCGCGACTGGTGGTATTGGCCGATCCGGCCAGTGTCGTCGCGATTCCGGAAACGCTCTGGCCCGGTCTGGCAAGGCACATCGACGTCCATGTGCTGCTGCTCACCGACCCGCTGGAGCGCCGGCCACCGGTGGCCCGGCTGCCGTTTGCGACCGCCGGCGGGCGACTGGAACTCGGATTGGATCAGGCCGGCGTGCGCCAGCGCTGGAAGCAGGCGTTCGATGGGCCGCTGGATGAAGCGCTCTCGCGGTTGTCGCGCTTCGGGCTGGCGGCGGCCCCGCTGTCCTGTGACGCGACGGCGGAGGTGGCGCGGGAACTGTTGCGCCGTCCGCCGCAGGGGCGGGCCTCGTGAACGCCCCGCTGCCGCTGCGCGATGTCGCGGCCGGCGTGCCGCCGTCGTGGTGGCCACCGGCGCCAGGCTGGTGGATGGTTGCAGGCGGCCTGTTGGTGGTGGCGGTCGCAATCGTCCTGTGGCGTTGGCGCCGGGCGCGGCGGCGGGCCGCATTTGCGCGGATTTTCGATGCGGCCCTGGCGTCTGCGCAGACGCCGACCGCGCGCCTCGCCGCCCCCGCCGAACAGCGGCGCCGCGCCGCCCCGCGCCTCGACCCGCACCCCGACCGCCGGCAGGGCGAGGATTTGCTGCGGGTTATCGATG
>NZ_JAMQHN010000089.1 GCF_025993755.1 Thermomonas sp. | reverse complement strand
GCCGACCAGCGCGCAACCGCCTCAACATCTTCGAATGGCCCGATTCTTGTCTTTATCATGCGGCCATCAGCGTCGATCAGCACCGAATACGGCAGTACGCCGGCGCGGTTGCCCAGCCGCACGCCGGCGTCGGCGGGGCCGGGGGCGTCGGTCAGGATCGGGTAGGTGATGCCGTGCCGGGCGAGGAAGGGGCGCACCGCGTCCGGATCGTCGAGGGCGATGCCGACCACGCGCACGCCGGAGGCGCCCTGTTGCGCCGAAAATGCCTGCAGATCGGGCATTTCCTTCAGGCAGGGCGCGCACCAGGTGGCCCAGAGGTTGACCAGCGTCGGCCGTCCGGCCCAGGCGTCGGGAAGCGGGACCGGCGTGCCGTCGAGGTCGGACAGGCGCAGTGCCGGGATGCGTTCGCCGCGGCGAGCCACGGTCACGCCTGCGGGCGGCGGTGGTGCCCGCGCTTCCAGTGTGGCCTGCAGCGCCTCCTGTCCGGCCTCGGTGCCGGCCAGCCTGTAGGCGAGGGTGGGTTCGAAGAACACGCTGGCGGCGGCACCGGCCAAGGCCGCCAGCGCGGCGACCAGCAGCACGGTGCGGTTGGAGGGCATCAGCGCGCGGCCCGGGACAGCGCCGCCGTCACGGTGCCGGGGGTCAGCAGGGTCGGCAGGATCTCGCCTTCGCCGCCGCCGCGCGGATAGACCACGTACAGCGGCACGCCGACGGCGCGGTGGGCCTGCAGATAGGCGGTGAGCGCCGGATCGACGTCGGTGTAGTCGCCGACCATGTAGGTTGCGTCGGCATCGCGCAGCGCGTCGCGGAACGCGCTGCCGGCGAACACGGTGCGCTCGTTGGCCTTGCAGGTGACGCACCAGTCAGCCGTCACGTTGACGAAGATCGGGCGGCCCTGCGCGCGCAGGTCGGCCAGCGCCTGTGGCGACCAGGACACCGTGGCCAGATCGCCCTCCTGCGCCGTCGCCACGGCCTGCGGTCGCGGCAGCGCGTGCAGCCGCGCCAGCGGCCAGCCCAGCGCCAGCAGCACCAGCACGGCGACCGGCTGCCACGCCCGCGCGCCGCCGCTGCGGGATCGCGTCCAGGCCCAGGCCGCCAGCGCCAGACCGATCGCCGCGATCATCCACAGCCCCACCGCATCGGCACCGCGCAGCCGCGCCAGCACCCAGACCAGCCAGGCCGCCGTGGCGTACAGCGGAAAGGCGAGGAACTGCTTGAGCGTGTCCATCCACGCGCCGGGTTTGGGCAGCCGCCGCGCCAGCGCGGGGACGAAGCCGATCAGCAGGAACGGCAGCGCCAGCCCCAGCCCCAGCATGAGGAACACCAGCAGCGCGCCGACGGCCGGACCGATGAAGGCATAGGTCAGGGCCGCGCCCATGTACGGCGCGGTGCAGGGCGTGGCCAGCACCACCGCCAGCACGCCGGTGAAGAAGTCGCCGCTGGCCCCGCTGCGGCCGAGCAGGGCCGCGCCGCGCCCGCCCACGGCGACATTGGCCTGCCACAGCCCGGACAGGTTCAGGCCGAGGCCGAACATCACCAGCGCCAGCAGCGCCAGCACCAGCGGTTGTTGCAGCTGGAAACCCCAGCCCAGCGCCAGTCCGGCCCGTCGCAGCGCCAGCGCCAGCGCGCCCAGCGCCAGCATCGACAGCAGCACGCCCGCCGTATAGGCCAGCGCGTGGTGGCGTGCCCGGGCTGCGTTCTCGCCGCTTTGCGCGACCGCCAGTGCCTTCAGCGAGAGCACCGGCAGCACGCAGGGCATCAGGTTCAGGATCAACCCGCCAGCCAGCGCCAGCAGCAACGCCAGCGCCAGGCCCGGCACCCTCTGCTGCGGCGGCGCGGTGCGCTCCGGCATGGCCTGCGGAAGGGGGTCGGGTGCGGCAAACACTTCCGGAGCGGGCTGTACGCTGGTCGCTACAACCGTGGCCGCGGTGCCAGCATCCGGCGCCGCGGGGATTGCCGCAGGAGCCGCCGCGGGAAGCGAGGCGGGAAGCGAGTCGTTTTGTGCGGCTGAACCACTGCCATCGTTGCCTCCGCCGATCACGCCGGCCGGCAGCGACACTGCAAGCTGGCGCGTCATTGGCGGATAGCAGATGCCGTTGTCCTGGCAGCCCTGCAGGCCGACCGTCAGCGTGCCGCTGGCCGCGCGCGGGTTGGCGCGGGCCACCGGCAGGCGGATTTCAACCTGGTCGAAATAGACCGCGACGTTGCCGAAGTGTTCGTCGCGGTAGGGCGTGGCCTTGGGGAGTCGCGCCGGCGGCGGAAGGGATGCCGACAGCCCGGTGCCGGCGTCGAGCCGCGCCGAGAGCTTGTCGCGATAGATGTAGTAGCCGCGCGCCGGGGTCAGCCGCAGGAGCAGGGTGTTGCCGTCCAGCGCGATGACTTCGCTGGTGAAGGCCTGCTCGGGCGGCAGCGGGCCGTCCTGCGCGGCGCCGGCTCCGCCCAGCGCGGCGAAGGGATTGCCGCCGGCGCTGCGCCCGAAGCCGACGACGGCGGCTGCGTCCGGTTCGGCCGGCAGCGGCACGGACAGGGTGCGGGTTTGCGGCGGATAGCACACCCCGGCATCGGCGCAGCCTTGGTATTTCACGGTCAGCGTCACGCCGCTGGCGCCGGCGGCGGGCGTTCCGGTCAGGACGCCGACCAGCCGTTGGCGATAGGTCTGGACATCGCCGAAGAACTGGTCGTGGTGCTTTGCGCCCTCCGGCAACGCGAGCTGCGCGCCGTCGAAATTCGATCCGGTCTTCACCGACGTACGGTGCCGGTACAAATAGAAGCCGTCGGCAATCTTCCAGCGCACCTCGATGCGGTCGCGCGCGGTGGCCTGCGCGGAGAGCACGAACACCTGGTCGACCGGCGGCAACTCGGCGTCCTGCGCGACTGCCGGCAGCGCGGCGGCGAACAGGAGCGCTGCGGCCAGCCAACGGCGCAGTGGGGAAAGCAGACCGGTCATCGCGTCATTTTACGTCCGCACGGCGCCCGCGACCCATTCCAGGTAGGCGGGCAGCCCATCCGCCGGTTCGACCGCAACCAGTTCGGGAAGTTCGTACGGATGCAGTTCCTGCAGCCGCTCCCGCAGCGCCGGAAAGGCGGCGCGGGTGGTCTTGATCAGCAGCAGCACCTCGTCCGCGCGTTCGACCTCGCCCTGCCAGTGGTACACCGAGCGCAGGCCGGGAATCACGTTGACGCAGGCGGCCAGACGCTCTTCGACCAGCGCATCGGCGATGCGGACGGCGCTGTCGGTATCGGGGCAGGCGGTCAGGCACAGCAATGCATCCATCCGGGCAGGGTAATCGTCGGGCAGTGGCAAGGCGAGCGCTGGCCGACGGTACGCCCGTGGCATGCGGTGGGACGCCGATTTGCCGGCGTGCCCTTGAAACCGCCGTCACCCGCCCCATCTCCAAGCCATCCCGGTTGCGGGGCGTTTGCGTTTCACGCGTTGGCACTCGTGCGGTTCGAGTGCTAGAATGACCGGGTTTTTCCCAATCAATCAACCATTTGCAGAGGTTGCTCATGTCCAATATCAAGCCGCTGTACGACCGTGTGGTCATCAAGCGCATGGAAGAAGAGAAGCTGTCCGCGGGCGGCATCGTGATCCCCGACAGCGCCACCGAGAAGCCGATCAAGGGCGAAGTGGTTGCCGTCGGCACCGGCAAGGTGTTCGACAACGGCCAGACCCGTCCGACCCAGGTCAAGGTGGGCGACAAGGTCCTGTTCGGCAAGTACAGCGGCACCGAGGTCAAGCTCGACGGCGTCGAGTATCTGGTGGTGAAGGAAGACGACCTGTTCGCCATCCTCGGCTGATCGCGCGTCGCTTCCTCCCTAATTCAATCGAATACTCATTGAGGTAATTGCAATGGCTGCCAAGGACATCCGTTTCGGCGAAGACGCGCGCTCCAAGATGGTGCGCGGCGTCAACGTGCTCGCCAATGCCGTCAAGGCCACCCTCGGCCCGAAGGGCCGCAACGTCGTGCTCGACAAGAGCTTCGGCGCCCCCACCATCACCAAGGACGGCGTCTCCGTCGCCAAGGAAATCGAGCTTGCCGACAAGTTCGAGAACATGGGCGCGCAGATGGTGAAGGAGGTCGCTTCCAAGACCTCCGACAACGCCGGTGACGGCACCACCACCGCCACCGTGCTGGCGCAGGCGTTCATCCGCGAAGGCATGAAGGCGGTGGCCGCCGGCATGAACCCGATGGACCTCAAGCGCGGCATCGACAAGGCCGTGGCCGGGGCCGTCGACGAGCTCAAGAAGCTCTCCAAGCCGTCGTCTACCAGCAAGGAAATCGCCCAGGTCGGCGCGATCTCGGCCAACTCCGACCACAACATCGGCGAGCTGATCGCCAAGGCGATGGACAAGGTCGGCAAGGAAGGCGTGATCACCGTCGAGGACGGCTCGGGTCTGGAGAACGAACTGGACGTGGTCGAGGGCATGCAGTTCGACCGCGGCTACCTGTCGCCGTACTTCATCAACAACCAGCAGTCGATGCAGGCCGAGCTGGAAGACCCGTACATCCTGCTGCACGACAAGAAGATCTCCAACGTGCGCGACCTGCTGCCGGTGCTGGAAGGCGTGGCCAAGGCCGGCAAGCCGCTGCTGATCGTGGCGGAGGAAGTGGAAGGCGAGGCGCTGGCCACGCTGGTGGTCAACACCATCCGCGGCATCGTCAAGGTCTGCGCGGTCAAGGCGCCGGGCTTCGGCGACCGCCGCAAGGCGATGTTGGAGGACATGGCGATCCTCACCGGCGGCACCGTGATCTCCGAGGAAGTCGGCCTGTCGCTTGAGAAGGCGTCGATCAAGGACCTCGGCCGCGCCAAGAAGGTGCAGGTCTCGAAGGAGAACACCACCATCATCGACGGCGCCGGCGAGACCTCCGCCATCGAGGCGCGCATCAAGCAGATCAAGGCGCAGATCGAGGAAACCACCTCCGACTACGACCGCGAGAAGCTGCAGGAGCGCGTGGCCAAGCTGGCCGGCGGCGTGGCCGTCATCAAGGTCGGCGCGGCGACGGAAGTCGAGATGAAGGAAAAGAAGGCGCGCGTCGAAGACGCCCTGCACGCCACCCGTGCGGCCGTCGAGGAAGGCATCGTCCCGGGCGGCGGCGTCGCCCTGATCCGCGCCAAGGCCGCGATCGCCGGCCTCAAGGGCGCCAACGAGGACCAGGACCACGGCATCCAGATCGCCCTGCGCGCGATGGAAGCCCCGCTGCGCGAGATCGTCACCAACGCCGGCGACGAACCTTCGGTCATCCTCAACCGCGTGGTCGAAGGCTCGGGCGCATTCGGCTACAACGCCGCCAACGGCGAGTTCGGCGACATGATCGAGTTCGGCATCCTGGATCCGACCAAGGTGACCCGCACCGCGCTGCAGAACGCGGCCTCGATCGCCGGCCTGATGATCACCACCGAGGCGATGATCGCCGAAGCCCCGAAGAAGGACGAGCCGGCGATGCCGGGCGGCGGCGGCATGGGCGGCATGGGCGGGATGGATTTCTGAGCACAGCCATCCGGCAAGCCTGACCACAAAGCCCGGCCTCGTGCCGGGCTTTGTGCTTTCTGGCGTCCGAGGTCGGAGGGTTCCTGCCTGCGCCGCGGCAATGTCTGACGCGAAAAGCAGAAAACGCCGATATGAAGGTGTGGTCGCGGGCGCAACCCTGAGCGGCCGTATCTGCGCTGCGGGATGCTCGAGCACGGCTTTTTGCGCGTGGTGTGCGGGCACTGCCAGTTAGAATCGAATGGATCGGGAGACGTACCTTCGGCGGATAGACTGGATCCTCGCCGAATCCTCGCCGACGTGCGCGCGGCAGCAAGCCGACGCGTGGACCACCGATCTGAGCGCCAACCGGCGCTTGCGCAGCCGCCACCTACCCGCCAGACTGCCCGGAAAGGGCGTTTGAAATTCCTATACTTGATGGCACCCTGGCGTTGCCGGACAGCGGGCACTGAGCCACCGCATAATCGATGGATGATGGATCATCACCCGAACGCCAGCACCGCTCCGCCGTTGTTCGCTGTGCTGCCTGCCGGGCTGTTCGGGCCGCTCGCCAGCGCCAACCGCGAACGTTACTGGGAATTGCTGTGCCGCCTGTTCGAGCAGTTCTTCGGGCCGGACGCACCGCTGCCGCCCAGCATCGGCTTTCAGCGTCGCGAGATCACCGCCGCACTGGAAAACTACCTGCTTACCGACGATCCGTGGGTCGACGAAGGCGATCCTGGCGAGGTGCCCGACGCCTCTCTGGTTGACCGCGCTAATGCCATCCACGAGCGCTTCCGCTCCGCCGGCTGGCTGCGCCAGGAGCGGGTCGGCGCGCGCGAGATGGTGTCGATGATGCCGGCGGTGTCGCAATTCCTTTCTACCCTGGTCGAGTTTGCCGAGCACGGCCCGACCTTCGTCTCGGCCAAGGTGCGTTCGATCGAGTTGCAGTTGCAGCAGGTAGTCGAGGGCAAGGCCTTCGGCGACGCGCTGGACGAGGCTGCCGACCAGGCACGCCGGCTGCTGGTGTCGCTGTCCTCGATGAGCCTGAAGGTGCGCGACCTGATGCCGGAACTGTCGCGCTCGGAAACCACCGCGCAGTTCGCTCGACAGTGGTTCGAGCGCTACGTTTCCAGCTTCTTCGTCGGCGACTACGCCGACCTGCACAAGGCCGACCATCCGCTGGCGCGGCGCAGCGCGATCCTCGCCATGGCGCAGCAGGTCGAAGGCACGGCGCTGCACGACACCATGCTCGGCTGGTATCGCGAACACCTCACCGCCGGCGATGCCGAACGCGCCGAAGCGCGCCTGCAACGCAGCCTGCGCCGCCTGCACGAACTGGAGCGCATCGACGAATACCTGGGCCGCCTGGACGAGGACATCCGCCAGGCCAACCGCCGCGCGCTGGCCTTCCTCGACTACCGCCTGCGCGCGCCGGACAAGCTCGACGTGCTGCTGCGCCGCGCCTGCCGTGGCGTATTGCAGGCGCCCGAAGACGCCCTGCGCCTGCCGGTGGCGCCCGGCGCGCTGATGGACGACTCGCAACTGCGCCCGCCGCGACGCAGGCCCCAGCCGATCGCGCGCAGCGCCAATGCCGTGCAGCAACCGACGCCCGAGCAGCTGGCGCGGTTGAGCCTGCTGCGACGGATGAAACGCGCGCGGCTGGTCAACGCCGAAGACATGGCCCGCTACGTCGGCCGCCACCTGCCACCCGGGGGCAGCGTCGATTCCACGCAGCTCGCGATCGCCTCCATCGAGGACCTGCGCGCCTACCAGACCCTGCTCACCCTGGCCCTGCGCAGCCACCGCGTCGGCGGTTTGCGCCGCGACGATCCGCGGGCGCGGTTGCTGCGCGGCTTCCGCGTCGAGCTGCTCGACGCCGGCGCACCGGGCGACAACGACTACCTGCGCGCGCCGCGCTTCATCATCAGCCGGCCGAGGAAGACCGCATGAAACGCAGCTGGAACACGCTGAGCCAGATGTCCAACGGCATCTACACCGTGCAGGACTTCGAGCGCGCCGCCTGGCGCCTGGTCACCGAGCAGGTGCTGTACGCCAGCGACCGCGGCACGAAGGTGGCCTACCACCTGATCGAGGACCACTTCGACGACTACCTCGCCGCGCTGGCGCCGCTGGGCATCCGGCTGGAACGCAACGCGCACTACCGCTACGTGGTGGCGCTGCCCGCCCATGGCGAAGGCACGCCGGTGACGCTGGAGGAAACGCTGTTGCTGCTGGTGTTGCGCCAGCGCTACGACGAGGCCGCGCGGCAGGGGCAGATCGAGGACCAGGGCGAGGTGGTGGTGGAGCTGCCCGAGCTGCAGGAGGCCTACCAGGCGCTGGTCGGACGGGCGATGCCCGAGGTCGGCGCGCTGCGCGCGCTGGCGCGCACGCTCAAGCGCTGGGGCGTGTGCCGGCTGGTCGACTCCGAGAGCGACGACCCGCAGCCGTTCCACCTGCGCGCGCGCCCGGCCATCGTCGAGGTGGTCGGCGAGCAATGGCTGCAGCGGCTGGACCAGCACAACCGCGACGACGACCTGCCCGACGACGACGGGGACGAAGCCAGGGAGGGCGACGATGCAGCTGCTTGAGCGCGTGCACCTGGTGCAGTTCTTCCTGTTCGAGGCGCAGACCCTGACGCTGGACGCCACCAGCGCGATCATCGCGCCGAACGGCGCCGGCAAGAGCGCGTTGCTCGATGCGCTGCAGATCGTCTTGCTGGGCGGCGACCGCAGCCGCATCCGCTTCAACGCGCAGGCCGGCGGCAGCGCCCGGGCGCGCAGCATCCGCGACTACTGCCTGGGCGTGTACCGCAGCGGCGAGCATGGCCGCAAGCGGCGCACCGCCACCACCTACATCACCCTGGTGTTCCGCGACCAGGACAGCGGCGTGCCGCTCACCTGCGGCATCGCCCTGGGCGCCTCGGCCGACGAGCCGGAGCATCGCGTCTACGGCCAGTACATGCTGCCCGGCGCGGCGCTGGAGCTGGACGACCACCTCGAACGCAGCCAGGGCAGGGAACTGCCGCTGGAGTGGATCGCGTTCCGCGAGCTGGCCCTGCGCCGCTGCCGCGAGGCCGGCAGCAAGCCCGAGCTGCACCCGACCAGCGAACGCTTCGTCAAGGACCTGCTGTTCCGGCTGCGCGCCGCGCCCACCGCCCATCCGGACGTCGGCGCCTACCGCAAGGCGTTCCAGAACGCGCTGAACCTGCAGCGCGTCGAGGACGTGGACCTGTTCGTGCGCACCCTGGTCGCCGAGGATCGTCCCACCGACATCGCCCGCTTCCGCGCGCTGCTGGCCACCTTCCGCCAGCTCAAGGAAAAGATCGAGCAGGTGGTGCAGCGCATCGGCGCCGCCGAAGGCGTCGAGCAGCAGTACACGAAGATCGCCGCCCAGGCCGTGCGCGCCGCTTCGTATCGCGCGCTGGCCGCCGAGTACGCGCGCGACCTGCTGGCCGAGCAGGTCGAACAGGCCGGGGAGTCGCACGGGCAGGCCGGTGACAAGCTCGCCGCCACGCGGCGCGCGCTGCAGGAAGCGAATCTCGAACAGCAGGCGGCCGAGGAGGCGCACACCCAGGCCAACGCGCGCCTACAAGGCAGCCAGGGCTACGGCGAGCAGGCGCAGTTCGACGAACTGGCCGGGCGCGACCGCGACCGCCTGGCGCAGGTGAAGAAGGCCTTGCTGCGCGAGATCGGTTTCGTCCGCGACCAGTTCGCCGCGGTCCGCAAGCTGGGCTTGCCGAGCGTGGATGCCGGCGCGCTGGCCAACGCCCAGTCCGCCTGGAACGACTGGTACGGCACGCTCGCGGCGTTGCCCGCCGACGCCGGGCTGCCGTGGGAATCCGAGCCGATGCACGCGCAGGCGCGCCAGGTGCTGGCCGCCGCCAGGCCGCTGATCGAGGCGGTCGACGGCCACGCCCGGGCGCTGCACGGTGCGTTCGACGAAGCGCAGGGCCGGCTGGCAGGCGCGCGGCAGAACCAGAAGCGCCTCGCCGCCGGCCAGGCCGAACTGAACCCGGAC
This sequence comes from Thermomonas sp., assembly GCF_025993755.1. Lineage (GTDB taxonomy): Bacteria > Pseudomonadota > Gammaproteobacteria > Xanthomonadales > Xanthomonadaceae > Thermomonas. Next base: position 51,392 of record NZ_JAMQHN010000089.1, on the reverse strand, counting down.
GCGGTGCGCCTGATGAGCTACCTGCGCGACGAAGGCATCGATGCGCAACCGGTGTGCGACCTGGTGCGGGTGAGCGATGCCAGCTGGCAGCCGGTGATCGAGGCCTACCTGCGCAGCAACGTCGAGGCCTTGCTGATTCCCGCCGACGCCGAGGAGCGCGCGACGAAACTGTATCGTTCGCTGCAGGGCGGCCGCTCGGTCTACGGCGTCAAGCTGGCCCTGAGCAGTCAGGCGCGCAGTGGCCGCGGTGCCGAACGGCCCGCCAGCGACAGCGTGGCCGCCCTGCTGGAAGGCGACAACGCCGACGCGCTGGCCTTCCTGCGTCGCCAGCTGGGCGAGCTGCGCTGCGTGGACACCGAGGCCGAACTGATCCGCAGCCGCCAGGGCCTGACCCGCGACGGCCTGCTCGCCAAGGGTGGCAGCATCGAACGCCTGCGGCTGCCGGCCGCCGGCGACCTGAAGATCGGCGCCACCGACAATCGCGACCGCCTGCGCGCGCTGCGCGAGGACATCGAGGCGGCCGAGCGCGACGTGCGCCAGCTGAAACCTGAACTGGACCGCGCCGAAGCCTGCCAGCGCGGCCTGGCGCGGCTGGCCGATCCCGACGAGGCGGCGCAGTCGCTGCACGAACGCGTGCTGGAGCATCGCGAAGTCGAGCGCCGCTATCGCGCCGCGATGGAAAGCCGCCAGGCGACGCTCGACCCGGATTTGCTGAGGTTGGGTGAACAGGTGCGCCAGTTGCACGAGCGCATGCTCGAATGGCGCGGCAAGCGCGACGACCTGCTCGGCAAGGTGGCGTTGGCGGAAGATGCCGTCAAAAGCGCGGAGCGTCTTCTCGATGGTCTGCGCGCCCAGGAATCCCTGGTCGCCCAGCGTGCGGTGGAGGCCTTCGCCCATACCGATGTGGACCCCAACCGCGTCGAGCGTCAACGCGAGGAACTCGATGCGAAGCTGCCCACGTTGAAGGAGCGTAGCGACCGTTGCGAAGAGCGGGCCCGCAACAGCGACAAGCAGCTGAACGATCTGTTGCCAGGCGCCTGGAGCGCGTTGTCGCAATACGCCAAGGACTATGGCCTCGACCTGGATTTTGCTTCCGGCGACTGGCGCGAAGCCGGTGCTTTGCTGGCGAAGGAGTTGGCGCATCTGCGCGATACCGAGCTGGCCAACTACCAGGGCGAGGCCGAGCAGGCCTACACGACGGCGGTGGAAACCTTCCGCGCCAACGTCGCCTCCGCGCTGTACGACAACTTCAGCAAGCTCAAGTACCAGATCAACACGCTCAACCGCACACTGCGCGCCAGTCCCGCGTTCTCCAACAACGAGCGCTACCAGTTCCACTACGAAGTGGCGCCGGAATACCGCGAGCTGCACCGCTTCATCCAGCGCGTGGCCGACGTGGGCGGCGAGGACAACCTGTTCGGCAGCGCCGGCGAAGTGCCGCCCGCCTTCCGCGAGCTGATCGAGGACAACGCCGCGGTCCGCACCCTCGCCTCGCCGCTGGACGACTACCGCCGCTTCTTCCGCTTCGAGGTGCAGATCCGCCAGGAGGATCGCGTCATCGGCACGCTCAGCGAGCGCATGCGCTCGGGCTCCGGTGGCGAGCATCGCGCGCCGCTGTACGTGATCGCCGGCGCGGCGCTGGCCGCGGCCTATGGCAAGAGCGAGGCGCATGCGGGCGGCATCGGCCTGGTCCTGCTCGACGAATTCGGCGACAAGATCGACGCGCAGAACGCCCGCGCCACCGTCGACTACCTGCGCTCGCTCGGCCTGCAATTGATCCTGGCCGCGCCGGACACCGCCCAGGGCACCCTGAGCGGCGTGCTGGAAAGCTACATCGAGCTGTTCCGCGACGGCGACCTGCTGCAGGCCGAGCGCATCGAGGTGAAGCCGGCCGCCCGCGAACTGCTGCTCAGCGACCAGTTCGACCTGCACCCCGAGCTGCTGGCCGAGGAAGCCGCGCGCATCGCCCGCGAGCAGGCGCCCCCGTGAGCGCAGCGCGGCAGCTGCTGGAACGCCTGCTGCGCCGCGCCGAAAGCGCGCGTCTGCGCGGTGCCGACGAGCATGTGTCGCTGCCGATGGGCGGCGCGGCGGAGTACCTCGCGCTGCGTTCGCTGGATGAACTGGAGATCTTCCACGGCGAGATCGCGCTGGCCGAGCACGACGGCGCCATCACCGCGCAACGCGAAGGCCGCAGTGGCGACGGCTCGAAACTGCTGCGTCTGGCCGTGGCGGATACGTGCGCCCTGGCACGCCATCTCCACATCGAGCTGCTCGACGACCGGGTGGCGCAGGCGGAACGTACGCTGGAACCCTGGCGCGCCCGCTTCCCGGTGCTCGACGAGGTGATCGCGGCGTGGCGCGCCAATCGCAAGCCGCGCGGCACCGGCCCCGAGGCCGCCGGCGAACTGGCCGACGCGGCCCGCGCCGTGGCCGCGCGGCTGGACGATGCCGGCCACGAACGCATCCTGCGCCGCGAAAGCGTGCGCCTGTTCGGCGACAGCAAGCAGCTGGAGAAACTCACCCCATGGCTGGACATCCTGGTCGCCGGCGAACTGGCCGCCAGCGGCTTGTCGAAGGAGGAAGTGTGGTCGGCCATCGGCCTGCGCCGCGAACCGCAGCCGATGCTGCTGGCCGGCATCGGTTCGGTGGAGCTGGCCGACGCCACCTTGCCGTTGGTGCGCCCGTATCTGGGCCTGCCGGTCGAGTCGGTGCGTGCGGTGGCGACTGCTGCGCGTTGTGTGCTCACCGTCGAGAACCTCGCCAGCTTCCACGACGCGACCCGATCGCCGGACGCTGCATCGACCTTGCTGTTGTACACCGGCGGCATGCCCTCGCCGGCGTGGCGAGACGCCTATGCGCGGCTGCTCGCCAGCCTGCCGACGGCGTTGCCGGTCTACCACTGGGGCGACATCGACGAAGGCGGCTTCCGCATCGCCGCCGTGCTGGCGGCGACCGCGCGCGACGCGGGACATGTGCTGCAGCCCTGGCTGATGTCGCCTGCGACCTTGCCGGCGAGAGTGGCTGATGCCGCAGATATGCCCGCGCCCGCCGCGCTTGCCGCCATGCAGCGCTGGGCCACGCGATCGGGCTGGCCGCAGGTGGCTGAGGCGCTGGCTCGCCGGCCGCTGCGGCTCGAACAGGAAACGCTCGATCCCGCGATGCCTCCGGTGGATTCAGGCCGCGTTGGCTGAGCGCTGCAGCAACAGAAAAGGACACGCATGGTCTTGACTCGCCTTCGTCCGGACGTGGGTGGGCTGTGCCTTACCCCGGCACGCTGCTCTCCATACGTCGCGCTGCCGGACAGGTAAAGGACGGCAAACAGCGGATGTTCCATCGAATCTACCTCGCGGGGAACCGATCGCCAAATGCGCGGCTCATCGTGCGCGTATCCTGACGTTGCGGTTGCGACAGCCGATGCGGCTTGCTGGGGACAACGGCGTCGGACGCGGAAATTTCCCGGGTGCTGTAGCCTGATTCCGGGTCGGGCCGAGGGAACGGGACCATGATGTGGATACCGGTTGGGATCGCGCTGGTCGTGGTGATCATTCTGGTCGCTGCCTACGCGAGCCAGCGTCGCAGCGACCAGGATCCGGCAAGCCTGTTCTTGATGGTGGCCAGTGCGATCTACATCACCGGGCTGTTGCTGGGCGCCCTCGTCACCGGGCTCGCCTCGCCCACGCTCGAAACCTGGCCGTGGGCCATTGGCGTGCGCGCTGCCTGGCAGCTCGTCGGCACGGCGCTCATCCTCGTCTGCATCGGGCGCTACGCCGTCGAGAACGCGGGTGCCGGCAAGCGGGCCTTGTGGGCATTGGCAGGAGTCGCCGCCGCGCTTGGGCTCGTCGCCGCCAGCAACCCCGTCCGCGACCTCGTGTCCGGCCCGGAGGTGTTGCGCATGACCGGTTTCGAAAAAACACTCAAGCGCAGTTTCAGGAGCCCGGCCGGCTACATCTTCATCACCTTGAAAGGGCGCGCGCCCGATGGCCGGATGCGTGAGATCGAGCTCGCGGGTTGGGGCGCCAATACCGCGGAGGATCTCCTCGACCAGTGCGAGTCGCCGGATGGGCCCACCGTCACCGTGCTCGTACATGTAGGGCGGGTGCTCGCAGTCCGTTGCCCCTGACGGTGCGGGCGCCGGTCATCGGGCGCTGTGGTCGACCGCCTTGGCACGTCGGAAGCACATGGCTGCATCAATCCTGCCGCCGAGGGTCGCAATGACTTGATGCACAATGGCCAAACCGCAGGCAAACGGTGAGCGCCATGGCCAGCAACGATCCACGTGTCGACGCCTACATCTCGCGGCAGGCCGATTTCGCCCGACCCATCCTGGAGGAGCTGCGCCGCCGCGTGCACGTGGCCTGTCCTGCGGCGCTGGAGACGATCAAGTGGGGTGCGCCGGCGTTCACCTACAACGACAAGCTGCTGGGGGTGATGGCCGGGTTCAAGCAGCACGCGGCCTTCAACCTGTGGCACGGCAAGCAGGTGGTGGGCGCCGATGCCGCGGCCCGGGATGGCATGGGCCAGTACGGGCGCATCGCCGCGCTCGGGGATTTGCCGGCAAAGCGCGAGACCACGGGCCACATCCGTGCGGCGATGGCGTTGATCGATGCTGGCGTCTCCGGGGCCGGCGGACGCAAGCCAAGGCCGCCGTTGCCGCTTCCGGACGACCTGGCCATGGCCATGCGCGGCAACAGGATGGCGCGCAAGGCCTGGGACGGCTTCACGCCCGGCAAGCAGCGCGAGTACGCCGAATGGATCATCGGCGCCAAGCGTCCCGAGACTCGCGCCCGGCGGGTTGAGCAGGCGCTGGAGTGGATCGGTGAAGGCAAGCCGCGAAACTGGAAGCATCAGGGCGGTTGACCGGGACGTGGTCGGCAACGTTCGATCCATGCAGCGAGGAGACCACCATGCTGGGCGCGGTCATTGGCGACATCGTCGGGTCGGTTTACGAATTCGACAACCATCGGGCCAAGGACTTCCAGCCGTTCTTTCATCCGCAGGCGTTCTTCACCGACGACACGGTGTGCACGATCGCGGTGGCCGACGCCCTGCTCGACGACAAGGATCCCGCGGTGGCGTTGCGCGAATGGGGGCGACGCTACTGGAGCAACGGCGGTTGGGGCCAACGCTTCGCGGTGTGGCTGACGCACGACGACATGGGGCCGTACAACAGCCTCGGCAACGGCGCGGCGATGCGGGTGTCTCCGGCGGGCATGCTGGCAGCCAGCGTGGGAGAGGCGATCGCGCTTTCGGATCGCGTCACCGAGGTGACCCACAACCACCCTGAAGGCATGCGCGGCGCCGCGGCCACGGCGGTTGCGATCCATCTGGCGCGGGCCGGTTGTTCGCCACCCGAAATCCGCGCACGAATCGCACAGCGATTCGGCTACGACCTGTCCGCATCGGTCGATGCGATCCGTCCGCACTACGTCTACAACGAACGCAGCCAGGACACCGTGCCGCAGGCGCTGACCTGTGCGCTGGAGGCGCGCGATTACGAGGATGCGATCCGCAACGCGATTTCGATCGGCGGCGACAGCGACACCATCGCGGCGATCGCCGGCGGCGTGGCAGAGGCGCTGTTCGGAATCGACGACGCGCTGGCGAGGGCCGGCTGGGCCTATCTTCCGGACGATCTGGCTGCGGTCCTGAAGCAGTTGTACGCCGTCGCAGGGGAGCTGCCGGGGGCGTGAATGCAATCGGCGAATCTGCGCCTTCGACGCGCTCATCTGGCGGCTTTGAAGAACCTCGATCTGGCGGGAATGTTCGGGCAGAGCTGGTAGTTTTCGCGCGCGTTCATCCGCCCGCCCACCGTGCCGACGAACGTGAACGACTGCGGGCCGGTGATGACGTATTCGGTGACGTAGAGGTGCGGATCCCATTGTCCGTCCTCGTCGCGGCTGCGGGAGGTGATGCGGAAGCGGTCTGCGGCCGACATTTCCCACTTCAGTGCTTCACTCGTGAATTTGTGCCTTGGGTCGGTGAAATCCGATGGTGTCCAGAAACGCTTGCCGTCGAAATACAGCATGTCGCCGACCGGCTTGGCGCAGGTCGAGAACGTGCCTTCCACATAGGCGTAATAGCCGACGGCCAGGGGGATGCGCGCAGCGGTGGTGCCCGGCCTGCCCTGCGCCGCCGCCGTTGCCCTGGCGGGCCTTGCCGCGCAGCCTTCCGCATCCACCGGCTGGTTCCGGGCGTTGTAGCGTTCCAGCACTTCGACGTGGCGGCCATTCCAGCCCCAGACCACTTCCGCTGGCAACGGCCCGCACCGGCCGGCACCGGCGCTGCCGGTCGGGTAGCGCAACACCTGCGCGTTGCCGCGGCGCTGCACCCAGGCCGGGCTGATGGAGGGCATCACCAGCGTGGAATCGTAGCCATCCGTTGAACTTTGCGAATCCCGCACATGGCCGCTGGCCGTGGACACCACGAACTCGACGGTCAATTGCGGTCCGTCTCGCCCTTCGTTGAGGCCGGCGCAGCCGCCGTTGGGCGTGGCGATGACGAAATCCGGCTTGCCGTCGTCGTTGAAATCGACGGCAAGATAGCGGCCCGTCCCCGCAGGCATGCCACTGCCGTCGATGCCCGAGGCCGGCATCGGCTTGAACCTCGCGCCGACGTAGCGCTCCCCGATACTGCCGCAATACTGGCGGGCGTGGGTTTCCCAGGCCTTCAGTGCAGACGACGGCAACGACGGCGGCGTTTGCGCGCCGGCATTGAACGCTGCAAGCACCAGCAGCGGCGTGACGAAAGATCTTGCGTGCATGGGTTTGTTCTCCGGTTGGGTACTTCCTGCTTTTCCGCATTGTGCGTTCTAACTGTGCCGCCGGACTGCCGTGAAAATCGCCGACGCCCCGGTCCGCGAAGGGCAGATCCGGATCGATGGTGCGCGCCGCGATCTGGCCAAATCACCCGTAGAAGGAAACGTCTCGTCGTAGTCCGTTCGTCATGCGCATCCCTGTGCGACCGGATGCGCCCTCCGCTCATCCTTTTTTCAATCAATCCGGCCCGATTCGATGAAATAGGCCGTCGCCGTCAGGGGCAACCCCAGCATCCCGATGACCAACATCGTTGCGGCAATCCGGAGGAGCAAGCCCTTCTTCCACTTCTCGCGGCGATGTCGCAAGGAAGCGTCGTAATCCGCGAGCTCCACCACCCCTCCGGATGTGCGGTGCTCGAACTCGTACCGCTCCAGGCGTTTGTGCAGACGAATACGCTGCATGCAGCTGCTCCGCAGCGACCGGTGCCCATTCGGATGCCGGGAACCGGCAGGCCGGTCTCGCGGTTTGAATAGCGGCTCCTCCAGGAGTGCCTCAGCGCATTGGCCAGGGTCTTGAGGCGGCCTTCGACACGACCTTCGATTTCCTCGGGTCGCGCCTCCCCTGCGCTCGCGATGATGTCGGTGCGAACTCGTTCAACCGAAGGAAATGAACCGAGGTAGGCCGGGGAATCGGTCGTCGGCTCGGACTGCGCCTGCGCAAGCATCGGTACGGCGAGCACCAGATACAGCAACACCTTCCACATCACGGTTTCGCCGGTTTGGTGTTCTGTTCGATCAGGCGCACCAGGTCGACCAGTCCGTGGCGCACCGCCAGGTCGCGCAGGGTGACGCGCTGGTTGTCCCATTCCAGCGGTGCGTTGACATCGGCACCGGCGGCTACCAGCAGTGGCAGTGCTTCTGCGACGAAATCGCCGCGGATGTCATAGCTGCCGGTGTCGTTGAGGAACAGCCAATGCACGGCCCGGGTACCGGCTGGGCCTGGCGCGTTTGCGCGTGCGCCGGCGGCCAGCACGGCCTTGATCAGGTCGATGTGCCGCGATTTCAGCGCCCGAACCAGCGGCGTGTAGCCCTCCTCGTCAGCAGCATTGGCGTTGGCGCCCGCCTTGACCAGTGCCGCCAGCAACGCCACGCGCGCTTGGCGGGCCTCGGTGGCACCATGGCCAAACACGTCGCCACGGTCGTCGTACACAGCGACGTTCAGCAGGTGGTGCAGGGCATTGCGTCCGTGGCGATCCACGACCGAGGCCTTCGCACCTCGGTCCAGCAGGGCCTGCAACTGCGCCGCGCTGCAAACCCAGAGATCGTTGTTGCGTGCGTTGTAGCGGTACCGTTCGACGCAGCGCAGCAGGCGGGTGCGGCCTTCGCTGTCGGTCTGATCGATGTTCGCGCCCCTTTCCAGCAGCAGCGGCAGCACGGTGTCGTCGGCGAAGATCACTGGATAGGTCCAGCTGCGAACCGGGAACTGGTAGGGTCCTTGCTCCGGATCGCCGTTGTAGCTTGCCGGCAGCGCATCGCCGAGCTTGATCTTGCCTTCGTCCAGGTAGAAGGCGACCGTCTGCGGGTTCGGGCGCGTCCACAGCGCCGTGGCATAGGTGCTCAGCAGCTCCGGCGGCACGAAGCCGCCCGGCCCGTACTGCACGGCTGTGCTCCTGTCGCCACTGCGTTCCAGCCACAGGCCGGTCTTGCTGCCATCCGCAGCGTAACTGCCGCCTTCCACCAGCCGTCCGTTCTCGTCCCGGGTTTCATGCGGGCCGACCGGCTTGTCGTCGGCGTATTCGCCGCGGGTGGCGGGCTTCCCATTGGCGTGCCAAGTTTCCTGCAGGCCGTGTCTCTTGCCTTCGCGGTAGCGGGCGTGCTCGAGCAGCGTGCCGTTTGCCGCCCAGGTCTGCTTGTCGCCGTGCAAGGCGCCGGCCTTCCACGATGCCCGTTCGATCAGCGTGCCGCTCGGGGCCCATTTGCTTGCCTGCCCGTCCTGCCTCCCCTCGGCGTCGAACCTAGACTCCGCCACCAGTTTGCCGGTTTCACAATCCCAGTTTCGCGCCAGCTCTTGCTGGCCCTTGCGGCTGTATTCGGTCAGCGAGCGGCGTTCGCCGTTCTCACACCAGCTTTCGGAATCGCCTGTGTGCCGCACGCCATCCGCCTCGTCCCAGGCCACCTCTTCGCGGCTCTGCCGCGTGCCGTCGTTGTAGAACCATTCCGTCACGCCGTGCTTGCGGCCATCGCGCATGTGCACGCGTAATACCACCTGGTCACCGCGGCGGCCCACCACCACGCCGGAAAATGGCTTTCCATCGACCCGGTAGGGTCGATCGACTTGGTTCGAGGCGTTGATCCGGGAGATCTCGTTGCTGGCGCGCCCATCCATGGGCAGGGTGATTTCGTGTTCCTTCGCACATCCAGCCACTACCAGGAGTGACAACAGCAGTGCCAATTTGCGCATGTCGGTTCGCTCCCCGGATTATTGCTTGCGCTTGAATTCCAGCAGGCCCATCGGCCCGCCGGTCAGGGTGTCGTCGTCCTTGCGGGTCAGCACCACGGTGGTGCCGGGCTGGTCGGGGTTGCGCAGCCGGATTTTGTCGCCGTCGACCTCGTATTCCAGCTGCTGCTCCATCCCGGCGGCTTCCTGGGTGGCTTTTCCGTTGCCGTGGAAGGTGAGAACCTGCTCGCCGGTCACGCCGCCCTCGAATCTGCCGGTCATGCCGTCGCCGCACGCCGCCAGCAGTAGCGCAAGGACGAGGATCGCGGCCAGACGCAACCGGCTCCCGATCGTCTGCAGAGTGTTCTTTCCCGTCGCCGCAGCGTTCGCGTTTCGCGTCTCCATCATCAACCCCCATCGTTTCGCCCGGGCGGGTCGCGCCGGGATCGGGGCAATGCTGGTCGCAGATCGTCCGCGTGTCCTCACGGAACCTTCAAGAAACCTTCAAGCCTCGCCCCGCGCGCGGTTGACGGGCCTGCGCCGCGCCGCCTATAAGTGGCCTTCGTCAGGCAACCGGCAAGACATGGGCGATTCTCTCTACCGCTGGCGTTTCGGCAGCATCGAATTCGACGAATCGCGGCGCGAGCTGCGGGTCGCCGGCCTGCCGGTGGAGATGGAGCACAAGCCGCTGGAGGTGCTGTCGCTGTTGCTGCGCCATGCCGGCGAGGTGGTGACCAAGGACGAATTGTTCGAAACCGTCTGGGCCGGGCGGGTGACGGTGGACAACGTGCTGTCCACCGCCGTGGGCAAGCTGCGCAAGGCGCTGGATGCCGATGGGGAGCGCCGCATCGCCACTGTGCCGAGGATCGGGTACCGTTTCGACGGGCCGTTGGAGCGCATGGCGGTCGGGGCCGCGCCGTCCAGTCCGCTGGCGCTGGAAGCGGGCAAGCCGGTGCCGGGGCGCGAGCAGTTCGTGCTGGAACGTCAGCTGGGCCACACGCTGGGCAGCGAAGTCTGGCTGGCGCGGCATCCACGCAGCCGCGATGCGCGCGTGTTCAAGTTCGCCCTGGACGGCGAATGCCTGGCCTCGATCAAGCGCGAGGCCACCCTGCTGCGGGTGCTGCGCGAAGCGCTGGGGGAGCGCGAGGACATCGTCCGCCTGCTGGACTGGAACTTCGCATCGACGCCGTTCTTTCTGGAATCCGACTACGGCGGGCAAGCGCTGCCGGAATGGGCCGCGCAGGATGGCAGGCTGGCCGCGCTGGACAGGGAGCAGCGCCTCGCCTTCTTCATTCCCATCGTCGAAACCGTGGCCGCAGCGCATGCGGTCGGCGTGCTGCACAAGGACCTGAAGCCGGCCAACGTGCTGGTGGCCGCGCGCGGCGAGGGCTGGCAGACGCGACTGACCGATTTCGGCAGCAGCCGACTGCTGCAGCCGGAGCGGCTTGCCGAACTCGGCATCACCGCGCTGGGCATGACGATGACGCAAGTCGGCGGCGATTCCAGCTCCGGTACGCCGCTGTATCTGGCCCCGGAACTGCTGGCCGGACAGTCGGCCACCGTCCGCAGCGACGTCTATGCGCTGGGGATGCTGCTCTACCAGTGGCTGGCCGGCGATCTGCGCAGGCCGTTGGTGCCGGGCTGGGAGCGCGATATCGAGGATCCGCAGCTGCGCGAGGATATCGCACAGGCCACCGACGCCGACCCCGCCCGCCGCATCGCCAGCGCCACCGAACTGGCCGAGCGCCTGCACCGTCTGCCGCAGCGCCGCACCGAACGCGCCCAGCGCGAGGCGGACGAACACGCCGCCGCCGCGCTGCGCCATGCGCTGGAACGCAGTCGTGCGCGCCGCCCGTGGGCAGTGGCCGCCTTCGCCGCGCTACTGCTGGGACTGGGTTGCAGCCTTTGGTTCTGGCACCGCAGCGAGCAGCAGCACCGCCTCGCCGAGCGGCAGCGCGACATCGCCGAAATGCAGGCAGCACGCGCGGTAGCGGTGGTGTCCTTCCTCAGCAACGACCTGATCGGTACGGTCAGCCCCGGCGGCGCGGCATTCGAGCATGACCCCACCATTCGCGACATGCTGGACGTGGCCTCGCGGGAAATCAACGGCAAGTTCGGCCAGGATCGGGCCACTCGCGGCAGCATCCACGCGGCGCTGGGGCAGTCGTGGCGCGCACTGGGTGAGATCGAGCGTAGCGCGGAAGAACTGCGCGCGGCCCTGCGCGATTTCACCGTCGCCTTCGGCGCGGACGACGCATTGACGCTGCGCACCGCCTATGCGTTGGTGCGCACGCTGGCCTACGCCAGTCGCGATACCGATTTCAAGGAGGCGGGAAAACTGCTGGCCGACGCCGATGCCAAGGCTGGCGCTCGCCTGCATCAGAACAGCGAACTGGCGCTGGATGCAGCTTTTGCCCGCGGCATCTTCCACCACCAGCAGTTGCAGATTGATCGGGCATTGCCGGCCTGGGTGCGCGCGGACGCACTGCAGCGGCAGTTGTTCCCGGGGGACGCGCAGCGCGCCTTCGTGATCCGCGAGAACCTGGCCGATGCGCTACGCCGTTCCGGCCAGACCGACAAGGCCATCGCATTGATGCGCGGCATACTGACGGATCCGCTGCTGGATGTGCGGCAGGTTGGCGAAACCCGCATCGCCTCGGTGCAGATGAACCTGGCCCGCGCGCTGCGAAGCCAAGGCAACTACGCCGAAGCCCTGCCGCTGGCGCAGGCATCCGCCGCCGCCTCGGAAAAGATCTACGGCCCCGACAACTACCAGACGCTGGTGCAACGCTCCACCGTGGCCAGCATCCACGACATGGCTGGAAACTGCCCCGCCGCCCTGCTGATCCAGCGCGACGTGGCGCGGCGCATGGCCGCGCGCTACGGCGAAAACAAACAGGCCACGCTGGTCGAAACCGGCAACCTCGGGTTGCAGGAATACAACTGCGGCGACCGTCCCGCCGGCATCGCCCTGTTGCGGAAAGCCGAACAGCGGTTGCGCCAGCAGTTCGGCGAAGACAACGCGGCCGGCCAGAGCTTCCGCCTGTCGTTGGCGGAAGCGCTGATCGAGCAAGGTCAGCGCGACGAAGCGAGACGCCTGCTGGATGGCCTAAGCGCGCAGGCGATGGCAGCCGCGGGTGGCGATGCGGCGGAGCTCGAGCGTGTGCGCAGCCTGCTGGCGGACGCATAGCCGAGCCGGGTCCTGAAGCCAATGTCTCGCAACGCGCGGCTTGTCGCGCCCAGGGCGAGGATGCGGTATTGTCCCTTGAAGTTTTGCGAGTCGTAGCGCTGCTCGCGCAGGCGATGCCGGGGCGCGTGCGGGGCGGGAAACGGGAGAACCGGACAATGCGTCGTTGCTTGCGGCATGTCGTTGCGGTTGCGGGCCTGCTTCTGATCGCGGGAAGCGCGCCGCCCCCGGCCACCGCTGCGGCGGCGGACATCGCCCGTTGCAACCTCTCCGCCTGGTCCACCGACAGCGATCCCGCCGGCCTGGCCGTGCGTTCCGGTCCCGGCACCAACAACGCCGTGATCGGCCGACTGCCTCCGCCCGGTGGCGTCGAAGGCTATGACGAGGCCGCCGAAGTGACGATCACCGGATCGCACAACGGCTGGTTCCGCATCAGCGCGGCGGTCATGATCGACTACGCCGGCGACAAGCCCGACAAGGTGCTTTTCAAGGGCGAGGGTTGGGTGTCGGGGCGCTATCTCGGCCTGTTGCTCAACGACGCGAACCTGCATCGCGAACCCGCACTCGAATCGCCCGTGGTCGCGCATCTCGCCTTCGCCGATCCGGACGGGAACATGATGGGCCCGGATTCCTGGGCGGTTCGCCTGCACGCCTGCAAGGACGATTGGGCCGAGGTTGACGCCTCTTACGAGGACCGGCGGTTTCGCGGCTGGGCAACCCGGACCTGTTCGAATCAGGTGACCACCTGCCCCTGATGCCGCTTGCCGCCTGGCCCGGCAGGCTTGCGCCTCGCCGGGAAACACAGGCTGCGCGGACACATCGGGAATCCTGTGCAAGACTGTCGCCGCATGCCGGACGTGGGGTCCCGGCCCGGAGAGCGCAGCGCGCATGAACCACTTCCTTGCCGAACTCAAGCGCCGCAACGTGATTCGCGCGGCGGGGCTGTATCTGGCCGGCGCGTGGCTGCTGCTGCAGGTGGCGGGCACGGTGCTGCCGATGCTGTCGGCGCCGGAGTGGCTGGGGCGCGCCATCCTTCTGGTGGCCGTCATTGGTTTCGTGCCGGCGCTGGTGATCGCCTGGGTGTTCCAGTGGACGCCGGGCGGGCTGCGGCGCGAGCCGACGACGGAGCAGGCGGCCGCCATGCCGGTGGCGTCGAGTCGGAAGATCGACTACCTGATCATGCTGGTGCTGGCGCTGGCGCTCGGGTATTTCGCGTTCGACAAGTTCGTGCTGGCACCGCACCGGCAGGCGGCGGTGGCGGCGGAAGCGCGCATGGAAGGGCGCAGCGACGCGATCAAGGAAACCTTCGGCGAACGTTCGATCGCGGTGCTGCCGTTCGCCGACATGAGCCAGGCGCACGACCAGCAATACCTGTCGGACGGGATCGCCGAGGAACTGCTCAACCTGCTGGCGAAGGTGTCGGAACTGCGGGTGATTTCGCGTTCGTCGGCGTTTTCCTTCCGCGACCGCAAGGAGGACATCCCGACCATCGCGCGCAAGCTGGACGTGGGCTACATCCTCGACGGCTCGATCCGCAAGGCCGGCAACCGGGTGCGGATCACCGTGCAGTTGATCGACGGGCGTTCGGACACGCAGCTGTGGAACGACACCTACGATCGACCGCTGGACGACATCTTCGCGATCCAGGACGAGATCGGCGCGGCGGTGGTGGCGCAGCTGAAGGTCAAGCTGCTGGGCGGAGAGGCGCCGAGAGTGCGCCGGACCGATCCGCGCGCGTTCGCGCTGTACCTGCAAAGCCTGAACAGCTTTCGCCAGCATTCCAGCGAAGGCTATGCGCAGGCATTGGCGCTGGCCAAACAGGCGCTGGAGATCGATCCGCGCTACGTCGATGCGTGGAACATGCTCGCCGTGGTTCACAGCAGTCAGGCCGGTCTTGGCATACTGCCGCCGGAGGAGGGCTACCGGCTGGCGCTGGAGGCCGCCAACAAGGCGCTGGCAATCGACCCGAACTCGGCCGATGCCTATGCCGAGCTGTCCAATATCGTGATGATCCGCGACGACGATCTTGTCTTTGCGGCAAGAAACGTGCAGCGCGCGCTGGAGCTTGAACCGCGCAATATCTACGCTCTCGGGCAAGCGGGACAGGTGGCGAAGGCTTTGGGCCGGCTCGATCTGGCGGTCGACATCCTGAAAAACCTGAAGTCGCGCGATCCGATGCAGTCCAACGTCCATGCCAACCTGTGCCTGGCCTATTTTGGCGCGGGTAAGCTGGATCTTGCGATCGACGCCTGCCGCACCGGGCTGATGCTGGAACCGAAGCGGATCATTTCCCATTCCGCCATCGCCACCGCGCTGTTGCGCAAGGGCGATGCGCAGGCGGCGCTGGCCGAGGCGAAGCTGGAACCGTTCGAGCCGTTCCGTTTGTTCGGCGAGGCCATGGCCTGGCATACGCTTGGCGATCGCGAGAAATCGGATGCGGTCTTGAAGGAAATCATCGACGAGTACGGTCGGGACGCGGCCTACAACATCGCCTATGTGGAGGCGTGGCGGGGCAATGCCGACAGTGCGTTTGCCTGGCTGGACAAGGCGGTCGAGTACAAGGATTCGGCGCTGCCGATGATCGCCTCCGATGCCGCGTTTGATCCCATCAAGAGCGATCCGCGCTGGCTGCCGTTCCTGCGCAGGCTGGGCAAGTCCCCGGAGCAACTGGCTGCCATTCACTTCAACGTGACGCTGGACGCGGCGGACGGGCAATGACAAACGATGACGCCCTCATCCTCGGCGGCGGCCACAACGGCCTCGTCTGTGCGGCGTACCTGGCCGGTGCCGGTCTGAAGGTGCGGGTGCTGGAACGCCGCCACATCGTGGGCGGCGCGGCCGTCACCGAGGAATTCCACCCCGGTTTCCGCAATTCGCTGGCGAGCTACACCGTCAGCCTGCTCAATCCGGCGGTGATCGCCGACCTGCGCCTGCACGAGCACGGACTGCGGATCGTCGAGCGGCCGTATTCCAACTTCCTGCCGCTGCCCGACGGGCGCAGCTTCCGGCTCGGCGGCAAGCCCGGGCTGAAGGAAGTCGGCAAGTGGTCGGCGCGCGACGCCCAGCGGCTGCCGGAGTACTACGCGATGCTGGAGCGGGTGGTGGTGGTGCTGCGCGAGCTGCTGCGGCGCACGCCGCCGAACGTGTCCGACCGTTTCGTGCTGGCCGACTGGATCCGCTCGCTGGCGGTGGTGCGCCAGCTGGAGGCGCTGGACATGCGCGGGCGGCGCGACCTGCTCGACCTGTTCACCAAGTCCGCTGGCGAGCTGCTCGATGCCTGGTTCGAGGGCGAGCCGCTGAAGGCGGCGCTGGGCTGGGATTCGGTGGTCGGCAATTTCGCCAGCCCGTACACCCCGGGCAGCGCCTACGTGCTGCTGCACCACGTGTTCGGCGAGGTCAACGGCAAGCAGGGCGTCTGGGGCCACGCCATCGGCGGCATGGGGGCGATCACCCAGGCCATGCGCGCCGAGTGCGAGGCGCGCGGGGTCACCATCGAGACCGAAGCCGAGGTCGCGCAATTGCTGGTCGAGGACGGCAAGGCGGTGGGCGTGCGGCTGGCCGACGGTCGCGAGCTGCGGGCGCGGGTCGTCGCCAGCAGCTTGAACCCGAAGCTGCTTTATACCCGGCTGCTGGCGCCCGGGCAGCTGGACGTGGACACCGAGCAGCGCATCGGCCGCTACCGCTGCGGTTCGGGCACCTTCCGCATGAACGTGGCGCTGTCCGAGCTGCCGGACTTCACCGCGGCGCCGGGCACGAACCTGCAGCCGCACCACCAGAGCGGCATCCTGATCGGACCGTCGCTGCGCTATTTCGAGCAGGCCTTTTTCGACGCCAAATCGAAGGCGCACAACCCCGGCTGGGCGCGCGAGCCGATCGTCGAGCTGGTGATTTCCTCGACCCTCGACGACAGCCTCGCGCCCAAGGGCCGGCACGTTGCCAGCCTGTTCTGCCAGCAGGTGAACCCCGAGGTCGACGGCGGCTGGGATGCGCACCGCGACGCGGTGGCCAGGTTGATGATCGACACCGTCAACGATTACGCACCGAACTTCGCCCGCAGCGTGCTCGGCTACGAGGCGCTGTCGCCGCTCGACCTGGAGCGCAGATTGGGGCTGCTCGGCGGCGACATCTTCCACGGCGCGTTGGGGCTGGACCAGATGTTTTCCGCCCGGCCGATGCTCGGCCAGGGCAACTACCGCGGCGCGTTCAAGGGGCTGTACCTGTGCGGTTCCGGCAGCCATCCCGGCGGCGGCGTCACCGGCCTGCCGGGACGCAGCGCGGCCCGCGAGATCCTCAAGGACCTGCACCGCCGGCCGCGCCCGGACTGAGTGCGATGTTGCGCCGCAGCGTGCATGCGTCTAGGCCATAAGTCACGATCGCCCCGCGTCCCGACGTGGGGGAGGGAGCAGGCCCGCTGAGACTTCGGTCGATGCGGGCTTTTTATTGAACCTTTCCCCGGATTCAGTTCGGTCGCGCCAGGTCGTCGAGCAGAGCCTTGAGGAAGCGCGCCGCTTCGCCGCCGGTGATGCAGCGGTGGTCGAAGGTCAGCGAGATCGGCATGCGGCGATGCACTTCCACCCCGCCCATCACCGCGACCACGTCGTGGGTGAGCTTGCCGACTCCGACGATCGCCACGCACGGTGGCACCACGACCACGGTGCCGTAGCGGCCGGCGAACATGCCGAAGTTGGACAGGCTGATGGTGTAGCCGGTCAGCTCCGAAGCCGGGATCGAGCGATCCTCGACCTGCGCGCGCAGGCGGTTGATGCCGGCGCGCAGGCCGGCGCCGTCGAGCAGATGCGCGTTGCGCAGGGCGGGCACGAACAGGCCGTCCGGCGTGTCCACCGCCATGCCGAGATCGACGTGCGGATGGCGGGTGAGGGCGAGGTTCTCGTCGTCGAACCAGGCGTTGAGCGAGGGCTCGGCCCTGCAGGCGGCGACGATCGCGCGGATGGTGCGCGCGGTGATGTCCTGTTTGCCCACCCAGGCATGCAGGTCGGCGTCGTCGACGATGGTGGTCTGCACCACGCGGTCGCGGGCGTCGGCCATGACCCGCGCCATGTTGCGGCGCACGCCCTTGAGCTGTTCGGGCTGGCCGCTGACCGAAACCGTCGGCGGCTGGGTGCGCATCGGTTTGCCGGATTGCGAGAGCGTGCTGCGGGCCGCCGATGCAACGGACGCCGCAGCGGCAGGAGCGACGGCAGCGGCCGGCGCGGCGGCCGGTGCCGCCATCGATGCGGGATTCGCGGCCGCCTGCTTGACGTCGTTCATCGTCACCGTGCCGTCCGGTCCGCTGGCGCGCACGCGCGCCAGGTCCACGCCGAGCTTGCGCGCCATCGCGCGCACGGCGGGAACGGCTTTCACGCCGCCCACGGCAACTGCGGATTCGCTGACCACCGCATTGCCGACCTGCATCGCGCCGACCACGGTGCCGGCGTCTTCGCGCTCGCCGGAGGCCGGCTTGGCGGCAGGCGTCGGCGCGGGAGTGGGATCCGGTTCGGGCTCGTCGTGCGCGGCGCCGTGATGGTGCCCGGTATCCTGGCCTTCGGCGCGCTGCGGCAGGCTGGGATCGATCTCGAACTCGGCCAGCAGCTTGCCGGTGACGATCACGTCGCCCGGGCCGCCGGCCAGCTTGAGTACCTTGCCGGACACCGGCGAGGGCACGTCCACCACCGCCTTGGCGGTTTCCATCGAGACCAGGTTCTCGTCGAGGCGGATCGTGTCGCCGACCTTGACGTGCCACTCGACGATGGTGGCGTCGGGCAGACCTTCGCCGAGGTCGGGGAGGAGGAATTTCTTGCTCATGGGGCGTCCTTACGAATAGGCCATCGCGCGCCTTGCGGCGGCGACGATCTTGTCCACGCTCGGCAGGTACTTCATTTCGAGGCGGAACAGCGGGATGTGGGTGTCGTAGCCGGTGACGCGCTCGACCGGGGCGAGCAGGTCGAACAGGCATTCGTGGGCGATCCGGGCGGCGATTTCGCCGCCGAAGCCCGCCGTGCGCGGCGCTTCGTGGACGATCACGCAGCGGTGGGTCTTGGCCACCGATTCGGCGATGGTCGGGAAGTCCAGCGGCGTGAGCGTGGCGACATCGATCACCTCGGCGCTGATGCCTTCCTTCGCCAGCGCGTCGGCCGCTTCCAGGGTTTCCTTGACCTGTGCGCCCCAGGTGACGAGCGTGATGTCGCTGCCGTCGCGCAGCACGTAGCACACGTCCAGCGGCAGCGCCTCGCCGTCGTCGGGCACCAGCTCCTTGTACTGCCGGTAGATGCGCTTGGGCTCCATGTAGATGACCGGATCCGGGTCGCGGATCGCCGCCAGCAGCAGGCCGTAGGCGCGCTGCGGGCTGGAGGGCATCACCACGCGCAGGCCGGGGACGTTGGTGAAGATCGCCTCGTTGGCCTCGCTGTGATGTTCCGGCGCGCGGATACCGCCGCCCCACGGCACCCGCAGCACCATCGGGCAGGTCAGCCGGCCGCGGGTGCGGTAGCGCATGCGGGCGGCGTGGCTGATCATGAAATCGACCATCGGATAGACGAAGCCGTCGAACTGCGCTTCGGCCACCGGGCGCATGCCCTGCGAGGCCATGCCGACGGACAGGCCGGCGATGCTGGTTTCGTCCAGCGGGGTGTCGAGGATGCGTTCGGGGCCGAATTTTTCCGACAGCCCGGCGGTGGCGCGGAACACGCCGCCGTTGACGCCGACGTCCTCGCCGAGCACGACCACGCGCTCGTCGCTGCGCAGCTCGTAGGCCAGCGCCTGGGTGATCGCCTCGATCAGGGTGATGGGTTGCGCGCTCATGCCCGACCCTCCCGCGCCAGCGCTTCCGCCCGCTGGCCCCGCAGGTCCTCGGGCAGCTCGGCGTACAGATAGTCGAACATGGCTTCGACCGGCTGCACCGGCGTGTTCAGATAGGCGTTGATTTCCTCGTCCACCTTCTTCGTGCACTCCTCGATCCAGGCCTTTTCCTTCTTTTCGTCCCACAGCTTCTGCGCGGTCAGGTACTTGCGCAGGCGGATGAAGGGTTCCTTCAGCCACGCCGCCTTGACCTCGTCCTCGCCGCGGTAGCGGCGGGCGTCGTCGGCGGTGGTGTGGTCGTGCAGGCGGTAGGTCATGAACTCGATCACGCTGCCGCCTTCGCCCTTGCGCGCGCGCTCGGTGGCGCGGCGCATCGCCTCCAGCACCGCGATCAGGTCGTTGCCGTCCACCTGCAGGCAGTACAGCCCGCCGGCCAGACCCTTCTGCGCCAGCGTCTCGGCGCCGGTCTGGGCCTTGCGCGGCACGCTGATCGCCCAGCCGTTGTTGACCACGCACAGCACCAGCGGCGAGGTGTAGGCGCCGGCGGTGTTGATCGCGGCGTAGAAATCGGTCTTCGAGCTGCCGCCGTCGCCGCACACCGCCACCGCCACGCGCTTCTGCCTGCGCAGCTTGAACGACAGCGCCGCGCCCGACGCCATCAGCATCTGGGTGGAGATCGGTACGCACCACGGATAGTCGTTCCTGGGGACTTCGTAATCGTTGCCGCGCTCGTCGCCGCCCCAGTACATCAGCACATCGCGCGGTTTCACCCCGCGCGCGAACTGCGCGCCGTATTCGCGATAGCTGGGCGCGAACACGTCCTCGGGGCGCATCGCCACGCCGATGCCGACGTGGGTGGCCTCGTGGCCGAGCGCGGCGGCGTAGGTGCCGAGCTTGCCGGTGCGCTGCAGGGCGATGGCCTTGCCGTCGAAGGTGCGCAGGAACAGCATCTGCTTGAAGATCGGCACCAGCGCCTTGGCGTCCTTCACCGCCGGCGGCAGCTTGCCGACGAGCTTGCCGTCGGGATTGAGGTATTGCAGGTATTCGATTTCGAAACTGGCGGCGATGGCCATGGGCATCCGTCCGATTGGAGCAATCCTTCTATTGTAGCCGCTGGCCGGCATCCGCTCTTTGCTGCACTGCCGCAATACGCTGGCGTGCGGAGCGCTGCGGTGCGGGAATTCCGACCACAGGCCACACGCCTGAATGCGTGGCGTTGACGTTGCCCGCACCGTTCGGTGATGCTTCGGCGGTTGCGTCGGGATCGGACACCGCCCGCGCGTCGCCAATCCACCGCAGTTTTCGAGGGGAGAAACGCATGAGCGCAGCCGCGCCAAACACGCCGGCGCAGTTGCCGGAATTCAAGCAGGTCATGGGCCATCCGCGTCCGCTGTGGATGCTGTTCATGACCGAGTTCTGGGAACGCTTCGCCTTCTACGGCATGCGCTGGGCGCTGGCGCTCTACATCGTTGCGGAATTCTTCGGTGGCGACAGTTCCGGCGAGGCGCATGCCAGCCGGCTTTATGGCGCGTATCTGGCGTTGGTGTACGCGGCCGCGCTTTTTGGCGGCTATGTGGCCGACCGGGTGATCGGCTACCAGCGCTCAATCCTGATCGGCGCGGTGGTCATGGCCGTGGGCTTGTTCATGGTCGTGGTTCCGAACGAGACCGTGTTTCGCATCGGTCTGGCCACGATCATCGCCGGCAACGGCCTGTTCAAGCCGAACATCTCAACGATGGTGGGACAGCTTTACGCGCCGGGTGACGAGCGCCGCGATTCCGGGTTCACCCTGTTTTACATGGGCATCAACGCAGGCGCCTTCATCGCGCCGATCCTGACCGGCTATCTGGCCGAGCACATGTTCGGCGGCTCCTCCGCGATGCCGGCGTACAAAGCCGTGTTCATCGCCTCGGGCCTCGGCATGCTGATCAGCCTGATCTGGTTCTGGTTTGGTCGTGCGCGGCTGCAGGGCATCGGCAAGCCGATCGCTGGCAGCGAAGGGCTCGCCAAGCCGCTGATGGTGGCGGTGGGCGTGGTGGTGGCGATTCCGTTGATCTTTTTCCTGCTGACCATCGAGGCCAGCCTGCTGGCATGGATTCTCGGCGTTCTGTTCCTGGCGCTGTGCGTGCTGATCCTGCGCGAAGGGTTCCAGGATGGTGCGGTCGCACGCGACAAGGCGTTGGCGATGTTGATCATCTTCGCCTTCAACGTGCTGTTCTGGATGTTCTTCGAGCAGGCTGGCAGTTCGTTCAACTTTCTGGCCCAGAACATCGTGCAGCGCGATTTCGGCGGCTGGACCTTCCCGGTGGGCTGGTTCCAGTCGGTGAACTCGCTGGCCATCATCTCGCTGGCTCCGGTCATCGCCTGGATCTGGGTGCGTTTGGGCCGCGCCAATCCGTCGATCCCGCGCAAGTTCGGATTGGGCATCATCTTCAACGGCCTGGCCTTCCTGCTGCTGATGGTGGCACTGTCGAGCATGGTCGATCCGCAGACGATGAAGATCCCGTTCTGGACCTTGTTCATGGTCTACGTGATCCAATCGGTGGGCGAGTTGTGCCTGTCGCCGATCGGACTGTCGATGGTGACCAAGCTGGCGCCGGTGCGGCTGGTCGGTTTCGGCATGGGCGGCTGGTTCCTGTCCACGGCGATCGGCAACAATCTGTCCGGCATCTTCGCTGGCGTGATCAGCGGCGAAGGCGGCATGACCGTCGCTTCGGCGCATTCCGGCTACACCTTCGGATTCTGGGTCCTGATCGGAGCAGGTGTGCTGTTGTTCCTGATCGCGCCGCTGATCCAGAAGTTGATGCACGGCGTGAAGTAGGCCCGATTGCAACCGCGAGAGGCATCCGGAAACGGCGGCTGAGGCCGCCGTTTCCTTTTCCGGCCGGTGGGGGGATCATCCGGGACGATACCGTTTTCGAACAGAGAGGAGTGCCATTCGCCGCCGCGAATTCCTGCTTTCCACCGCCGCCGCCAGCGTCGCCGGCGCTGCCGCCTCGCTCACCCCCGCGTTCGCCGCGCCGCGCTCCCGGCTGCGGGTGGCGATGATCGGCACCGGCCTGCGCGGGCAGTCGCAGCTCGGGCCGATCCTCAGCCGCGACGACGTCGACCTGGTGGCGATCTGCGACACCCAGCAGGTGATGCTGGACATGGCGCTGGCGATCATCGACAAGGCCGGCCGGCGCAAGCCCAAGACCTACGGCGGCAACGGCGATGTCAACGCCTGGCGCAAGCTGCTGGCGCGCACCGACCTCGATGCGGTGTTCATTGTCACCCCGTGGGAATGGCACGCGCCGCAGGCCATCGCGGCGATGGAGGCAAAGATCGCGGTCGCCTGCGAGGTGGTGGCCGGCATCACCCTGCCGGACCACTGGGACGTCCTGCGCACGCAGCAGCGCACCGGCACGCCGTACATGCTGATGGAGAACGTCTGCTACCGCCGCGACGTGCTGGCCGTTCTGCAGATGGTGCGCCAGGGCCTGTTCGGCGAACTGATCCACCTGCAGGGCGGCTACCAGCACGACCTGCGCGGGGTGATGTTCAACAACGGCGACCCGAAGCAGCCCTACGACAGCGGCGTGGAGTTCGGGCCGAAGGCGTTTTCCGAGGCGCAGTGGCGCACCCGGCACGCGGTGGAGCGCAACGGCGATCTCTACCCCAGCCACGGCATCGGCCCCTGCGCGATGTACGCGGGCATCCACCGCGGCAACCGCTTCACCCATATCAACGCCTTCGCCAGCAAGGCGCGCGGTCTGCACGATTACATCCTGGAGCGCCTCGAGGGCGGGCCGAACCATCCCAACGCCAAGGTCGTCTTCAGGCTCGGCGATCTGGTCACCACCACCTTGCGCTGCGAGAACGGCGAAACCATCCTGCTGCAGCACGACGTGAGCCTGCCACGGCCGTACTCGCTGGGCTTCCGCGTGCAGGGCACCGACGGGCTGTGGATGGACGTCAACAAGTCGGTGCATGTCGAAGGCCGCAGCCCCCGCCATCGCTGGGAGGATGCGCAGAAGTATTACGACGAATTCGACCACCCGCTGTGGCGCAAGTACGCCGACAAGGCGGCCGGCGCCGGCCACGGCGGCATGGACTGGTTCGTGGTGCACGCCTTCATCGAGGCGCTCAAGGCGGGCGACCCGATGCCGATCGACATCTACGATGCGGTGGCGTGGAGCGCGATCACGACGCTGTCGGAACAGTCGATCGCCGAAGGCTACCGGACCCTCGATTTCCCAGACTTCACCGAGGGCAAGTGGAAGGAGCGATCGCCGATCTTCGCCTTCAACGACCGCTATTGAGGTGCGGCGCGACCGAGGCTAGGGCGTTGCCTGTTCGACGCGCAGTTCCAGGGCGTCGAGCCGGTCGAGCAAATGGAACAGTTGCGTGCGCTCGGCGGTCGGCACGCCGGCCAGCAGTTCGCGTTCGAAGTCCAGCGCGATCCGCACCACCTGGGCATAGACCGCGCGTCCGGCCCGGGACAGGCGCAGCAGCGAGCGCCGCCGATCGTCCGGGTCGATCCGGCGCTGGAGTCGTCCGGACGCCAGCAGGCGATTGACCGCGCGGCTGACCGCCACCTTGTCCATCGCCGTGCGCCGCGCCACCGCGTTGGCCGACAGGCCGGGGTGGTGGCCGAGCACCGCCATCACCCGCCATTCGGTGACGCCCAGATCGAACCGCTGCGAGTATTCGCGCGCCAGTGCGTCCGAGGCGCGGTTGGCGAGCACGCTGAGCCGGTAAGGCAGGAAGTTTTCCAGGACCAGCACGTCGTCGATGACGGCTGGGCCGGGGCCTGCGTGCTTGCCGTTCGCCCTCGCGTTCGTGCTCGTGGCCATGCTGCGGCGCGCCTTGAAATTGGTTTCATATGAAACTATAAAGGCAGGCCAAGCGACAATCCAGCCAGGAGCCCGCCATGTCCGTGCAGCGCACCGCCGCCGATTTCAGCCTCGGGATGACCCCCACCACCTTCGACAACCCGATGGGCATCGACGGCTTCGAATTCGTCGAATTCGCCGCGCCCAAGGGTGCGGCGGCGTCGATGACGGCCTATCTGGAAAGCATGGGCTTTGCCGCCATCGCCCGCCACAAGGATCGCGCCATCACCCTGTTCCGCCAGGGCGACATCAATTTCCTGCTCAACGAGACCGAGAACTCGTTCGCCTCCGATTTCGCCGAACGGCACGGGCAGTCGGCCTGCGGGTTCGCGATCAATTTCAGGAAGCCCTCGGCCGAGGTGCTGGCCCACGTGCTGGCCAACGGCGGCGAGACGGTGGAATTCCGCGCCGACAGCAAGGCGGTCGATGCGCCGGTCATCAAGGGCATCGGCGATTGCATGCTGTATCTCGTCGATGCCGACAACGCGAACCTGTACGGCGATTTCGTTCCGTTCGACGGCGTCGACACCCGGCCCAAGGGCTTCGGGCTGACCTTCATCGACCATCTGACCCACAACCTGTTCCTCGGCAACATGGACAAGTGGTCGGAATACTACGAAAAGCTGTTCAACTTCCGCGAGATCCGCTACTTCGACATCAAGGGCGCCAAGACCGGCCTGCTGTCCAAGGCGATGACCGCGCCGGACGGGATCGTGCGAATCCCCCTGAACGAGTCTTCGGACGAGAAGTCGCAGATCAACGAGTACCTGCGCGACTACCACGGCGAGGGCATCCAGCACATCGCGCTGTTCACCAACGACATCTATTCGACCGTGGAATCGATGCACGCCGCCGGGGTCGCCTTCCTCGACACGCCGGACACCTATTACGACGTGGTCGACATCCGCGTGCCCGACAACGGCGAGGACGTGCCGCGCCTGCGCCGGAACTCGATCCTGATCGACGCCGACCCCGAGACCCACAAGCGCAAGCTGCTGCAGATCTTCACCCAGAACGCATTCGGCCCGATCTTCTTCGAGATCATCCAGCGCAAGGGCAACGAGGGCTTCGGCGAAGGCAACTTCCAGGCTCTATTCGAGAGCATCGAGCGCGACCAGATGAAGCGCGGCGTGCTGTAAGGGAACGGGTCGTTCGTCCTGACCTGTCGAAGGGCGGGCGGCCGTTCATGGTTCGACAGGCCCATCACGAATGGCCCAGAGCATGAGCATCCAAAGCACCGGCTACCAGAGCGGTTTCGGCAACTGGTTTGAAACCGAGGCGGTCCCCGGCACCGTGCCGCAGGGCCGCAATTCCCCGCAGAAGGTGGCGCACGGCCTGTACGCCGAGCAGCTGACCGGCACCGCGTTCACCGCGCCA
Source organism: Thermomonas sp. (assembly GCF_025993755.1). Classification (GTDB taxonomy): domain Bacteria; phylum Pseudomonadota; class Gammaproteobacteria; order Xanthomonadales; family Xanthomonadaceae; genus Thermomonas. The sequence goes on along the minus strand of NZ_JAMQHN010000089.1, from coordinate 25,968 downwards.
CGCCACGCCAACCGTCACGCCTGGCTGTACCGGATCCGTCCGGGCGCCGTGCACGGGCGCTTCGAAGCGTTCGACACTCCGGCCTTCCACAACGATTTCAGCGGCCGCGCCACCCCCGAGAAACTGCGCTGGGGCGCGCTGCCGCTGCCGAGCGCGCCGGCCGATTTCATCGAGGGCCTGTTCACCATGGGCGGCAACGGCAGCCCGGAAGCCGGCACCGGCGTCGGCGTCCACCTGTACGCGGCCAACCGCGACATGCAGGGGCGCTTCTTCTATGACGCCGACGGCGAACTGCTCATCGTGCCGCAGCTGGGACGGCTGCACATCGAAACCGAGCTGGGCGTGGTCGACGTCGCGCCGCAGGAAATCGCGGTGATCCCGCGCGGCGTGCGCTTCCGCGTGGCGCTGCCGGACGGGCAGGCGCGCGGCTACGTCTGCGAGAACTTCGGCGCCCTGCTGCGCCTGCCCGACCTCGGGCCGATCGGCAGCAACGGGCTGGCCAACACCCGCGACTTCCTCACCCCCAATGCGGCGTTCGAGGACGTCGACGGCGACTTCGAGCTGATCGCCAAGTTCCAGGGCCATTGCTGGCGCGCGTCGATCGCCCATTCGCCGCTGGACGTGGTGGGCTGGCACGGCAACTACGCGCCGTACAAGTACGACCTGCGCCGCTTCAACGTGATCGGCTCGATCAGCTTCGACCATCCCGACCCGTCGATCTTCCTGGTGATACATTCGCCCAGCGACACGCCCGGGACCAGCAACGTCGATTTCGCGATCTTCCCGCCGCGCATCCTCGCCATGCAGGACACCTTCCGCCCGGCGTGGTTCCACCGCAACGTCGCCAGCGAATTCATGGGGCTGGTGCACGGCATCTACGACGCCAAGGCCGAGGGCTTCGTGCCGGGCGGCTGCTCGCTGCACAACTGCATGACCGGGCACGGGCCGGACGCGGCGACCTTCGAGAAGGCCAGCGCGGTCGACACCAGCAAGCCGGACTATGTCACCGACACCATGGCGATCATGTTCGAGACCCGCGGCGTGATCCGGCCGGCGGCGCAGGCGCTGGAAGCCGCGCACCGGCAGATGGACTATCCGGACGTGTGGATGGGGCTGAAGCGGCACTTCAACCCGGAGGCCTAGGAAACGCCGAATCCGGCGCAGGACCCGACCCGGCGACGCCGATGCAGCCGGCGTTGCCTCGGTTCGTTCTGGCGACGTCCGGCCGATTCGGGACATCGCTTCCCGGAACATCGAGGCGCGTCCGTATAATATGGGTGCGATGAATATCTTTCCGACCGTCCTGGCGCGCGCGCAGCACGCGCTGGGCGAGTTCTTCCGCCTCGAATCCTCCGCCGGCATGGCGCTGGTCCTGACGGCTGCCCTGGCGCTGGTTTGCGCCAACTCGCCGCTGGCGGGCTGGTATGCGCTGGTGCGCGACGCGCCGCTGGGCGAGGGCGCCTGGGCGCACTCGCTGCACTGGTGGACCAACGATGCCCTGATGGCGGTGTTCTTCCTGCTGGTGTCGCTGGAGATCAAGCGCGAAGTGGTTTCCGGACAACTCTCCAGTCGCGCCCAGTTGCTGCAGCCGGTGGTTTGCGCCTGTGCCGGCGTGGCCGCACCAGCGCTGATCTTCTACGCGTTCAACCACGGCAACGCCGACAGCCTGCGCGGCTGGGCGGTGCCGACCGCGACCGACATCGCCTTCAGCCTTGGCGTGCTGGCGCTGTTCGGGAGCCGCGTGCCGCTGGGCATGAAGGTGATGCTTTCGACGATTGCCGTGGCCGACGACCTGATCGCCATCGTCATCATCGCGGTGTTCTATTCGAACGACCTGCGCGCCGGAATGCTGCTGGCGGCGCTGGGCGTGGCGCTGCTGATGTTCGTTTTGAACCGGAAGAAAGTCCGTGCGCTGACGCCCTACCTGCTGCTGGGGCTGCTGCTGTGGGCGCTGGTGCTGCGCTCGGGCGTGCACGCCACGCTGGCCGGGGTCGTCACCGGAATGATGATTCCGCACGTCGACCGGCACAATGCCGTTGACGATGCCGTCGAGCATTCGCCGCTGGAAACGCTGGAACACGCGCTGCATCCGTGGGTGGCCTGGGGCGTCCTGCCGCTGTTCGCCTTCCTCAACGCCGGGCTGGCGCTGGGCGGGATCCGCATGGACGACCTCGCTGCGGCGCTGCCGGCAGGCATCGCGCTGGGCCTGATTCTCGGCAAACCGATCGGCATCGTCGGCGCCGCGGTGCTGCTGCGCGCCTTCCGGATCGCGCGCTTCCCCGACGGCATGGACCTGCGCGCGATGCTGGGGCTGGGTCTGCTGTGCGGCATCGGCTTCACCATGAGCCTGTTCGTCGCCGGGCTGGCCTACGCGCGGCTGCCGCTCGATTACACCGAAAGCGTGCTGGGCGTGCTCGGCGGCTCGCTGGTGTCGGCCGTGCTGGGGCTGGTCTGGCTGTCTTTCGTGCTGCCGCGGCAGGCCAGGGTCGCCGACCGGTAGCCGTCCGGGAACGGCGACATCGATGCCGTTTTACAGCACCCGCACCGGCTCGCCGCCCACGATCACGATGTCGGCCGGGCGGCGGGCGAACAGGCCGACGCTGACCACGCCGGGAATCTGGTTGAGCTCGGTTTCCAGCTTGACCGGATCGACGATCCGCAGGTTGTGGATGTCGAGGATCCAGTTGCCGTTGTCCGTCACCACGCCTTCGCGCCAGACCGGCTGGCCGCCGGTGGCGGCAAGGATCGCGCGGGCGACCAGGCTGCGCGCCATCGGGATGACTTCGACCGGCAGAGGGAAATTGCCGAGGATCGGCACCTGCTTGCTGGCGTCGATGATGCACACGAAGCGCTCGCTGGCCTGGGCGATGATCTTCTCGCGGGTCAGCGCGCCGCCGCCGCCCTTGATCAGGCGCTTGTGCGGGTCGCATTCGTCGGCGCCGTCCACGTACAGCAACAACGGCCCGGAGACGTTGAGGTCGAGCACCTCGATGCCGTTGGCCTTCAGCCGCGCGCTGCTCTGTTCGGAGCTGGAGACGGCGCCGCGGATGCGGTGCTTCCACGCCGCCAGCGCGTCGATGAAATAGGCCACCGTGGAGCCGGTTCCGACCCCGACGATCATGTCGTCTTCGAGGTAGTCGAGGGCTTTTTGCGCGGCGAGGCGTTTGGATTCGCTCATGAGGTTCGGTGCCGTGGTCATTCGAGGGAGAGCAGAAGCCGCCACTGGTGGGCGGTGACGGGAAATACCGACAACCGGTTGCCGCGGGCGGTCAGGGCGAAGCCTTCGCCAAGCTCCTCGGCGTGCTCGCGGATTTCGGACAGCGGGATCAAGCGCCGCAGCTTGCGCTCGAAGGCGACGTCGACCAGGAACCAGCGCGGCTGTTCGCGCGTGGCCTTGGGGTCGTGGTAATGGGATTCCGGATCGAACTGGGTTTCGTCGGGATAGGGCTCGCTGGCCACGCGGGAGATCCCGGCGATGCCGGGAATCGCGCAGTTGGAGTGGTAGATCAGCACGCCGTCGCCGACGCGCATGCCGTCGCGCATGAAGTTGCGCGCTTGGTAGTTGCGCACGCCGTTCCATGGCTCGGTGCCGACGCGCGCCAGGTCGTCGATCGAGAAGGCGTCCGGTTCGGATTTCATCATCCAGTGGCGTTGGCGTGGGCTCATGTGGCGTCTCCGGCGAGCCAGGTGCCGGTTTCGCTGCAGATGGCGTCCAGCCGCACGTCCCAGGCTTCCGTCGGCACGGTCTCGGTGCGCTGGGTGGCGAACGCGGCGCCGACCAGCCAGGGCGGCGGGGCCTGCGTGCGGCGGAAGGCGAGGCTGCGGTCGTACCAGCCGCCGCCCATTCCCAATCGGTTGCCGTCTGCGTCGAAGCCGGTCAGGGGCACCACCAGCAGGGCCATCTCTGCGGCGGCGAGCGTGTCCCCCGGTGCGACGTCGGGCTCGGGAATTCCGTAGCGGTTTTCGACCAGCGGCGCACCGGTGCGCCACGGCGCGAAGCGCAGGCGGCCGTCCGGATGCAGCACCGGCAGGCAGTAGCGGATGCCGGCCGGCAGCCGCAGCTGGAAAGCGTGCAGGCCGATTTCTCCGTCCACCGCCCAGTAGCCGGCCACGCAGCCGCTGCGCGGGAAGAACGGCAGCGCCAGAAGCCGGTCGGCCAGCGCCTCGGCGGCAACGATGCGCTGCGCGGCGCCCAGGGCGCGGCGGCGCTCGCGCAGCGCGGCACGCAGCGACGCACGGTCGGGGGGCGGGTTCACGCGGTGCGCGTCCAGATGGGGGAAGAAAGAAAATGCCTCCACCGTGCCGATGCGTGCGTAACGACCTTGAACCTGCGGTTCAAGTGGGGAAGCGCGGCGGCCTTCGGGCTTTCCGCTCGCGGGCGGACCTGCACTCCCGGCAACCGTTGCATCCCCGTGGTCGTCATCTAGGGACAAGGCAAATGTTGCGCACGCCGTCGCACACGGCAGAGGGCGAGACCAATATACCCCACCGCGGACGGAGTGGCGCGGGTCTCCGCCGTGCGGCGCATGGGCTGCGTTCAGTCGGCCTGTGCCAGCAGCGCGTCGAGCTTGCGGTTGGCTTCGTCGATCAGGGCGAAGGCGCCGCCGGTGCTTGCATCCGGGCCGCTGCGGGCCTGCTGCAGTTCGTGGGCGAAGTTGAGCGCCGCCAGCACCGCGAGGCGGTCGGGGGCCACCAGTTTGTCGCCGCCGCGAAGTTCGCGCATGCGGGTGTCGAGCATGCGCGCCGCGGCGATCAGGCCGGCACGCTCGGCGTCGCTGGCGCCGAAGGTGTATTCGCGATCCAGGATGCGGACGCTGACCGGTTCGCTCATGTGTGCTGCTCCAGCGACTTGAGCCGGCCGATCATCGCCTCGACCCGGCTGCGGGCCTGCTCCTGCCGCGCGATCAACTGGGCGCGCTCGCTGCCCATCTGCTCGATCTGGGCGCGCAGCCCGCGGTTTTCCTCCTGCAGGCGGCGCATGCGCCCGGCCATCAGTTCAAGCCGCGCCAGCAGCTTGTGCAATTCGGTGTCGAGGTTGCGAGCGTCCATGGGCGCACCTTAGGCAGGGGTGGGGTCGGGGTCAAGCGGACCGATGTCGACCGGCGCCGGCACCGGATCGCCGCGCAGAAAGCGCAGGCAGGCCTCCGCCGGGAGCGGGCGCGAGATCCAGAAGCCCTGGGCGAGATCGCAGGCGTGCTGTTCGAGGAAGGCGAGCTGTTCGGGCGTCTCCACGCCTTCGGCCACGACCTGCAGGCCGAGGGTGCGCGCCATCGCGATGATCGTCGTGGTGATGGTGGTGTCTTCGCTGTCCTCGTTCGAGGCCAGCCCGTCGATGAACGCCTTGTCGATCTTCAGGGTGTTGATCGGCAGCCGGTGCAGGTAGGCCAGCGAAGAATAGCCGGTGCCGAAATCGTCGACCGCGATGGAGATGCCCATGCGCCGGAAGGCGCGCAGGCGCTCGCGGGCCAGTTCGGCATTGCTCATCAGGACGCTTTCCGTCAGTTCCAGTTCGAGAACGCTGGCGGGAAGGTCGTTGCCCACCAGCGCACGCTGGACGCTGCCGGCCAGATCGCTGCGTAGCAGCTGCAGGGCGGAGACGTTGATGGCCATCACCAGGCGCGGATCGATGCCGGCGCGCCGCCATGCCGCCAGCGTGCGGCAGGCTTCGGCGAGCACCCACTCGCCGATCGGAACGATCAGGCCGCTTTCTTCCGCCAGCGGGATGAACTGGCCGGGCAGGATCAGCCCGAACTCCGGGCTGTTCCAGCGCAGCAGGGCTTCCACGCTGCCGATCCGGCCATTCCGGAGATTCACCTGCGGCTGGTAGACCAGCTGCAGTTCGTCGCGCTCGAGCACGCGGCGCAGCGCGGTGATGAGGTTGGCGCGTTGGCGGATGTCGTTGTCCATCGCTTCGGCGTAGCGCACGAAGGTACGCTTGCCGGTGGCCTTGGCCTGGTACATCGCGGTATCGGCGTGCTTGAGCAGATCGCTTGCCGTCTGCGCGTGGTCGGGAAACAGGCTGATGCCGACCGAGGGCGAGATGGTGAACTCGTAGCGTTCGTCCGGGAGCAGCGGGGTTTCGAATGCCTCGATGATGCGCTGCGCGTACCGATCCGCGTCTTCCACCGTATTGATGTTCTCGAGCAGGATGGTGAATTCGTCGCCGCCGATCCGCGCCACCGTGTGCTCGGGGCCGACCGCCTCCAGCAACCGTCGGGCGGCGGCGCGCAACACGCGGTCGCCGATCGCGTGGCCAAGGGTATCGTTGACGTCCTTGAAATTGTCGAGGTCGAGGAATAGCAAGCCGATCCTGGCATCGCATTGGCGGGCCTGCGTGATCGCCCGTTCCAGCCGGTCCGACAGTTGGGCCCGGTTCGGCAGGTTGGTCAGCGGGTCGAAGTTGGCGAGGAACCGCAGCTCGTGTTCGAGCCGCCGCCGTTCGGTGATGTCGCTGGCGACGATCACGTATCGGCGCTGGTGCGTCTGCGGGTCTTCGATGGTCGTGCACTGCATCGCGCACAGGAAATCGACGCCGTCCTTGCGCCGCTGCCACATCTCCCCGGTCCAGTGGTCCTGGCTGCGCATCGCTTCGCGCGCGGCGGCATGGAATTCCGGTTCGTGCTGCCGGCCGTTGAGCAGGGACGCGTCCTTGCCGATCACTTCCTGTTCTTCATACCCGCTCATCCGGCTGAAGGCCAGGTTGACCGCGACGAACATGAAATCGGAATCCAGCACGCACACCGATTCGGCCATGTTGCGCATGACCTCGATGGCGATCTCGTTCTGTCCTTCCAGTTCGCGCAGGGCGTCGATGTTGCGGGCCGTGCCGGCGACCAGGGTGGCGCGGCCGTCGGCGTCGCGCTGGATCGTGCGACCGTGCGCGCGCATCCATGCCCAGTCGTCGCCCTCGCCGCGGAAGCGCAGTTCCGTCTGCAGCATCGCCGTGTCGTCGCGCAGATGGGCGCGCAGCGCGTCGAGCACGCGCGGCAGGTCGTCGGGATGGATCTGGGTGTCGCGGTCCTGGTCGAGGCGCACGGCCAGGTCGTTGTCGGCATCGGCCACGATCCGAATCCGTTCCAGGTGCTGGGTGCGCATGTCGTACTGCCAATAGAGCTCGCCGGACGCCCAGAGCGCGAGCCGCAGCTGCTGTTCGCGTGCTTCGAGTTCCTGCCGGAAGCTCCGGTGGTCGCGCTCGCGCCGCCGATAGCTGACCAAGGCAAGCCCGGCCAGCGCCAGCACCAGCACCGACAGCAGCAGGATCAGAGGCGAGTCGATGGGCGTGTTCAAATCCAGGCGGGATCGGCCAGCGGTGCGGGCTGCCGGATGTGCCGACAGACGGGATGGGGTTTCGCGGCGAGACTGTGGCCGAGTTTAGTGGCAGTGGCGCATGGGCAACAAGCGAACGGCCGCGGTTGCTAAACTTCCGGCTTTCCGATGGCGAGGGTTCCATCGTGCCTGATTTCGCCTTGCCGGGCTGGTCCGAGGTGGCTGCGGCCATCGACCGGGATGCGCTCGCCTGCTCGCCTGCAGAGCTGCATGGCGCGCTGTGCGGCTGGTTGGCAGGAGGGGCCACCGACGCGCCGGACTGGCTGCGGCAGGTGATGGTCGATCCCGGGTTGGCGCTGCCGAAGGACGCGGATGCGCTGGATCGGATGCACGCGGCCAGCCTTGCGCAACTCGACGATCCGCAGTTCGGCTTCCAGCTGCTGCTGCCCGATGGCGACGGCGTGAGCGCACGCGCCGAAGCGGTGTTCGCCTGGTGTCGCGGTTTCCTGGGTGGATTCGGTCTGGTTCCGGACGGACGGGCGCTGTCGGAGGAAGGCCAGGAAGCGCTGCGCGATCTTGGCAATCTGGCCGCCGCGCAGATGGACGACGAAGGCGACGGCGAGGATGAGGAAGCGCTGGCCGAGATCGAAGAATACCTGCGGGTCGCGGTGCTGCTGCTGCACGCGGACCGCAGTCTGGCGCCGCCCGCCGACCGCCGTCTGCATTGATGGAAGCGTTCCGATGCCGCTGCTGACCGCCGAGTGGCGCCGGCTGCATGCCGCGCGCCGCAAGCGACTGATGGACCTGGTCGGGGACGCGGCCATCGTGGTGCTGGCCGCTGCGCCCGAGCGGGTGCGCAGCCGCGACACCCTGTACCCGTACCGCCAGGATTCGAACTTCCTGTACCTGACCGGCTTCCTCGAACCCGATGCCGTGCTGGCGCTGGTGCCGGGACGGCGGCACGGCGAGACGATCTTGTTCTGCCGCGAGCGCGATCCTGCCCGGGAAGGCTGGGACGGGCCCCGGCTCGGGCCGGAGCGGGCCGGCGAGGAACTCGGCGTCGATGATGCCTATCCGATCTCCGATATCGACGACATCCTGCCCGGGCTGATGGAAGGACGCGCCCGCGCCTTTTATCCGCTGGGGCTGGACGCCGGGTTCGACCTCAAGCTGATCGGCTGGGTCAACCGCTTGCGCGGTCGCGCCGACGGACGCGCGCCGCAGGAATTCCTGCAATTGGGCCATCTGCTCGACGAGATGCGGCTGTTCAAGTCGGAGCCGGAAGTGCGGCTGATGCAGCGCGCCGTCGATATCACGATCGAAGCCCACCGCACGGCAATGCGTGCGGTTCGCGGCGGCGTCCACGAGTACGCCCTGCAGGCGGAAGTCGAGCGCGAGTTCCGCCGCAACGACGCGCAGCCGGCCTACGCCAGCATTGTCGGTGCCGGGGCCAACGGCTGCATCCTGCACTACGGCGCCAACGCCAGTCGGGTGCGCGCGGGCGAACTGGTGTTGATCGACGCGGGCGCCGAATACTGCGGCTATGCGGCCGACCTCACCCGCACCTTCCCTGCCAGCGGGCGCTACTCGCGCGAGCAGCGCGCCCTGCACGACCTGGTCTGCAGGGCGCAGGATGCGGCATTGGCGCAGGCGCGACCCGGCGCGGCCTTTGCCGAGATACACGCGGCGGCGGTCCTGACCCTGTGTGAGGGTCTGCTGGCGCTGGGGCTGCTCAAGGGCCGACTGGAGGACGCGGTTTCCGGAGAAACGTACAAGCGCTTCTATCCACACAAGACCGGGCACTGGCTCGGACTGGACGTGCATGACGTGGGCGAATACCGGATCGAGGGCGCCTCGCGACTGCTCGAGCCGGGCATGGTGTTCACGGTCGAGCCGGGGCTGTACGTGCCGGCCGATGCGGCCGATGTCCCTGCCCGCTGGCGCGGCATCGGCATCCGCATCGAGGACGACGTGCTGGTGACGCGCACCGGCCACCGCGTGCTCAGCGCCGCGCTGGAACGCACCGCCGACGAAGTCGAGGCGTTCATGGCGGGCACCGCTGCCGCGTAGCGGGAGTCGCGCGCGTTCGGCCGACTGCGCGATCAGCCTTCCGCAAAGGCCTCGCGGGTGAGGTTGATCGGCGCATCCTCGGTGCAGGCCACGTCGTCCTCGATCCGGATCCCGCCGCAGGGCCGGAAGTCTTCGACCCGATCCCAGTCGACCGCGTCGGCGCAGCCGTCGGCCTTGATCTGGTCGAGCAGCATGTCGATGAAATACACGCCGGGTTCGATCGTGACGACCATTCCCGGTTCCAGGGTGCGGGTCAGGCGCAGGAATGGATGGCCGTCGGGTTTGTCCAGGGTGCCACCGGCGTCGCTGGCGGCGAAGCCGGCGACGTCGTGCACCTGCAGGCCGATGCCGTGGCCCAGCCCGTGCGGGAAGAACGCCCGCGAGACGCCGCGCGCCACCGCTTCCTCGGCGCCCACGCGCAGCACGCCGGCCTCGCGCAGCACGCCGGCCAGCGCGAGGTGGGCGTCCAAATGCAGCTGGCGGTAGTCGAGGCCAGGACGCACGCGTGCCGCCAGCGACTGCTGGGCCGAGTCCACGGCGGCGATCAGCGCCGCGAAATCGTCGTCCTGTGCGGAATAGGTGCGGGTGACGTCGGCCGCATAGCCGCCGTGGTCGGCGCCGGCGTCAATCAGGAAGCTGCGCAAGGATTTCGGCGGCAACCGTTCCTGGGTCATGTAGTGCAGGATCGCCGCGTGGCGGTTGAGGGCGATGATGTTGCCGTAGGGCAGGGCGTTGACGTCCTGGCCGGTGGCCTGGCAATAGGCCAGATGGATGCCGAACTCGCCCGAGCCGGCGCGGAAGGCGCGCAGCGCCGCCCGGTGACCGCGCACGGCGGTGCGGTTGGCGGCCGCCATCATCGCGATCTCGTACGGCGTCTTGAAGGCGCGGTGGTATTCCAGATAGGCGATCGCCTCCGGCGGGTTGTCCGGCACGAAATCGCCCAGCGCACTCTGCGCTTCGCCCAGGATCGCGCAGCGCGAGGCGTCGGCGGGCAGTTGCGCCAGCGCGTCCTCGGGATTGCGGATCACCGCGATCTCGAACTGCTCCGCCCAGTAGCCCGAGGGTGCGTCCGGCACCGCGTGCCAGTAGTCCTGCGGTTGCAGGAACACCAGCTTCGGACGCCGGCCGGGGGTGACGACCAGCCAGCTTCCCGGCGCATCGGTCAGTGGCAGCCAGGCCTTGAACTGGGGATTGACCGCGTAGGGATACTCCAGGTCGTCGAACGCGCGCAGGTGCAGAGTGCCGCTGGGAACGACCAGGTGATCACGCTGGCAACGGCGTAGCGCTTCGGCGGCGCGCATTTCCAGGGTCGCCAGATGGGCTGGATACAGCGCGGCGGTTTCGGATCGGGTCACGGCATCACCTGACGTCGAGAAGCCGGCATTGTCGCGCAGGAGACGTGATCCGCGGGTGTGGGCTGGCCGGATGCCGGCATCCTCCGCGCCCGCTACTTTTGTGACCAGTTTTCGAGTAGTCGTGCCACTTCAGGCGCGAGGCCGATGAAGCGCATGCCGACGTAGTACTGGCCCGGCGCGCCGGCGGGTGCCTGCCAGAGCACGTGGGCGCCGACTTCGATGGTCGGCAGCGGGCGGCCCTCGTCGGCCAGGCTGAAGCGGAGCTGGAACAGCGCGTCGTCGGGCAACGGGGAGCTGGCGATCAGCAGCAGGCCGCCGGCGGACACGTCTCCCAGAACGCCCACCGTCTGCTCGGCGATGGTGTCGAAGACCTCGACGCGCCCGACCACTTCGCGGCGCGGGTGGCGGCGCTGTTCAATGCCCATCGCCATCCTTCCTGTCCTTGTCGGACGCCAGCGGCATCAGGCTGTCGAGCGTGGCTTTCCACGCCGACTTCGCCGGCGACGAATCCGCATCCAGCAGCTGGGCATCGCCGGTGGCAAGCTTCCGCGCCAGCTTGACCAGGGTTTCCTCCCCCGTGCGCAGACCGCGGCGGTTGACCAGCAACGCCTGTCCCGAGGTCTCGCCGATCCAGGCCAGGCGCCGGCGGAGCGGATGTTCGGGATCTTGTGAATATTCGATCCATGCGGGGATGCTTACGCTGCGCAAGCGTTCGTAGGCCTGGCGTTCTTCGGGATGCTTCAGCACTTTTGCATCATCGTCCGCGGCCATGGCGTCCTCGCCGAGGCGGGCTCGCTCGCCGAGCTTGACCCGGAGCCGTTCGCGCTCGGCAGCATCGGCCCCCGGACCCAGCGCAGCGGCAATCGCGGCGGCATCGTCCTGGTGATAGCCCACCTGTTCGAGCGCCGCGCACACACGTGCGATGCTGGAATCCGGGAGCGCTTTCGCGTCGCCGAGCAGCCCCGCCGCGGCGATCTGCTGCGTGATTTCCAACAGCTCTTTCCAGCCGGCCGCTTCCTCTCCGCCGCGCAGGAAGGCCAGTGACAGCACATCGACCCAGGTATGGCGGATGAAGGCGTCGTGGTAGGGCGGCAGGGCGTTATCGCCGACAATCACGTCGATCGCCTCGCCGGCGCGCATCCGCGCGATCGCCAGTCGCTCGCGGCCGCGTGCGGCTTCCACCTGCCGGCGTTCGGCCATCTCGGCCTTGCGCATCAGGGTTTGCAGTCCCGATTGCAAGGTGCGATTGGCCTCGGAAAACGCTTCCGTGCCCCCGTCTCCGTCGCGCTGGACCGAGTTGACCGCACGTTGCAGCAGGCCCAGCCACTGTGCGTCGAGGTCGTCTTCGCCCAGCCAGCGCGCGCCGGCGAGCGAGACGGCGTCGAGCAGTTCGCGCGCAGGGTGTTCCGGGCGGGTGAAGAAATCGCTGTCGCGCAGGGCGGATATCGCCATCGGCAGGAACAGTTTGTCGATCAGCGAATGCCCCGGACTGGAGCGGCGCAGGGCGCGCTGTAGCTGGGCCAGGAACAGGGCCAGCAGGTCGAAGCTGTCCTCGTCGGATTCGGACAGCGTCACGCCGTGGCCGCGCTGCTGGCGAGCCTGTGCCAGCAGGATCTGGCGGTATTCGTGCACGCTCTGGGCGCGGGTGTTGTTGCTGCGCAGCCGCTGCAACGCTTCCAGAACCTCGTCGTGCCCGAGCTTCGGGACCGGTTTCTCGGGATCGCGGCCCGCGGTGACCGCGCTGGTCGGACGCAACTTGGCGAGCACCTTGCGTCGGCGTTGCAGCAAGGATTGCAGGGTGGCGAAGCTCGCGTCGATCGGCGCCTGAAGCGCCGCACGGACCCGTTGGCCGGCGAGCGCTTCGGGGGATTGCGCATCGAGCACGCCGGCTGCTTCGTCACTGTCGCTGGCGCGCGATCCCGGCGCCCGGCGCACGGGCACGTAGCTGAGGTGCGGCAGGATTCCGAGCTGGACCAGGCTCCGGTTGCAGACGTCCAGCAGCGTCGGATAGGCATCGATCAGGGCCCGCTCGAACTGCTGGAACAGCTGCAGGCGGGCCGGCCGCGACAGCTCGAACACGGCGACGGCCTCGGCCAGGCCCGCGCACAGCGCGTACGGCCCCATCGGCAAGGCTTCCGGTTCATACGCCGGCGCGCGGGTCAGCACGCCGAGGCGCTGGCCGAGCAGCTGCAGCGCCAGACTGTTGCGGGAACTGAGTCGACTGGCGGTGTTTACCAGCAGGGCGTCGTCGTTGTTGATGTCGTCATCGCTGACCAGACTCAGCGTCTGCGGCCGGTAACCGGAGTCTTCCGGCCTGGCGAGAGCGGTACCGGCGCCGGGCGTCTTGAAGCCCTCTTCCACGGACAGGAGAAAGCGCTGGAGAAACAGCGGGCTGCCGCTGCCGAGGCTGCGCAGCGATTCGATCCGCGTCGCCTCCAGGGTGGGATTGCCGGCGGGCAGCGGCTCGGTCAGGGCCAGTTCGGTGGCTTCGACGATCCTGGGCAGACGAAGTTCGAATTCCTGCCGCACGTCGGCAAACAAACGATCGAGTACGCTGCGCGCGCGCCGCGACACGCGGGCCGGGATCAATCCGCCTTCCCTGGTTCCGGAGATTGCTTCGGCCATCAACGCCCCCCTGGCGCTCCGCCACCGCCGGAATGGTAGCGCGAATCGGGCATGGGCAACGCTGCCGTGGACAGTCGGGCCGGCGGTCAGTCCAGGAACAAGGCGATCGCGTCGTTGGCGAAGCGAAGGCCCAGCGGCGTCGGCCGCAGCCAATCCGGATCCGCGTCCAGCCAGCCGTTCGCGCGCGCGGTGCCCAGGCGATCGGCGATGGACGATCGTGACAGCCCCGTGCGGGCTTCGAAGCTGGCCATCGACACGCCGTCGTTCAGGCGCAGCGCGTTGAGCATGAAGTCGAAGGCAAGGCGTTCGGGGCGGAGCGTCTCTTCCCCCTCGATGGCCTCCGCACGACCCGCTTTGGCCATGTAGGCGTTGGGCAGCCTGGTTTTCCAGCGGCGCAGCACCCGGTTTTCGGCCGGCAGGGTCAGCTTGCCGTGGGCGCCGGCGCCGATGCCCAGATAGTCGCCGAATGTCCAGTAGTTCAGGTTGTGCGCACACCGGCGGCCATCGCGGGCGTAGGCGCTGACTTCATATTGCAGGAAGCCCGCCCGGGCCAGCGCTGCCTGGCAGGCTTCCTGCATGTCCCAGGCGCTGTCGATGTCGGGGATGCCGGCGGGCGGGCGGGCGCCGAATTTCGTGCCGGCTTCGAGGGTGAGCTGGTAATGGCTGATGTGGGTGGGCTGCAGGGCGACCGCAAGCGCGATGTCGGCCTCGGCCATCGCCAGGGTCTGCTGCGGCAGCGCGTACATCAGGTCGAGGTTGATGTTGTCGAAGCCGGCATCCTGCGCCGCCTTGACCGCGCGATCGGCGTCGCCGCTGGAATGGATGCGCCCCAGCCGCTGCAGGCAGCCGTCGTCGAAGCTCTGCACGCCGATGCTCAGGCGATTGACCCCGGCCCTGCGGTAGCCGGGGAACGGCCCGTGTTCGAGCGTGCCCGGATTGGCTTCGAGGGTGATTTCCGCGCCCGGCGCGAAGCGCAGGCGCGCGCTGGCCTGCTGCAGGAAGCGGTCGATCGCCTGCGGCGGAAACAGCGACGGCGTGCCGCCGCCGAAGAACACGCTGTGCACGACCCGACCCCAGACCTGTGGCAAGTCGTGTTCGAGGTCCGCGATCAGCGCATCGACATAGGCGTCGAACGGCAGGGCGCCGCGCTGCTGGTGCGAATTGAAATCGCAGTACGGGCATTTGCGCACGCACCACGGGACGTGGACGTAGAGCGCGAGCGGCGGGGCGGTGAGCATCCGCACATTGTAGAAGCGCCGCCCGTTTCGTCGGTGAGGCGTTTCCCTTCAGTGGCAAGCAGCACGTGGAGATGGGATGTCGTCCACGGTTATCCCGGAATGGCCACAGCCATCGTGTCTGACGGCTCTATCCGCGCCATCCGCGCTGATCCACGTCAAAAAAGCTTTCGCTCTGCAGCCCGAACGAAGGTCGTCCGGTCGCTTTCGACACAGGCGCTCAGCGCGGCGGCACCAGCCCCGCCCGCAGCTTCGCCAGCGCCATCGCGCGGTGGCTGTCGCGGTTCTTCACCTCGGGCGGCAGCTCCGCCGATGCGCAGCCGTGCGCGGGCGAGAAGAACACCGGGTCGTAGCCGAAGCCGCCGGCGCCGCGGCGTTCGCGCAGGATGCGGCCTTCCCACGCGCCCTGCGCGATCAGTGGCATCGGGTCGTCGGGGCGGTGCAGCAGGGCCAGCACGCAGACGAAGCGCGCCGTGCGCTGCGCTTCTGGAATGTCCGCGAGCTCGCGCAGCAGGCGGTCGTTGTTGGCCTCGTCGTCGCCGTGGGTGCCGGCGTAGCGCGCCGAATGCAGGCCGGGGGCGCCGTGCAGGGCGTCGACGCAAAGGCCGGAGTCGTCGGCCAGCGCCGGCAGCCCGGTCGCACGGGCGGCGTGGCGGGCCTTGATCAGCGCGTTCTCGACGAAGGTCAGCCCGGTTTCCACGGCATCGCCGACACCGAATTCCGATTGCGCGTGCAGGTCGATGCTGCTGCCGAGGAGGGCGCGCAGTTCGCTCAGCTTGCCCGGGTTGGAGGATGCGAGAACGAGCTTCATGGAAGTGGGTTCCGTGGTGTGCGAATTTCCTCGCGGCCGCGCCAGCCGCCCCTTGGGATTCGCCGCTCAGGTTGCGCATCCTGCTGCAATTCGCGGGCGCAGGCCATCCATGGCCTGCTCGAACTCCAAGGGGCGGCTGGCACGGCTTGGGGTTCATCGCAGATGCAACTGCTTGGTCAGGCTTCGATGCAAGCCTGCATTGATCGTGGGGTCAGGGGCTTGCCAACGCGGCCTGTTGCGCGGCGAACAGCTGCTGGCAGCCGGATTCGGCCAGCGCCAGCAAGGCGTCGAGTTCGTCCCGGCGGAAGGCGTGGCCTTCGGCAGTGCCCTGCAGTTCGATGAAACCGCCGCCGTCGTTCATTACCACGTTCATGTCGGTGTCGCAGGCGCTGTCCTCGGCGTAGTCGAGGTCCAGCACCGGCGTGCCCCGGAAGATGCCCACCGAAACCGCCGCAACTGCGCCGATGATCGGTGAACGGCGCTGCTGGCGCGGCTTGATCGCGCCGGAGGCGATCAGCCCTTCGACCGCATCGACCAGCGCCACGTAGGCGCCGGTGATCGCCGCGGTGCGGGTGCCGCCGTCGGCCTGCAGCACGTCGCAATCGAGGGTGATGGTGCGTTCGCCGAGCAGCTTGCGGTCGATGCAGGCGCGCAGCGAGCGCCCGATCAGGCGCTGGATTTCCAGCGTGCGTCCGCCCTGCTTGCCGCGCGCGGCCTCGCGGTCGCTGCGGGTGTGGGTGGCGCGCGGGAGCATGCCGTATTCGGCCGTCACCCAGCCCTCTTCCTTGCCGCGCAGGAAGGCGGGCACCTTGTTGTCGACGCTGGCGGTGCACAGAACGCGGGTGTCGCCGAAGCTCACCAGCACGGAACCCTCGGCGTGGCGGGTGTAGCCGCGAATGATTTCGACGGGGCGCAGCTCGCCGGACTGGCGGCCGCTGGGACGAAGCGATGTCATCGCTGCAACCGGAAAACGACGGGGCACTAGATTACCATTGACCGTTTCCGCACTCGGGTTCGCCCCATGCCGATCCGCAGCATGACCGCCAGCGCCACCGCCGAACGCGCAACCGCGTGGGGTGCGCTCGGCTGCGAGCTGCGTTCGGTGAACCACCGCTTCCTTGAACTGGGCGTGCGCCTGCCGGAGGAACTGCGCGGGTTCGAATCGGCGCTGCGCGAACGCGTGTCGGCGCGCATCGGTCGCGGCAAGATCGACCTCGTCTTGCGACTGCGCGCGCCGGCCGGCGCCAGCCTCGGGCTGGATGAAGCGGTGGTGGCGCGGCTGGGGGAGCTGGCGCGCACGCTGGACGCGCATTTTCCGCAGATGCGCGTCGAATTCACCGAGCTGCTGCAGTACCCGGGCGTCCTGCAGGTGGCGGGCATCGATGCCGAAGCGCTGCAGGCCGAGGCGCTGGCGGTGCTGGATGCGGCCCTGGACGCTTTCGTTGCGGCGCGCGAGCGCGAGGGCGGCAAACTGGCCGAGACGATCCGCGAACGCGCCCGGCGCATCGAAGCCATCGTGGCCGACGTGCGCGGCCTGATTCCGGCGATCCGCACCGGCCAGCGGCAGAAACTGGACGCGCGGTTGGCCGATCTGGGAACGGCGGTCGATCCGGGAAGGCTGGAACAGGAGCTGGTGCTGTGGCTGCAGAAGCTCGACGTCGACGAGGAGCTGGACCGCCTGTCCAGCCACCTCGACGAGCTGCAGCGTGTGCTTGGGCAAGGCGGCCCGGCCGGGCGCCGGCTGGATTTCCTGCTGCAGGAGTTCAACCGCGAGGCCAACACCCTGGGCAGCAAGTCGGTGGACGCGCGCACCAGCAATGCCTCGGTCGAGCTGAAGGTGCTGATCGACCAGATCCGCGAGCAGATCCAGAACATCGAATAGGCTGAGCCCATGCGCGGAACCCTCTACATCGTCGCGGCCCCCTCCGGCGCCGGAAAGTCCAGCCTGGTGCGGGCGTTGCTGGCGCGCGATACGGGGCTGCGGCTGTCGGTTTCGTACACTTCGCGGCCGGCGCGGCCGGGCGAGGTGGACGGACGCGATTACCACTTCATCAGCGCCGGTGAATTCGAGGCGATGGTGACGGCAGGCGATTTCTTCGAATACGCCAAGGTGCACGGCGACTGGAAGGGGACCGCGCGACAGGCGGTGGAGCCGCTGCTTGCGGCCGGCTGCGACGTGCTCTTGGAAATCGACTGGCAGGGCGCGCGCCAGGTCCGGGAGAAAGTGCCGGATGCGGTCGGCATCTTCATCCTGCCGCCGACGCGCGCCGCGCTGGAAGAACGCATGCGCAAGCGCGCCCAGGATTCCGAGGAGGTCATCCGGCGCCGGATGGCCGGCGCGCGCGAGGAGATGCGCCACTACGACGAGTTCGACTACGTGATCATCAACGATGTATTCGAATCCGCGGTCAACGAGATCTGCTGCATCCTCACCGCCAGCCGCCTGCGCCGATCGGTCCAGGCCGCCCACCACGCCGCGCTGGTGGAGACGCTGCTGGGCGAGGGCTGAACCGGGTTCGTCGCCAGCGTGCAGATGCCCGGAGCCATCCCGCGTTCATCCAGTCCGGCATGAAACCGGCCACACTCGCAAGGGACGTCGGCAGCGCCGGATCCTTGCCGCTGTGCGACGACGGTTCCGGAAGCAAGGACCCTCGAGGCATGCGAATGCGGATTTCCCTGTTGGCGCTTGGCTGTTTCGCCCTTGCCGGCTGTGCGTTCGTGTCGATGACGCCCGGAGGGCAGCAAGTGCAGGTCCTGGCCAGCGCGCCGGCCGGCTGTGTCTCGCGTGGCGAAGTGGTGGTGACCATGACCCATCGGGTCGGGTTCTACGAGCGCGATGCGCTGCGGGTGCGCGACGAGCTGGAAATTCTGGCGCGCAACCAGGCCGTCGGGCTGGGCGCCAACCGGATCAGCCCGATGCAGCCCCCGGAGAACGGCCGCCAGCGCTGGGCGATGTGGCGCTGTCCCTGAATGCGAGCAGGCTTTGCCGGCCCGATTTTCCCATACGCCAGCGCACGGTGTGGGAAACGCGCTATCCTGCCTGATCCGAGGTGCCGTTCGGGCGCCTGTCTTGAGTCACGATCATGCTGTTTCAACGCGTTGCCATTGCCGGCCTGGCCCACATCGACGCCCCGCGTCGCCTGTCCTCGGACGAGATCAACGCCCGGCTGAAACCGACGCTCGACCGGCTCGGCATCCGCACCGACGTGCTCGGCGACATCGCCGGCGTGCACGAGCGCCGGCTGTGGGACGACAACGTGCAGGCCTCCGACGCCGCCACCCTGGCCGGCGTCAAGGCGCTGGCCGATGCCGGCATCGACCCGGACAAGGTCGGGCTGCTGGTCAACACCTCGGTCAGCCGCGACTACCTGGAGCCGTCCACCGCCTCGATCGTCTCCGGCAACCTCGGCCTGCCCGACACCTGCCAGAACTTCGACATCGCCAACGCCTGCCTGGCCTTCATCAACGGCATGGACATCGCCGGCCGGATGATCGAGCGCGGCGAGATCGAGTACGCGCTGGTGGTCGACGGCGAAACCGCCAACATGGTCTACGAGAAGACCCTCGAACGGATGATGCGCGAGGACGTCACCGAAGAGGATTTCCGCCGCGAGCTGGCCAGTCTGACCCTGGGCTCGGGCGCCGCCGGCATGGTGCTGGCCCGCGCCGAACTGGCGCCGGGCGCCCCGCGCTACAAGGGCGGCGTCACGCGCGCGGCGACCCAGTGGAACAAGCTGTGCCGCGGCAACCTCGACGGCATGATCACCGACACCCGCACCCTGCTGATCGAGGGCGTCAAGCTGGCGACCAAGACCTTCGAGGTCGCCAAGACCAAGCTCGGCTGGGTGGTGGGCGAGATGGACGAGTTCGTGATCCACCAGGTCAGCAAGGTGCACACCGCCGCCTTCACCAAGGCGATGGGCATCGATCCGCGCAAGGTGATGACCATTTTCGGCGAACACGGCAATATCGGCCCGGCATCAGTGCCGATCGTGCTGTCAAAGCTGCGCGAGATGGGGCGCCTGAAGAAAGGCAGCCGCGTCGCCCTGCTCGGCATCGGCTCCGGCCTGAACTGCTCGATGGCCGAAGTGGAATGGTGAACGCGGCGCGCGGCGCAGGCCGCGCACCGCCCCGGCGGCATGCCGGCTGTTGATTCAGGCCGGCGTCGGCCATGACTTCAAGACATCGCGCCTGTCCGATTGTCGGCGGCTCACGCATTCAGCGCCGCAGCCACCCGTCGCTGGAGCTCCGGCAGCAAGTCCTGCTCGAACCACGGATTGCGCGCCAGCCACAGCCGGTTGCGCGGGCTGGGGTGCGGCAGCGGCAGGATGGCGCGTGCGTCCAGATGGCGGCGCCAGTCCCGCACGGTGTCGGTCAGGGTCGCGCCGCGCGCTTCCTTCAGCAGCCCGGCCTGCGCGTACTGGCCGATGGCCAGCGTCAGCTGCACCTGCTTCAGCCGCGGCAGCAGCTGCGGATGCCACTGCGGCGCGCACTCCGGGCGCGGCGGCAGATCGCCGCTCTTGCCGGTGCCGGGAAAGCAGAAGCCCATCGGCACGATGGCGACCCGCTCCGGGTCGTAGAACGCGGCCTTGTCGATCCCCAGCCAGTCGCGCAGGCGATCGCCGCTGGGGTCGTTGAAGGGGATGCCGGTTTCATGCACCTTGCGCCCCGGCGCCTGGCTGACGATCAGCAGTCGCGACCGCGGCGAGGCCTGCAGCACCGGGCGCGGCCCGAGCGGCAGGAACGCCTCGCAGATCCGGCAGGCGCGGATGCGCGCCATCAGCGCGTCGAAGGAATCGCTCATGCGACGCATGATGCCAGCGCAGACGTGAAGCGACGCGCCGTGGTCCGGTGTATCCGTGCGGCGGCGCGGCCACAAACAGACGTCCGGTATTGCGGATGCCGTCGACTCGGGCATGATGGCGTCCATCCCGGAGGCCCCATGTCGGACGAGAACAGATCCACCGAGGTCCTGATCACCGTCAGCGCCACGATGGCGACGGTTTGCCTGGCGGTGGTGGCCATCATTTCGGCGAAGGACGCCGTCACCCATATCGATTCGATCACGGACGACCTGTTCCTGTTCGCCTCGCTGGGGTTCCTGATCACCGTGTCGCTTGGCTACTGGGCGACCAAGCATCCGGATCGGAAGCGCGCCAAGACGATGGTGACGATTTCCGAGTGGTCGTTCTCGCTGTCCTTGATCGCGATCCTGACCGGCGGCGTGCTGCTGGTCTATACGTCGCTGTAGCTGCGGTGCCCTGCGGATGTTGGCGTGGCAGTGAATTGTCCGGTGGCCGCCGCTTCCGTCGTTATCTCGATGGACGGCTGCACGCGGGAACGCGGCCGTTCGTGATGTCCCGTCCCGCTGAACGGGGACACAACTACTGCCGGAGAGCATCATGAGACGTTTCGCAATCGCCACGCTGCTGCTCGCCACGCTGGGGCTGGCCGGCTGCGGCCAATCCGTCCCGCCCGACAAGCAGGCCTATATTGGCGAATGGCAGTCCAACGGCATGGCCGTCAATATTTCCCAGAGCGGGAAAGTCATCGTCGTGAAGGAAGGCGGCGGCAACGCCAGTACGCGAGTCGAGGCGCCGCTGCAGGGCTTTGACGGCAACGATTTCATCGTCGGGCTGGGGCCGATGAAGACCACCTACAGGGTGTCGGTGCCTCCGCACGAGGACAACGGGGAATGGAAGATGACGGTGGACGGCAAGGAGCTGACCCGCGTCGAGGAATGAGCGCCCGGCCGCGGTGAGGCGGAACGGCGCGAGCGGTGCCCGGCGGCAATGTCGGCGATAATGGCGGCACGTCGGAAGCCGGCGTGCCTTTCCGTTCGAGCCGACGATGCCCTTTCCCGAATACCCGTTCACCCCGCAACGTTTCGAGGTGCGCCCCGGCATCGGGATGTCGTATCTGGACGAAGGGCCTCGCGATGGCGAGGTCGTCGTCATGCTGCACGGCAATCCGTCTTGGAGCTATTACTGGCGCCATCTGGTCGCCGCGCTGTCGGACCGCTATCGCTGCGTCGTGCCGGACCACGTCGGCATGGGCCTGTCCGACAAGCCGGACGATGCGCCGGGCGCATCCCCGCGCTACGACTACACCCTGCAGTCGCGGATCGACGACCTTGACGCGCTGCTGAAGCATCTGGGCATCACCGGCCCGCTGACGCTGGCGGTCCACGACTGGGGCGGGATGATCGGCTTCGGCTGGGCGCTGCGCGATCCGGAGCGCGTGCGCCGGCTGGTCATCACCAATACCGCCGCGTTTCCGCTGCCGGGCGCGAAGCGCTTCCCCCTTCGGCTGGCGATGGGCCGTGATTCGCGCTTCGGCGGCTGGCTGATCCGGCGCTTCAACCTGTTCGCCCGCGGCGCGGCGCGCCTGGGCACGGTGCGCAAACTGCCGAAGGACGTGCGTGCCGCCTATACCGGCGTGTACGACGGCTGGGCCAACGCGATTTCCACCTTGCGCTTCATGCAGGACATCCCGCTGCATGAAGGCGACCGCGCGATGGCGCTGGTGCAGGCCAGCGCGAGAGCGCTGCCCGGCTATGCCGATCGCCCGGCCTTCATCGGCTGGGGCCTGCGTGATTTCGTGTTCGACAGGCATTTCCTCGGTGGTTTCCGCACGGCACTGCCGCATGCGGAAGTGCATGCCTACACCGATGCCGGCCACTACGCGCTGGAAGACAAGCATGAGGAACTGGTGCCGCTGATCCGCGCGTTCCTGGACCGCAATCCGCTTTAGCGGACATTCCGCTGCGGCGGCATCGGAGGGATGGCGCCACGAATTGTGGAGCCAGCCGGTGGGCGGTGGCCTCGCAACAAAGCGAGTATCGGGGAGCGACTTGCGAGGCTGCTGCCCACCGACTGACCCCGATCCCCAACGCTGATGCCCGCAGTCAAAGAATCCAGCCACCGTCTACGGTCAGCTCCGATCCGGTGATGAACTCGGCGTCCGGCCCCACCAGGAATGCGACCGCGGCGGCGATGTCCTCCGGCTTGCCGATCCGTTTCAGCGGAGTGCCGTCGATGCCGGATTGGGTGGCTTCGGGTGTGAGCGCATCCAGCATCGGGGTGTCGATGAAGCCGGGGTGCACCGAGTTGACCCGGATGCGGAAAGGCGCCAGTTCCAGGGCAGCGGTCTTGGTCATCCCGCGCACCGCCCATTTGGTGCCGACATAGCCGGCCGTACCGGGGAAGCCGAGCTGCCCGGCGATCGAACTGATGTTGACGATGCTGCCGCCGCCAGCCGCACGGATCGGACCCTGGCCATGCTTCATCCCGAGCAGCACGCCCAGCTGGTTGACCCGGAACTGGCGCTCGTTGTCGATGGCGCGGGCGTCGGCGATGGCGCCGGGGATGAAAATCCCGGCATTGTTGACCAGGATGTGCAGCCCGCCGAATGCACGGGTGACCGCGGTGATGGTGTCGGTCCAGGCGGCCTCGTCGGTGACGTCATGAAGAAAGAAGGCTGCGCGGTCTCCCAGCGAGGCGGCCAGCGCCTGTCCCTGTTCGGCGAGCACGTCGGTGATGGCCACGGCCGCCCCATCTGCGTGCAGCCTGCGCACGATGGCGGCGCCGATGCCGCGGGCGCCGCCGGTCACAAGGGCGACCTTGCCCGTGAGTTTGTCGCTCATGCCCATGATCTCCAAGTCCGGGGCCCCCAGATTGCGGATGCCGGATCCCGGCTGTTTTGACCTGCATCAAATCCGTTCCGGATCATCCCGGCGGGTCAGGATGCTGCGCGGGTGCGTGGCATGCGGCTGGGCGATAATCGGCGCATGGACGAGCCTTGCAACATCGCGTCCGCGCTGCCGCGGCTGGCGCGCGAATGTCCCGACCGCGTCGCGATCCGCTGCCCGGGGCGCAATGGCCGCTATGACGTCGCGCTGAGTTATGCCCAGCTCGACGCGCGCAGCGACGCGATTGCGGCGGGGCTGGGCAAGCGCGGCATCGGGCGGGGGACGCGCTGCGTGGTGATGGTGCGGCCGACGCCGGAGTTCTTCCTGCTGATGTTCGCGCTGTTCAAGCTCGGCGCGGTGCCGGTGCTGATCGATCCGGGCATCGACAAACGCGCGCTCAAGCAGTGCCTGGCGCAGGCGCAGGCGGCCGCCTTCATCGGCATTCCGCTGGCGCTGCTGGCCAGGGCGCTGCTGGGCTGGGCGCCGTCGGCAAAACTGCGCGTGACGACCGGGCGCGTCGCGCTGCTGGCCGACGTCACCCTGGCGCAGATCGAAGCGGACGGGCAGGGCGCCGGGTCGCAGCTGGCCGCCACCGCGCCGGACGACGAGGCGGCGGTCCTGTTCACCAGCGGCAGCACCGGGGTGCCCAAGGGCGTGGTCTATCGGCATCGGCACTTCGTCGCCCAGACCGCGATGCTGCGCGACATGCTCGGGATCGAGGCCGGCGGCGTCGATTTCCCGACCTTCCCTCCGTTCGCGCTGTTCGATCCCGCGCTCGGGCTGACCAGCGTGATTCCCGACATGGATCCGACTCGCCCGGCCCGCGCCAACCCGCGCAAGCTGCATGCGGCGATCGCGCGCTTCCAGGCCGACCAACTGTTCGGCTCGCCGGCGCTGATGCGGGTGCTGGCCGAATACGGCGAAGCGCTGCCGACCCTGCGGCGCGTCACCAGCGCCGGCGCGCCGGTGCCGCCGGAGATCGTCCAGCGGATGCTGGAACTGCTGCCGCCGGAGGCGACCTTCTGGACGCCTTACGGCGCGACCGAATGCCTGCCGGTGGCGGTGATCGAAGGGCGCGAATTGCTGGAACTGCGCGCGCGCACCGAAACCGGCGCCGGTACCTGCGTCGGCCGGCCGGTGGCCGGAAACACGGTGCGGATCATCGGCATCGACGACAACGCCATCGCCCGCTGGAGCGACGCGCTGCTGGCGCCTCCGGGCGAGGTGGGCGAAATTACCGTGGCCGGCCCCAGCGCCACCGACGCGTACTTCGGCCGCGAGGACCAGACCGCGCTGGCCAAGATCCGCGAGACCCTGCCCGACGGCGGCGAACGCGTCGTGCACCGGATGGGCGACCTTGGCTGGTTCGACGCGCAGGGACGGCTGTGGTTCTGCGGACGCAAGTCGCAGCGGGTGAGGGTCGATGCGCTGACCACGCTGTGCACCGAACAGGTCGAACCGATCTTCAACACCCACCCCGCGATCGCGCGCACCGCGCTGGTCGGGGTGGGCGCCAGCGGCGCGCAGACGGCGGTGCTGTGCTTCGAGCTCAGGCCTGGCAGCGGCGCCGATTCGAAGGAGGTGGCCGACGAATTGCGCCACATCGCCGACGGGTTCGCGCATGCCGCCAAGATCGACGTGTTCTTGCACTACCCGAAGCCGTTCCCGGTGGATATTCGCCACAACGCCAAGATCGGTCGCGAAAAGCTGGCGGCCTGGGCGGCGACGAAAATCGCGGCGGCGGGACGCGAATGAAGGTGCTCGTCACCGGCGGGGGCGGTTTCCTCGGGCAGGCGTTGTGCCGCGCCCTGCGCGAGCGGGGCCACGCGGTGACGAGTTTCAGCCGCAGCGCGCATGCCGCGCTCGATGCGCAAGGCGTGCCGCAGCTGCAGGGCGACCTGGCCGATCG
Source organism: Thermomonas sp. (assembly GCF_025993755.1). GTDB lineage: Bacteria > Pseudomonadota > Gammaproteobacteria > Xanthomonadales > Xanthomonadaceae > Thermomonas. The sequence continues at coordinate 1,007 of NZ_JAMQHN010000089.1, read as the reverse complement.
CGCGGCGGTGCTGCGGGCGCTGGATGGCGGTTTCGACGCGATCCTGCACAACGCCGCCAAGGCCGGCGTCTGGGGGCGTCGCGCCGATTTCCATTCGGCCAACGTCACGGGCACGGAAAACGTGCTGGCCGCCTGCCGCGCCCACGGCATCGGCAAGCTGGTGTTCACCTCCACGCCCAGCGTCACGCACCGGGCCACCTGCCCGGTCGAGGGCGCCAGCGCGGAGAACGTGCCTTACGGCGAACCGTTCAAGTCGCACTATGCCGCCACCAAGGCGATTGCCGAACGCGCGGTGCTGGCGGCCAACGGCCCGGAACTTGCCACCGTCGCCCTGCGCCCGCGCCTGATCTGGGGACCGAACGACACCCAGATCCTGCCGCGGCTGGTGGCGCGCGCGCGCAGCGGCAGGGTGCGGCTGGTCGGCGGCGGCGAGAACCTCGTCGACACCACCTATCTCGACAACGCCGCCAGCGCCCATGTCGATGCGCTCGAACACCTGCACGCGGGGGCCGCCTGCGCCGGCAAGCCCTACTTCATCAGCAACGGCGAACCGTGGCCGCTGCGCAAGGTGCTCAACGCCCTGCTGCGCGCGGCCGATGCGCCCGAGATCCGCAAATCCATTCCCTATGGCACCGCCTATGCGATCGGGGCCGTGTGCGAAGCGCTGTGGACGCTGCTGCCGCTGCGCGACGACCCGCCGCTGACCCGTTTCCTCGCCGAACAGCTGAGCACGCCGCACTGGTATTCAATGGCCCCGGCGACGCGGGATTTCGGCTATGTGCCCAAGGTGTCGATGGACGAGGGGCTGGAGCGCCTGCGCGCCGCTGTAATGACCCAGTAATTTCCTGCTCAGGTGCTACCTTTCCAAGGAGAGCACGATGAGCCAAGTGATGGACGAAGAGATCAAACGATGGACAGCCCGGCGAAAGTCGGCGCTGGTGCTGGAGATCATCCAGGGCAAGACGACGGTGGCGGAGGCAAGCCGGCAGTTCGACCTGACGCCCTCG
>NZ_JAMQHN010000088.1 GCF_025993755.1 Thermomonas sp. | reverse complement strand
GACGTGCGCAGCGGCAATTTCGCCCGCGTCAGCGGGGTGGATTGGCGCTCCGGCTACGATGGCCGGCCGGCGACCGACGACATGCCGGTGGTGCACGTGACGGCCTGGGATGCCGAAACCTACGCGAACTGGCTGTCGGAGCAGACGGGCGGCCACTATCGCTTGCCCAGCGAGGCCGAGTTCGAATACGCGCTGCGGGCCGGCGGGCAGGGGCGATTCTCCTGGGGCGATGGCGGTCCGCCGGCGGGCGTCGACAACATCGCCGGCGGCAAGGACGTGTCCCCGCGCGGGCTGCATTGGAACAACGCCTTCCCGAACTATGGCGACGGCTGGTGGGGGCCGGCGCCGGTCGGCAGTTTCGCGCGCAACGCCTTCGGCCTGTACGACATGGGCGGCAACGTCAGCGAATGGGTCGCCGATTGCTGGCACAAGGGGTTCCGACGCGCGCCGGCCAACGGCGGCGCCTGGGTCAATCCCGGCTGCCGCACCCGCATGTACCGCGGCGGCTCCTGGGCCAGCGGGCCCGATCAGCTGCGCTCGGCATGGCGCGTGGCCGGCGGCATCGACGTCACCAATTCCCGGATCGGCTTCCGGCTGGTGCGCCAGCTTTGACGCCACCGCACGGCTGCGGCACTCTTTCAGGGATCGACAGGAGCACGCGATGAATCAGATTCCGAACGGGGGCCGGCGCGGCGGATTGCGTATCTGGGTGCTGGTGCTGTTCGCGTTGTACGCCGGCTGGTACTGGTATTCCAACCGCAGCGTCGATCCCCTGACCGGGCAGACGGTGATGATCGACCGCAGCATCTCGCCCGAGCAGGAAAAGGCGCTGGGGCTGCAGGCGTATCGCGAGGTGCTGCAGCAGGAGCGTCCCTTGCCTGCGGATGCGGAGGCGTCAAGGCAGGTGCGCGCGATCGCCGATCGCCTGATCGCGGTGATTCCGGAAGTGTCGGACGCCCTGGCCGCCGAGCACCAGATGCAGGCCAGCCACATCGAGCGCAGCTTCGACTGGGATGTCACGGTGCTGCAATCCGATCAGGTCAACGCGTTCTGCCTGCCGGGAGGCAAGATGGCGGTTTACACCGGATTGCTCCCGGTGGCGCAGACCCCCGACGCCATGGCGGTGGTGATGGGCCATGAAATCTCCCACGCCCTGCTGCGCCACGGTGCGCAGCGCATGACCCGCGAGCGGCTGGAGCAGATCGGGCAGGCGGCCGGCGCGGCCAGCGGCATGGACCAGGGCACCCTGCGAACGGTCATGTCGGCCTATGGCCTGGGCAGCGCCTTGCCCTATGCGCGTTCGCAGGAAACCCAGGCCGACGAACTGGGACTGATGCTGGCTGCGGCGGCCTGCTTCGATCCGCATCAGGCCATTCCGCTGTGGCAGCGGATGGACCAGAGATCCGGCAATGGTGCGCCGCCGGAGTTTGCCTCGACCCATCCCAGCGCCGGCACACGCATCCATGATCTTGAACAACTGATGCCCAAGGCCGAGCAATACCGGGCCCGGTTCTGCAAGCAGCCGGTGGCGGCGAACTGAAGCCATCGCCAGGGCGCGTACAGGCACACTCCGGCGGTAGCGGGCGGTTCACACGGATTTCGGGCGGCTCCTGGCCGCGACGGCGCGGCGGTCAGGCCTTGCCGTGAAACGGCGTCACTTGCGGCCGTCCTTGGCGGTGCGGCCGTCGCGGCCGTGTCCGGGGTGGGTGGCGCTGCCCATGCCGCTGCCGAGGTTCTGCTGGAAATCCTTCCACAGCGCCATGTTGCGCTCGGTGAGCTGGTTGAGCATCGTCCACGGGGTCTGTCCGAGCAGGCCGCCCATCTGCTGGCGGAACTGCTGCTGCTGTTCGAGGAACAGCTGCATCGAACGTTCCAGATAATTGCCCATGAAGCCCTGCAGCGAGTCGCCGTAGAAGCGGATCAGCTGGCTGAGCAACTGGGTGGACAGCATCGGCTGCCCCTCCTGTTCGTGCTCGGTGATGATCTGCAGCAGCACCTGCCGGGTCAGGTCCTCGCCGGTCTTGGCGTCGCGCACTTCCAGCGTTTCGCCGTCGACGATCAGCTGACGCACGTCCTCGATGGTGATGTAGCTGGAGATTTCCGTGTCGTACAGACGCCGGTTCGGATATTTCTTGATGACGCGGGTCGAGGGCATTGAGCAAAAACTCTAGCTTCTGCACTGGGCGCAGCATGGCGCAGTGCAGCACGGGTTGCAACTCCTTGGCGTGGCCCAGGAGTTGCCGGAATCTGCTTCGCCGATTCCGGATTTCATTACGTCTCCCATACCCCCATTCGCGCCTGCGGCGCGAATCGCCCCCTGACTCAGGGGGCTGGGTTCTTCGGGTAATTGCACACGTGCTTGTCGTTGCTGCCCGGTCAAGGCAATGCTGATCAAGCCCTTCCTGGCCTTGATCAGCAGTCGCCTTAAACTTGCGCGATGGAGACCGCATTGAACGAACGCTTCGGCGGCATCGACCGCCTGTACGGACGCGGCGCGCTGGCGCGGCTGTCGGGTTGCAAGGTGACGGTGGTCGGCGTCGGCGGCGTCGGCTCGTGGGCGGTGGAAGCGCTGGCGCGCAGCGGCGTGGGCGCGCTCACCTTGATCGACGCCGATGAGCTGTGCGTGTCCAACACCAACCGCCAGCTGCCGGCGCTGGAAGGGCAGTACGGACGCAGCAAGATCGAGGCGATGGCCGAGCGCTGCCGCGGCATCCGTCCCGATATCGCCCTGACGCTGGTGCCGAAGTTCCTGACGCCGTCCAACCTCGACGAACTGCTGGGAACGCCGGCGGACTTGGTGCTGGACGCCTGCGACAGTTTTCGCAGCAAGGTCGAGATGATCGCGTACTGCCGCCGCCGCAAGCAGCCGATCCTCACCGTCGGCTCGGCGGGCGGGCGCAGCGACGTCACGCAGATCCGGGTGCGCGATCTGTCGCGCACCGAGCACGATGCCATGCTGTCGCTGATCCGCAAGAAGCTGCGCGGCGAATTCAATTTTCCGAAGAACCCCGACCGCTATTTCGGTGTGCCGGCGGTGTATTCGCTGGAGAACGTGCGCTATCCGCAGGCCGACGGCAGTGTCTGCGGCGCGCGTCCGTCGCTGGGCAGGGACGAGGCCTTGAAGCTGGACTGCGGCGCCGGCCTCGGCGCGGCCACGCACGTGACGGGCGCGTTCGCCTTTGCAGCAGTGGGCAAGGCGATCGAGATGCTGCTGCACCCGAAAGCCCGCGCCTGAGCGCCGAATCCCGCAGCGTGCGGGCTATTTCGTCACCACCTCGCCGCGCAGCGAGTTGCTCATCGCCTCGGTGATGCGCACGTCGACGAACTGGCCGATCAGGCGCGGCGGCGCCAGGAAGTTCACCGAGCGCATGTTCTCGGTCTTGCCGGTCAGTTCCTCGGGATTCTTCTTCGACGGCCCTTCCACCAGCACGCTCTGGACGGTGCCGACCATCGCCTGCGAGATCGCCGCCCCGCGCGCGGTCAGGTCCCTCTGCAGGCGTTCGAGTCGCGCGTGTTTTTCCGCGCTGGACACGTCGTCGGCGAGGTCGGCCGCGGGCGTGCCGGGCCGGCGCGAGTAGATGAACGAGAAGCTCTGGTCGAAGCCGACGTCGGCGATCAACTTCATGGTCTTCTCGAAATCGATCGCGGTTTCGCCTGGGAATCCGACGATGAAGTCCGAGCTGATGCTGATGTCCGGCCGTGCCGCGCGCAGTTTGCGGATCTTCTGCTTGTATTCGAGCGCGGTGTAGCCGCGCTTCATCGCCGACAGGATGCGGTCGCTGCCCGACTGCACCGGCAGGTGCAGGTAGTTGGCCAGCTTGGGCACGTCGCGGTAGGCCTCCACCAGCGAGTCGGAGAAATCCAGCGGGTGCGAGGTGGTGAAGCGGATGCGCCCGATGCCCTCGATCTGCGCGATGGTGCGGATCAGCAGGCCCAGGTCGGCGGTAGCCTCGTCGTCGCCCAGCCGGCCGCGGTAAGCGTTGACGTTCTGCCCCAGCAGGTTGACCTCGCGCACGCCCTGCGCGGCCAGTTCGGCCACTTCGTCGAGCACGCTGTCGAACGGCCGGCTGATTTCCTCGCCGCGGGTGTAGGGCACCACGCAGTACGAGCAGTACTTCGAGCAGCCTTCCATGATCGAGACGAAGGCGGTCGGCCCTTCCGCGCGCGGCTCGGGGAGGCGGTCGAATTTCTCGATTTCCGGGAAGCTGATGTCCACCTGCGACTGGCCGGTGGCCTGCCGCTGGCGCAGCATTTCCGGAAGCCGGTGCAGGGTCTGCGGGCCGAACACCAGGTCCACGTAGGGCGCCCGGTCGAGGATCGCGGCGCCTTCCTGCGAGGCCACGCAGCCGGCGACCCCGATCACCACCGGGCGGTCGGTCTGCTTGAGGTGCTTCCAGCGCCCCAGCTGGCTGAACACCTTCTCCTGCGCCTTTTCCCGCACCGAGCAGGTATTGACGAGGATCAGGTCGGCGTCTTCGACGTTCTTCGTTTCCTCCATCCCTTCCTGGATCACCAGCAGATCGGCGATGCGCGCCGAGTCGTACTCGTTCATCTGGCAGCCGTAGGTCTGGATGAAGAACTTCTTCGCGCCGGGATTGGCCGGGCGCTTGGAGGGCAGGGCGGGGAGCGGAAGCAGGTCGGTCATGGTGGTTTTCCGGGGCGCGGTGGACAGTCCGGGCCGGTGCAACCGGGCAGTTTAAGGCATTGCCGGTTCCGTTCGGCGGCGTCAGGGCGCAAGGGCTAGGGCAGGGCTTGCCATCCACGGGCAAAGGGCCGACACTCGGCCCCATGTTGGGGAGGCTTGCCACTGCCGGGGTGCTGCTTGCGCTGGCCGCGCCGCTTTGGGCAGGGCAGATTTATCGCTGCGAAAGCGCGGACGGCAGCGTCAGCTACGTCAGCAAGCGCGTTTCGGGCGCCCAATGCAAGCTGGTCAGCAGCTTCCGGCCGGAGCGCGTCAGGCCGCGCCATGCGGCGCCGGCGGCGGCGACGGCTGTGCCGGTCAACCTGACCATGGCGGCTCCCAGTCGGGAAGCGGCCCCATCCGGCGGCGTCGCGCCCGTGTCCGGCGTGACGGCGACCACCGCACCTTCAGCGCCGGCAGCGGCGCCTGTCGTGGCCGTTGCGCCCGCACCCGCACCCGCAAGCTCCGGTCCCCGGGTGGTGCGCGGGCAGGTCTATTCCTTCGTCGGCGCGGACGGCGTGCGCAACTACACCAGCGTGCGGCCGCGCGGAGTGCCGGCGACGGCGGTGCGCACGATCGCCTACAGCTACATCCAGACCTGCTATGCCTGCGGCAGCCTGCCGGGGGTGAATTTCGGCAACCTGCGCCTGAACACCGATGCCTACGACGCCGAGATTCGCGCCGCAGCGGCCGCCAACGGGGTCGAGGTGGCGGTGGTGCGGGCCATCATCCATGCCGAATCGGCCTACAACCCGCTGGCGCTGTCGCGCGCCGGGGCCCAGGGCCTGATGCAATTGATGCCGGGCACGGCGCGCCGGTTCGGGGTGACCGACGCCTTCAACGCCGGCCAGAACATCGCCGGCGGCGTGCAGTACCTGGCGTGGCTGCTCAAGCGCTACAACAACGACCTCACCTTGGCCGCGGCCGGCTACAACGCCGGCGAGGGTGCGGTGGATCGCTACGGCGGCGTGCCGCCCTACAGCGAGACCCAGCGCTACGTCCAACGCGTGGCCGTTCTGGCCCAGCGCTATCGCAGCGCGCTGGCCCCGGCGGCGGCTTCGGCAACGGGCGGATTGTCGGTTCGCTGAACGTTCCGTTAAACTTGCGTGTCTTTTGTTCGTTTGCGTGCCGGCGCGAAGGTGCCGGGTGCGTCCAGGCTACAACGGAGTTCAGGATGGCCAACGAAGAGGTCGACAACGGCCGGCGCCGATTCCTCACCGCGACCACGTCGGTCGTGGGTGCGGTCGGCGTGGGGTTTGCGGCGGTGCCTTTCATCAAGTCGTGGAGCCCGAGCGCGCGTGCGCGCTTTGCCGGCGCTCCGGTGAATCAGGACATCAGCGCCCTGGCCGAAGGCCAGCAGCTGGTCGTCGCCTGGCGCGGCCAGCCGGTGTTCATCGCCAAGCGCAGCAAGGCGATGCTCGACGTCCTGCCGCAGATGGACGCGCTGGTGGCCGATCCGAAGTCGGATGCGTCCGACCAGCCGACCTACGCCAAGAACGAAAACCGCTCGATCAAGCCGGAGATCCTGGTGTTGATCGGCGTGTGCACGCATCTGGGCTGCGCGCCCGAACTGCACGCCGAGATCAAGCCCGAGCCGTTCGATCCGAACTGGAAGGGCGGCTATTTCTGCCCCTGTCACAAGTCGCGCTATGACATTTCCGGGCGCGTCTTCAAGGCGCAGCCGGCGCCGATGAACCTGCCGGTGCCGCCCTACCACTTCGCGGACGACAACACGGTGGTGATCGGCGTCGATCCTTCCGCCGCCCAGAGCAAGGGAGCCGCGTAAGCCATGACCAACAAGATCACGCAGGTCTGCTGCGACGCCGCCAACGGCGTCATGGACTGGGTCAACGCGCGCGCGCCGGGCATGATGCCGGCGTACCGCAAGCACATGAGCGAGTACTACGCGCCGAAGAACTTCAACATCTGGTACATCTTCGGCGTGCTGTCGCTGGTGGTGCTGGTCAACCAGATCGTCACCGGCATCTTCCTGACGATGCACTTCAAGCCGAGCGCGGCGGAAGCCTTCGACTCGGTCGAGTACATCATGCGCGACGTCGACTGGGGCTGGCTGATCCGCTACATGCACAGCACCGGTGCGTCGATGTTCTTCATCGTCATCTACCTGCACATGTTCCGCGGGATGATGTACGGCAGCTACAAGAAGCCGCGCGAACTGGTCTGGCTGCTGGGCATGGTGATCTACCTGGTGCTGATGGCCGAAGCCTTCATGGGCTACGTGCTGCCCTGGGGCCAGATGTCGTACTGGGGCGCCAAGGTGATCATCTCGCTGTTCGGCGCCATTCCGGTGGTCGGCGGCGGGCTGACCGAGTGGATCATGGGCGACTTCAACCCCGGCGACGCCACCCTCAACCGCTTCTTCGCGCTGCACGTGATCGCGCTGCCGCTGGTGCTGCTGCTGCTGGTGGTGCTGCACATCTTCGCCCTGCACGAGGTCGGTTCCAACAATCCCGACGGCGTGGAGATCAAGAAGGGCCCGAAGGGCAACCGCTGGTCGCCCACCGCGCCGGCCGACGGAATCCCGTTCCATCCGTACTACACGGTGAAGGACCTGTTCTTCGTCGTCTGCTTCCTCGGCATCTCGGCGTTCGTCATCTTCTTCGCGCCGACCTTCGGCGGCTGGTTCCTCGAACACGACAACTTCACCGCCGCCAACCAACTGGTGACGCCGGCGCACATCAAGCCGGTGTGGTACTTCACCCCGTACTACGCGATGCTGCGCGTGATCCCGTCGTTCTTCGGGATCAAGCTGTGGGGCGTGCTGGTGATGTTCGGGGCGATCGTCTGCCTGTTCCTGGTGCCGTGGCTGGACAAGTCGCCGGTCAAGTCCTACCGCTATCGCGGCTGGCTCAGCTGGACGATGCTGATGATGTTCGTGGTCTGCTTCTGCTGGCTGGCCAAGATCGGCGCCGGCCCGGGCACCGATCCGGTCGAGGCGATCATCGGCCGCGTGCTGACTTTCCTGTATTTCGCCTTCTTCATCACCATGCCGGTGTGGTCGAAGCTCGACAAGACCAAGCCGGTGCCGGAACGGGTGACCATGCATGACTAAGAATTTCCTGTCCCGCATGGCGGTTGCGGCCGCCGGGCTGCTGCTCAGCGTCTCCGCGCTGGCCAACGAAGGCGGCAACCTGCAGCCGTCGGGTACCGATCTCGACGATCGCGCATCGCTGCAGCGCGGCGCCGCACTGTTCATGAACAACTGCAGCGGCTGCCATTCGCTCAAGTACGTGCGCTATGCCCGGATGGCCGAGGATCTTGGCCTGACCGAAGACCAGGTGATGCAGAACCTGAACTTCACCGGCGGCAAGTTCGGCGACCACGTGATCTCGGCGATGACCCCGGAAATGGGCGTGGCCGCGTTCGGCAAGGCGCCGCCGGATCTGAGCCTGATTGCGCGCGTGCGCGGACCGGACTGGATCTACACCTACCTCAAGTCCTTCTATCTCGACGAGAGCCGCCCGGTCGGCTGGAACAACACCCTGTTCCCGAACGTGTCGATGCCCAATCCGCTGTGGCAGCTGCAGGGCCTACAGCAGCCGAAGTACGGGCCGAAGGATGCGGCCGGCGATGCGCCGGTCGAGGGCTTCACGCTCAGCCAGCCCGGCAGCCAGACGCCGCAGCAGTTCGACCAGACCGCGCGCGACATCGCCGCGTTCCTCGAATATGCCGGCGAACCCGCGGCGCTCAAGCGCCAGGGCATCGGCGTCTGGGTGGTGCTGTTCCTGGCGTTTTTCGCTTTCCTCGCCATGCTGCTGAAGTCGGAGTACTGGCGCGACGTTCATTGACGCGGCGCGTCCCGGCGTGCCCGCGTTGCGGTTCAATGTCGCCCGCATCGTGCGGGCGACGCGGGTGCGTTCGGCCTGTCCGGACGCGGGAGTGGTTTCCGATGATGGCCGTGAGTCCTCGCATGCGTAATGCCCTGACCCTGTTTTCCGCCGTCGATGACGTCGTCTGCCACCGCGTGCGCCTGGTGCTGGCCGCCAAGGGCGTCACCTACGATTTCATCGCCGTCGATCCGCAGGATCCGCCCGAGGATCTGATCGACCTCAACCCCTACCATTCGGTGCCGACCCTGGTCGAGCGCGACCTGGTGCTGTACGCCGCCAGCGTGGTCAGCGAATACCTCGACGAGCGCTATCCGCACCCGCCGCTGATGCCGGTGGAACCGCTGGCGCGGGCGCGGCTGCGGCTGGCGATGCTGCGCATCGAACACGACTGGGTGCCGCAGGTGCAGGCCATCCAGCTAGGCAACAAGCAGCAGGTCGATGCCGGCCGCAAGCGGCTGAAGGAACTGCTGGCGCAATCGGTGCCGCTGTTCAAGGCCTATAAGTTCTTCCTCAACCCGGAAATGAGCCTGGCCGACTGCGCGATGGCGCCGATCATCTGGCGTCTGGAAGCGCTGGGCGTGGGCCTGCCCAAGGACGGCAAGGTGATCGAGGACTACGGCAACCGCATTTTCCGCAACCCGGGATTCGTGCGCAGCCTGACCGAGCAGGAAAAGAAGCTGCGCGAGCTGGTGCTCTGAGCGCGGGCCGGCGCCACCGATGAGCGAACCGTCCGCGCCCGTGATGACCAGCCAGCGTCCCTACCTGCTGCGGGCGCTTTACGAATGGGTGGTGGACAACGGCATGACCCCGCATGTGCTGGTCAATGCCCGCGCGCCGGGCGTGCGGGTGCCGGCGCATACGGTGAAGGACGGGCAGGTGGTGCTCAACATCGCCGAGCGCGCGGTCGCCAAGCTGACGATGGACAACGACGAACTGCGCTTCTCCGCCCGGTTCGGTGGCGTCTCGCAGCTTGTGGTGATCCCGATGGCGGCCGTGATCGCGATCTACGCCCGCGAAAGCGGGCAGGGCATGGCGCTGCCGGAGGAACGACCGACCGGGCCGGCGGCGTCCTCGTCTTCGGCGAGCGCCGTCGAACAAACGCCCGCCGCGCCGGAGGGGGCGGATGGGACGGACAATCCCGACGACGCGCCCGAGCCGCCCAAGCGCGGCGGCCACCTGCGGATCGTCAAGTAGCGATCCGTGTCAGGGCGCCAGCCCGGAAAACAGGTCGTCCGCCAGCGCCTCGTAGCCTTCGCGGCTGAAGTGCACGCCGTCGCGCCGCGCCTTGCCGCTGGCGACCCAGCCCGTCATGCTGCAACGGCCGCCCATCGCCTGCTGCCAGTCCCAGTACAGCGTGTGCTGTTGCCGGGCCACCGCGATCTGCACGGCCTGCACGGCGTCCAGCCCGGCTGCACGCGTGCCGCAGCGTCCACCGGCAAGGCTTTTGAGCGATTCGGGCGCGCCGACGATCAGGATGGCGCTGCCCGGGAAACGCTGGCGCAGGCTGCCGATCGCCGCGACCAGGGTCGCGCGCAGGGCTTCCGGGTCCAGTGTCGTGCGAAACGCCTCGTTGGTGCCGTAGGCCAGTGCGATGAGGTCGGGACGGGCGGCGGTCAGGTCGTCCATCCAGCCGTTGCGCCAGCGGTTCCACTGTTCCAGTTCGGAACCGTTGATGCCGGCCGCGGACACGATCGCGCCCGGGCGGCCGAGGTTCTCCATCCACCAGCCGCCGATCGCAGTTTGCGGGCTGAGGGTGGCCGTCACTGTGATCGGCAATTGCGCTTCGAAGCGGACCGGATGCCATTGCGCATCGACGCCCGGACTCTTGATCGTGAAGCTGGCGCCGCTCGCGTCGGTGACGGTCAGCGGCGCGTCCAGCGGGCCCTGCCGGAGCAGTACCGTCACCGACTGGCGTGATGTCAGGTAGCGCGGAGTCAGCGTCAGAGTGGCGAAGGCTCCGCTCACCTGTGCGATGAAACCGCCGAAAGGATAGTCGTTGCCCGGGCCGGAACTGCGGCTGCTGATCAGCTGCCACCCCGCTTGCGTGAAGCTGACGCGCGCCATGCGCTGGCCGGGGATCTGCATCGGCGTCACCCAGCCGATGCCGCCGTCGCCGAGCCGCTGCTGGAAGCGCAGCCGCAGGCGCTCGGTCAGGAAGTCGCCGGCGGTGTGCGAGTCGCCGATCTGCAGGTAGCGGAACGACGTGCCCGGCCCGGAACGCAGCCGCGCCAGAACCGCGGCGGCGTTGGGATCGCCGAAATCCTGCAGGCTGGCGTTGCTGCCGGAGAGGGGCGGCAGCGCGTCCGGCGTGGCGGTGGGAGCCGGCGCCGGCGCGGCTTGTGGGGCATCGGTCTGGACGGGCGGCGGGCTGGGGGCTACCGGGTGGTAGTCGGCCACCTTGTCCCAGCCGCTGGGGCAGCGCGCGAAATTCCTGTATTCGTTGGCGCCGTCGGCGCCGACTCGCTTGCACACGACGCTGGCGTCGGCGTGTCCCAGAGGCAGCAGGGCCAGCATCCCGCCAGCGAGGCCGGCGGCGAAAACGCGGGAAAGTGCCCGGACCGGGTGCGTCACGGGGTGCAGGTCGAATGAGCCATGGCTCATTTTATCGTGAGCATCGCCTGCACGTGGCGGGCGATGTAGTTCTGTCCGGCCGGCGTGAAATGGATGCCGTCGCCGCTGCGCATCTTGGTCATGACGCCATCGATCGGAATCGCGTCGCTCCAGGGCTGGTCGGGGATGGACAGCAGCGGACGGGTATCCACGAACACCGCGCCGTGGCGAGTCACCTCGTCCCGGATGACCGGCATCAGCCAGGCCATCTGGGCGTCCAGTTGCTCGCGCTTCATGCCCGGCGCGCCGATCCACAGCACGCTGACGTCGTGCGCCTTGGCGGCATCGAGGATGCGCGCCACGCGCCCCCGGTACACCGCTTCCCACTGGGGCGTCTCGAACTTGAGATAGCGGCCGCCGGGGTGTTCCGGATCCGGCATGTCCCAGGGATCGTTCGGGCCGAGCATCACCACCAGCAGCCGGATCGATGCGTCGGCGGCGAGCGCGTCCTCGATGGTCTGCGGCCAGTCGAACGCGGACGGATACGCCAGTCCCGTGCTTTGCCGGCTCAGGTTGACGCTGTCGATGCCGTGGTCGACGCGCAGGCTGCGTTGGAACGGCGGGGCAACGCCCTGCATCAGCGAATCGCCGGCGAACAGCACCTTGCCGGGGGCGGCGAGGGTCAGGTAGTTGCGCACCCGGATCTGTTCGGCCAGCGCCGCGTCGCGCGCCAGCGCCAGCCGGTACTGGCGTTCGGCTTCCCGCTTTTCGCGGGCGATCCTGGCCTGCTCCTGCCGCTGTTTCGCCCAGTAGCGCGGCGTCAGGACGATGTGTGCGTTGAGCCAGCCGCGCAGCGCATCCGAAGTGGCGCCGGTGCCGTCGCGCACGGCCGCGTGCGCCCCTTCCAGGGACTTCCAGAGGGTGGCTCCCGCGTTCCAGCCGGGCGCGTGCGTCAGTCCGCCGAGCGGCGAGGGGCGGTGGTATTGCTGCTGCACATAGACCGCCAGCGAGCCCTGCATCAACCACAGCATTCCCAGCGCCAGCAGGGTCAGGATCATCCACGTCGCCGGCGCGCCGGAGCGGTCTGCGGCGGGCGCGGAAGCTTGCATCGGGGCCTCAGAAGTTCGCATAGATGAACCCCGGCACGCCGGACGGAGCCAGCACGGCGATCACGGCCAGCGTGGCCAGCAGCGGCAACGGTCGCAGCCAGTCCGGCATCTTTTCCAGCGTGCCTGCGTAGCGGGCCGGCGCCCGCGCCAGCCACGGGTAGGCCAGAAGCGCGAACAACATGGCAGCAAGCAACAGCGGCGCATCGGTGGCGATCGGCACGTCCAGCAGGTTGCCGAACAGCGCGCGGAAGATCGCGATGGCGTCGGCGAGGTGGGTGGTACGGAAGAATACGAAGGCGAAGCAGACGAAGTTGACGGTCACGAACACGCCCAGCGCCTTGCCCGCCCAGCCCAGCGCCGCCAGTTTTTCGCGCCCGCCCAGCAGCCGGTCGCCGACGTTCAGCAGCACCAGCGCGGTGGCGTGCAGGAAGCCCCACAGCGCGAAATTCCAGCCCTGTCCGTGCCACAGGCCGGACAGCACGAGAGCGATGAACAGGTTGAGCTGGGTGCGGGAGAAGCCTTGCTTGCTGCCGCCCAGCGGAATGTAGAGATAGTCGCGGATCCACACCGACAGGCTGATATGCCAGCGGTCCCAGAACTGGCGGATGTTGAACGCCAGCAGCGGCGCGCGGAAATTGACCGGAATGCGCAGGCCCAGCAGCATTCCCAGACCGACCACGAGATCGCTGTAGCCGGAAAAATCGAAGAACAGTTGCAGCGTGTAGCCGTAGATCGCGGCCAGCACGTCCAGCGACTGGAACTGCGCGGGGTTGGCGAACACCGGATCGACGATGGTTTCCGCAAGCCAGCCGGCCAGCCACCATTTCTTCGCCAGGGCCAGCAGCACCAGCGTCAGCGCCAGCGTCGGCGCCAGCACCTTGCGCGGCGTGGTCTGTCCGATCTGGTCGAGCGCGTTGCATTCTTGCCCTTCGAAATCGGTGAGATGCCTGGCGTTGCGGGCGCGCAGGATCGGGCCCGAGGTGATGGTCAGGAACAGCCCGAAGTGGCCGAGCAGGTCGAACAGCGAAAACCGCTGCGCAGCGTCGATGTCCTTCCGATAGCGCGCGTGCAGGTAGCTGATGCCCTGGAAGGTGTAGTAGGACACGCCCAGCGGCAGCAGCCAGGTGACGTCCAGCGCGCCGGACGCGATGCCCTGCGCGGCCAGCGCTTCGCGCAGCGGCACCCGGAAGAATTCGGCGTATTTCCAGAACGCCAGATGCGCCACGCCGCCGCCGATCCCGATCCACAGCCAAGCCAGGCGTGGCAGTTTCGGCAAGGCGTCCATGCCCCGCGATACCAGCCATGCGAATACGGTGAAGCCGACGAACGCGGCGCAGGCCACCGGCGTGGCGTAGTGCCACAGCAGGCCGAGGCTGGTGAGCGTGAGCAGCCCGTACTGCGCCCGCGGATGGCGCCAGAACGCCCAGTACAGGGCAAAGAAAGCCACGAAAAAAAAGCCGAATTCGACGGATACCAGCCCCACGCGCAGTTTCTCCCTGCCGCGCGTTCCGTTGCGTCGCCGTCCGGCGGACGCATGATAGCGGGATTTCGGGGCAGGATCGGCCCGAACGGCTGTGCCGGAGCTGCCTCAGTTCGTCAGGGCTTGCACGACGGTCTGCGCGGCGCGGCTCGGGCCGCTGAAGCCGACCAGACGGCCGTCGAGCAGCACCAGCTGGCCGACGTGGCGGTCGTGGCCGTCTTCGGAATACTCGAACCGGAACCGGCGCTCCAGCCCGAGCCAGCCGCCGGGTTTGCGGCGCAGGCGCAGGCCGGAGGCGTGCACCGATTGGTCGAGCCACTGCACGCCGGCCGCAGCGCAGGCGTCGCGGCCAATCTCGGTGGCGCGTTCGGCGGCGGCGCGGGCGGCGGTGAAGAAGAAGAACGCCGCTGCGCCAACGATCATCAGGACGAGCAGCGTCGGCATGGAGCTACTGTGGTGACGTTTGCGCCCGCTTGCAAGCGGGCAGGCCGGTTGCCTCGGCCATGAACGATTCGGCTGCCTTCACTTCTTGGGCGCGGATCAGTTCTGCCGGCGTTTCATTCGCGTCCAGATGCTTTTCAATCGTCCACGAGCTTCAGCGAGAAATCGATGGCGTGGACGTGCTTGGTCAACGCGCCGATCGAGATGCAGTCCACGCCGTCCTCGGCGATGGCGCGAACGTGCTCCAGATCGACGCCGCCGGACACCTCCAGTGGAATGCGGCCGTCGAACGGCGCGGCCCTGGCGATGCGCACCGCCTCGCGCCGGGTGGCGGCATCGAAATCGTCGATCAGGATCCGCGTGCATCCGGTTTCCAGCGCCGCACGCAGTTCGTCCAGCGTTTCCACCTCAACGATCAGCGGCAGCCGTGGATGCAGGGCGCGCGCCCGCGCGATGGCCGACGCCACCGAGCCGAAGGCGTGGATGTGGTTCTCCTTCAGCATCACCGCGTCGAACAACCCCATGCGGTGGTTGTCGCCGCCGCCGACGCGCACCGCGTACTTCTGCGCCATCCGCAGCCCGGGCAGGGTCTTGCGGGTGTCGAGGATGCGCGCGCCGGTGCCGCGCACCGCGTCCACGTAGCGGGCGGTGGTGGTGGCGGTACCGGACAGGGTTTGCAGGAAATTGAGCGAGGCGCGCTCGGCGCTGACCAGGGCGCGCCGACGCCCCTCCAAGGAGGCGACCACCGTGCCGGCCCGGATGGCGTCGCCTTCGGCGCAGCGCCAATCGATTCGCGCCTGCGGATCGAGCGCGCGGTGGCAGGCGTCGAACCAGGGGCGCCCGGCGATGACGCAATCCTCCTTGCAAAGCAGGCGCGCGCGATCCGGCGCATCGTCCAGAAACGCGGCGGTGGCATCGCCGCTGCCCAGATCCTCGGCCAGCGCGGCAGCAACGTCAGCGGCGATGGCCTCGGCGGAAGGTGCGGGAGCGTGGGTCATGCGCCCGGGAAGCCGTCGACCTGCGTAGTGGCCAGGCCGTCCTCGATCAGCAGGACCGGAATGCCGTCGTCGATTCGGTACACGGTCTTGCGGTCGCGGGTCACCAGCGCCTCCTGCAAGGCGTCGGATTGCGCGCTGCCGTCGCCGCGCTTGACCGCGCCCGCCCGGATCGCGCGGTTGAGCGCTTCCAGCCCGGCCGGTTCCAGCAGCGCCAGCGGCTGGCGGGTGGCGGGGCAGACGAGGATGTCGAGCAGTTTGCGATCCATGGGACGTGCGCAGTCGGGTGTTGCGCGCAAGGGTAGCACCCGATGCGATCGCCGAAGCCGGCATGGCGGGACCTTGTGCCGCTGCGCCGGCTCGACGCCCCGGGCCAACGCGCTAGAATGCCGCTTTGACGAACGAAGCCATCATGACCGAACCGCTCCGAACCGATGCCGCCCCGCTGGTGGGCATCGTCATGGGCTCGCGCTCCGACTGGGAAACGATGCAGCGCGCGGCGCAGACGCTCGACACCCTCGACGTGTCGCACGAGGTGCGCGTGGTGTCCGCGCATCGCACCCCCGACGTGCTGTTCGAATACGCCGCCAGCGCCGCCGGACGCGGCCTGCGGGCGATCATCGCCGGCGCCGGCGGGGCTGCGCACCTGCCTGGCATGCTGGCGTCCAAGACCGCCGTGCCGGTCCTGGGCGTGCCGGTCCAGAGCCGCACCCTCAACGGCCTGGATTCGCTGCTGTCGATCGTGCAGATGCCGGCCGGCGTCCCGGTCGCGACTTTCGCGATCGGTCATGCCGGTGCGACCAATGCCGCACTGTTCGCCGCCGCGCTGCTGGCCGCCGACCATCCGGCGATCGCCGCGGCGCTGGCCGCCTTCCGCGCGCGCCAGACCCAGGATGTCGTCGACAACGATGACCCCCGCACCTGACCTGCAGGACGATTCGGGCATTCCCACGGTCGGCGTCCTCGGCGGCGGCCAGCTTGCCCGCATGCTGGTGCTGGCGGGCGCGCCGCTTGGCCTGCGCTTCAAATTGCTCGACCCGGCCCCGGATGCCTGCGCCGGCCAGCTCGCGCCGCTGACGGTGGGCGCTTACGACGCCCCCGATGCGCTGCGGAGTTTCGTCGAAGGCATCGACGTGGCGACCTTCGATTTCGAGAACGTCCCGGCGCCGGCCGCGGAGTGGCTGGCGGCGACGCGGTCGGTGTTTCCGCCGCCCCGGGCGCTGGCCGTGTCCCAGGACCGGCTGTCCGAGAAGTCCCTGTTCCGGGAGTTGGGCATCCCGGTGACGGCGTTTGCCGCGGTGGATACTCTCGACGAGCTGCACGCGGCCGTGGCCACGATCGGCATCCCCAGCATTCTCAAGACCCGCCGGCTTGGCTACGACGGCAAGGGCCAGTACCGCATTCGAAGCGCCGAGGACGTGCAGGCCGCATGGTCTGCGCTGGGCCCGCAGGCCCCCGAGGTCGGGCTGATCCTGGAGGGCTTCGTGCCCTTCCAGCGCGAACTGTCCATCATCGCCGCGCGCGACAGGAGCGGCGAATTTTGCGCCTGGCCGTTGACAAGGAACTGGCACGTGGACGGCGTGCTCTCGGCCAGCCTCGCGCCCGCGCGGGCGAGCGCCGGGATCCGGGAGAAAGCGATGACGTACGCCAGGACGCTTGCGGAAGCGCTGGAGTACGTCGGCGTGTTCGCGCTGGAACTGTTCGAGCACGACGGCGAACTTCTGGCCAACGAAATGGCACCGCGCGTGCACAACTCCGGACACTGGACGATCGAAGGCAGCCACGCCAGCCAGTTCGAAAACCATCTGCGGGCCGGACTTGGCCTGCCGCTGGGCAGCACCGCCATGCGCGGACAAGCCTGCATGCTCAACTGGCTCGGAGCGATGCCGGACCGCAAGACCGCGCTCGCGGTACCCGGCCTGCACTGGCACGACTACGGCAAACGGCCGCGCCCGGGTCGCAAGGTGGGCCACGCCACCCTGTGCGCCGATTCACCCGCGGAATTGGCAGCAAAGCTGGAACGACTCGGCGCTGCGCTGGACCGGCGGGCGCAGGTAGCGCCGGTGGTTGCCAGCCTGCGCGACGGATAAGCGATGTTCCAGGAAACCAGAGCGCCGGGCGTTGGCCTGCCTCGAGGCAGGAGCGCGACATGCTGACGGCGATCTGGTGGAAACAGCTGGCGTTGGTGATGTGTGGCGGCGCACTGGGCGCTGGGGGGCGATTCTGGTTGGGTGGCTGGCTGCTGCGGCACCTGGGCGAGGGCATCCCCTGGGGGACGCTGACGGCGAACCTGTCGGGTTCGTTCGCGATCGGGTTCCTCGCCGTCTGGCTCGAAGGACGCGGCCCGCAGGCGCTGTACTGGCGTGCCTTCCTGATCGTGGGCCTGCTCGGTGGCCTGACCACCTACTCCTCGCTGATGCTGGAGATCCTGCTGATGGGCCGCAGCGGGCGCAGCGGGGCGGTGGTCGGCTACCTCGGCACGACCCTCGTACTCGGGTTCCTGCTGGTCTGGCTGGGCACCTGGGTCGCAGGAGCGCTGCGGGAGCCGTTCCCTGCCTGACCGGCGGGTGGATCGTCAGTCGATTCTGGTCAACGCCTTGCCGTAGTGGGCGGCAACGTGGTCGGTCTTGTCGCTTCGGATCTCGTATTGCGGCTTTTCCGGACTGGCGTGGTGGGTGTGTCCCTTGTAGTCGAAGTCACGGGTGTGGACCCGGAGGATGCGGCCCGAGACAACGCCGGCCTCGGAGTTCCAGCGAACAGGGTCGCCCACCTTGAATTTCGGTTCCGTTGGCATCGCGCCACCTCCTCGACTGCAGCCAGTCTGCGGCGTGGGCCGCAAAAGAAGCGTGATGACCCAGGCGGTCGAAGGTCGGTCGTGTCGCTGCGGTGGACGCAGCGATGAGCGAGGTCGATTGCCGGATTCCGGCGCAGCCTGTATCCTTCCGGGCTCGCAGCAACGCGACCCGGAGACTTGCCCGAGAGGCCGAAGGGGCTCCCCTGCTAAGGGAGTATGGGGTCAAAAGCTCCATCGAGGGTTCGAATCCCTCAGTCTCCGCCAATTCGCGTTCACGCCGCTGTCCACGCTGAAATTTGCGTTGACGCGAGGTGCTGCGATGCATCACAATTCCGCTTCTGCGCCCGTAGCTCAGCTGGATAGAGCACCAGGCTACGAACTTGGGGGTCGGGAGTTCGAATCTCTCCGGGCGCGCCACCAAAAACGCAACAGGGTCAACGAGTTAACGCTCGTTGGCCCTTTTGCTTTGGGGTCAGTCGCCGCGTTCCGTGCCACTTTCGTGCCATCTTCGTGCCACCTTGTCCGGCGTGCCGTGCCAACTTTGCGGAAAAGGGGTCATTCCGCTTGGGGGTCATCTGGAACGGATTTGGGTTTGTGATGGACCTTGGGTGGGGAATCGAAAACTCGCCGGTTTCCGGGAGTGTCGAGTTGGGGATAGCCAAACCGGGGCCCCATGTCTGCTGCGGTTCATGCAGGGGAGTTGGCGCGTGCGCGTGACCTGACGCATCGCTCTAGAATCCCTTGTCGACATTGGTGGGGTGTGCGGTTTGAAGATCGAGGACATTGCCCAAGGACAGCGGTTGATAGGAGTGGATCCTGCCGGGCCGGTCGACGTCGTCGCCGTGACGCCTGCAGGCCCTGACGCCATCGGTCTTGTCTACAGGACTTTGTCGGGAGCCATTGCGGAACGGATGCTGCTGCGGGATGACGAAGCCGCCCTGGCGCTCGCGTCGGTCACACGTCCTTGGTCATTCGCAGCCAGCGGCGAGGCTTTCCAATTGGCCGCCGAAGCCCTGCGTATTCGTTTCGCCCATCTGTTCGATCCGATGATGGCGGTGCACACCTCTGATGTGGAGCCTTTGCCGCACCAGATCTCCGCGGTGTACGAGGCCATGCTGCCGCGCCAGCCGTTGCGCTTCGTGCTGGCAGACGATCCTGGTGCTGGCAAGACCATCATGGCGGGCTTGCTGATTCGGGAGCTGATCATGCGCTCCGATGCGCAGCGGATCCTGGTGGTCTCGCCCGGCGCGCTGTCCGGCCAGTGGCAAGACGAACTGCGCGACAAGTTTGGTCTGGAATTCACGCTGTTCAGTCGCGAGCAGCAGGAGCTGTCGGCAAACGGCAATGCTTTTACCCAGACCGACTACATGATCGCGCGGCTGGACCAGTTGGCACGCAACGACGATTTGCAGGAGAAGCTGCGCGCCTCGTATTGGGATCTGGTTGTCATCGACGAGGCGCACAAGTGCTCGGCCAGCTTCTCTGGCGGCGACATCAAGAAGACCCACCGCTACGAACTGGCTGAACTGCTTGGCTCCATTTCCCGCCACTTCCTTTTGATGACGGCCACGCCGCATAACGGCAAGGACGAGGACTTCCAGTTGTTCATGGCGCTGCTCGACGGCGACCGCTTCTACGGCAAGTTCCGGGAAGGCGCCACTCGGGTGGACGTGTCCGACCTGATGCGGCGCCTCGTCAAGGAG
Organism: Thermomonas sp.; assembly: GCF_025993755.1. GTDB lineage: Bacteria > Pseudomonadota > Gammaproteobacteria > Xanthomonadales > Xanthomonadaceae > Thermomonas. The sequence goes on along the minus strand of NZ_JAMQHN010000088.1, from coordinate 2,582 downwards.
GAACTGCTCAAGTTCGATGGCACCAAACTGTTCCCGCAGCGCCGGGCCTATACCGCCAACTACGACCTGTCGCCGGCCGAGGAAGCGCTGTACGCCCACGTTTCGGATTACGTGCGCAACGAGTGGAACCGTGCCGAGCAACTGGACGGCAAGCAGCGCACCAGCATCGGTTTTGCCTTGACCCAGCTGCAGCGCCGCCTGGCCTCCAGTCCGGCGGCCATCTACCAATCACTGCTGCGCCGTCGCAAGCGGCTGGAAGAACGCCTGGAGGAAGCCAAGCTCATTGCCCGTGGCAACCGTGCCGGCGAGGAGCGATCGTTCTACGGAAAGCGGGTGGCTATTGACGTGCCGGACGATCTGGACGAGGCCGAGGACGAGCTGTCGCCGGAGGACTTCGAGAACGTCGCCGACCAGGCGGTGGAGCAGGCGAGCACCGCCGACACCATCGTCGAGATGGAGGCCGAACTGTTCACCCTGCGCGCGCTGGAAGCTGAAGCCCGGGCACTCTACGAAAGCGGCAGTGACCAGAAGTGGCGCCAGCTGTCGCAGATCCTGCAAGACAATGCGTTGATGTTCGATGCCGGTGGCAACCGCCGCAAGATCATCATCTTCACCGAGCACCGCGATACGTTGAGCTACCTGGCCAACAGGATTATCAATCTGCTGGGCAAGCCGGAGGCAGTGGTCCAAATCCATGGTGGCACCAACCGCGACGATCCCCGTTCGATGCGGTGCACGTGTTCACACCGGATGCCGACATTCCCGACGATTGGGAGCTGCGGTTGGTGGTTCTGCCGCCTTCGGCGGCGTTCACGCGCGCCGGCCCGAATCCGGCGCGCGACATGGCGCGGCGTGTGTTGCGTTCGCGCGGCGAACAGCCGCGGCAGAAACAGAATCGCCTGCTGTTTCTTGCTCCGGACTTCGACCAGGTCAATCGCGTCAAGGACACCGTACGAATGCTGCTGGCTTGGCGTTCGATCGAGTCGGACATCAGGGACCTGCGGCTGACGCTGGACAACCACCAGCAGCGGCAGGCGACGCAAGGCCGCGAACAGGCGGCCGAAACCTTGCTGCGCATGGTGCGTGAAGCGTGGCGCTGGCTGGTTGTGCCTGTGCAGATGGAAAGGCGTGGCGGCGGTCTGGATGAAGCAGGCTGGGAGGAGTTTTCCCTCAATCCCGCCGCGCAGGGTTTGGGGCGCGAGTTGGAACGTGTTGTCGTCGAAAACGAACTGGTGATCCGCGAATGGTCGCCAATCCACCTGCATCGGCTGCTGGCGAAGTGGTACTGGAAGGACGGCGTGGCGGAGGTTCCGGCGCCGCCGTCCGTACCAACTGCGCCACACCTGCGCGACGTTGTGGCTGACGGCGGGCGAGAACCCGCTGTGGGTCGCCCGCCAGCTGGGCCACTCCAACGTCGAGATGCTGTTTCGGGTCTACGCACGCTGGGTGAAGGACGTGACGCGCAACGACGGCTCCGCATTCGAGCGTCTGCTGGATGAATCGCAACACACCAAGGATGGAAAGGAGGAAGCCAAATGAGCCTTCGCAGTTTGCAACAGCGCCCCGCGGGGCGGGAGCTGGTCCGGTTTTGCTTGCAGAGGGTGCGCTACCTCAGGGATGAGGATGGAGAGGAGTACGTCCAGCTGGACGTCGAGGATTTCTCGGGCACCGCCAAGCTCCGCGTGGAGTTCGACTGGGACCGGTGGGCGCTCAATCGCCCGGACAATGGGGCGCTGTTCGAAAGCACGGTCAGCCACCGTTTCCTGGATGGCCGGCTGTGGCTGGAGGGCAGGACCGCAGAACCCCTCATGGAGAATGAGATGTATCGGCTTGGCCCGGCGCTGTTCCCGCGCTCCGGCGTGCCGGAGCCGGTCCAGCCGGCGCTGGATGAGCTGGTGGAAATTTTCAATAGGATCGAGCCGGAGTGCGTCCGGATGTTTCTTGGACGCGTCTTCACGGATCCGCACATCGCAGGCCGGTTCATGCGGAGCCGTGCGAGTGCCAATCATCACCACAACTACAAAGGCGGATTGCTGGAGCACAGCGTGGGCGTGGCGCAGGTCTCCATCGATTTGTCGCATGAAGTCGATCCGGAGCTGCGCGACATCATCACGGCTGGGGCGCTGATGCATGACATTGGGAAGATCGAGACGGTCGGGGAAGGGCCTTCTCGCCCGATGTTGGGCCGGTGGGTGCAGCACGAGGCGCTGACCCTGGAGATCCTTGCGCCGCATCTTGGCTGGCTCGACGCGCAGTGGCCGAAGGGAGGCGCGCTGCTGCGCAACTGCCTGACGTGGTATGCGGTCAAGCCGCCGGGCTTCTCCAGCTTCGTGGGCGCGGACATCATCCGGGCTGCCGATCAGATCAACGTTGCCATGGCGATGGGAAAGGGGACGGGAGAGCACCGGTTCGATGCGTTCAGGAGTTGCCGGAGCGCTTTCTGAATCGTGGCAAGGCAATGCCAACCGCAGGGCACATGCGTGGGTTTGCGCTGGCCCTGCGGAGAGTCACCCAGGGCGCGGGCTTGGCGTAGCGGTGGAAGCTGCTGGGGCCAGTGAGGCGTTGGCAGTCGTGGCGGGGGG
>NZ_JAMQHN010000087.1 GCF_025993755.1 Thermomonas sp. | reverse complement strand
TTGACTGCCTGTCTGCTTTTGCCTTTCGGAAGATGCCCAATGCGATGCCAGCGGATGGGCGGCCCCATACGCGACCATCGGCGGCATGGATGCCGCCTGCGAGCCTACATGGACGTATTCACGGCGTGTCGCCCGCAAGGCCGCGCTCCTCGGCTGGCGGCCCTTGAAGCTCCTTCTTGCCTCCCGAGATGCCGGCGAGCAAGGCGCGCGACGCCCGTGCCTACCAGTGCACCCCGCGCATCAGCGCCGCGAAGGCGATCTGTTCCTGGCTGGGGATTTCGTCCTTGCCCGACTTGCCTTCGCCCTTGGCCGCCGAGGAATCGGGGAACAGTTCGAACGCGGTGCTCATCACCACTTCGTAGGCTTTCGGCGCGACCGCGTTGACCAGCGCGGCGAAAACGCCGAGGCGGGTGGCGATCCGGCTCGGACGCTCGATGATGCCCTTGACCACCAGGTCGGCGGCCTCGTCGGGGGTGAGCGTCGGCACGCTGTCGTACATCTTGGTCGGCGCGATCATCGGCGTCTTCACCAGCGGCATGTTGATGGTGGTGAAGGCAATGTGCTTGCCGGACAGTTCGCCCTGTGCGCAACGGCTGAAGGCGTCCAGCGCGGCCTTCGACGCCACGTAGGCGGAGAAGCGCGGCGAGTTCGCCAGCACGCCGATCGAACTGATGTTGATGATGTGGCCTTTGCGGCGTTCGATCATCTTCGGCATGAAGCCCATGATCAGGCGCAGGCTGCCGAAGTAGTTGAGCTGCATGGTGCGCTCGAAATCGTGGAAGCGATCGAAGCTGAGCGCGATCGAACGCCTGATCGAGCGGCCGGCGTTGTTGACCAGAACATCGACGTGTCCGTGCTTTTCCAGCACGGTCGCCACCAACCGGTCGCAATCGGCTAGGTCGGCGAGATCGGCGGTGTAGGCGAACACCTTGCCGCCGGCGGCGATCATGGCATCGCGCGCGGCGAACAGTTCGTCCTCGCGGCGCGCCACGATGATGGTGGTCGCGCCCGCCGCCGCGACTTTCTGCGCGGTGGACAGGCCGATGCCGGAGGAACCGCCGGTGATGACCACCACCTTGCCGCGCACCTTGCCCTTGAGCGAGTGGTCGACGAACAGGTCCGGGTCGAGATGGCGCTCCCAGTAATCCCACAGCCGCCATGCGTAGGACTCCAGCGGCGGCACGGAAATCCCGCTGCCCTTAAGCGCGCGCTCGGCCTCGCGGTTGTCGAAGCGGGTCGGGTAGGTGATGAAGCCGAGAACGTCCTTCGGGATCCGGAAGTCGCGCAGCAGCATGCCGACGAAACGGCGTACCGGCGGCAGGCTGCCGACCGCGGCGCGCACGCTGCCGGGCAGGAAGGCGAACATGCGCGCGTCGATGCGCATGGTCATTTCCGGGGCGTGGCCGGCCCGGGCAAAGGTGTTGAGCACCTCTCCGGCGCGCATCGGCTCCGGGTCGGTGAGATGGAAGCAGCGGCCGTCGAGGCGCGGCTTGTGGGCGATGTGATCCATCGCGGCGGCGACGAAATCGACCGGAACCAGGTTGATGCGGCCGCCCTCGATGCCCAGCGTCGGCATCCACTGCGGCAGCGTCGCGCGCAGTTTCTTGAGGAAGGTGAAGAAGTAGTACGGGCCGTCGATCTTGTCGATTTCGCCGGTCTGCGAGTGGCCGACCACCATGCCGGGGCGGTAGATCCGCCACTTGACGCGCTTCTCGGCGCGCACCAGCCCTTCTGAATCGTGCTTGGTGCGCAGGTAGGGATTGTTCAGCCCCTCGGCCTCCTCGAACATGTCCTCGCGGAACACGCCCGGATACATGCCGGCAGCGGCGATCGAACTGGCGTGGTGGAAGCAACCGGCCTTGAGCGCGGCGGCGAGGTCGAGCGCGTGCTGGGTGCCGTCGACATTGGCCACGCGCTGCGATTCGGCATCGGCGGCCATGTCGTAGATCGCGGCCAGATGGAAGAAATGCTTGATCTTGCCGCCGCCGAGGCTGCGCACCTGCGCGGCGCTCAGGCCGCAGCGCGGTGCGGTCATGTCGCCGGCCACCGCCAGCACGCGTTTGGGATCCCAACCATGCTTCTTCGCCAGCGCGGTGAATTTCTTCATCGACGCCTTGCGCACCAGCACGTGGATGGTGCCCTTGCGCTTGAGGAGGAGATCGATCAGATGCCGACCGATGAATCCGGTGCCGCCGGTGACGAAATAGCTCATGACCTGTCCCTGCCCCCCGATTGAGTTGAATCCGACCCGTGGTCGTGTTGCATACGTTGCCAGAGCGCAGGCTTCGCGACAATGCCGTGGCGTATTGACCCCTGCCGCGGCGCGTGGTGTCATGGCCGCATCCAGGCACGGAGTTGGGTCATGGCCGATCTCAAGGCAGCGTTCGAACAAGCGTCGGAAGCCATCAAGGGGCTCAAGGAGCGGCCGGACAACGACACCTTGCTGCGCCTGTACGCACTCTACAAGCAGGGCAGCGAGGGCGACGTCAGCGGCCCGAAGCCGGGTTTCTTCGATTTCGTGGCGACCGCCAAGTACGAAGCCTGGGGCAAGCTCAAGGGCACCGCGCAGGATCAGGCGATGCAGAAATACATCGATCTGGTGAAGAAACTGACGGCCTGAGCGGATCGGACGTGGCCAGACAGACCCGCCAGCGCATCCTCGACGCTTCGCTGTCGATGTTCAATGCGCAGGGCGAGCCGAACGTCACCACCAACCACATTGCCGACGAGCTGGAGATCAGCCCGGGCAACCTGTACTACCACTTCCGCAACAAGGACGACATCATCGAACAGCTGTTCGCCGGCTACGAGGTGCGCATGGACGCGGCGCTGGCCGCGCCGGAGGGGCGGCTGCCGGGGCTGGAGGACGTCTGGCTGCAGCTGCACCTGGTGTTCGAGTGCATCTGGGACTATCGCTTCCTGTACCGCGATCTGGTCGACATCCTGACCCGCAACCGCCGGCTGCGGATGCGCTTTGCGCGCATCCTCAAGCGTGCCGACGAACGTTCGCGCGACGTCATGCGCGGCCTGCTGCAGGCCGGCATCATGCGCGCTTCCCGGGCCGAGCTGGATGCCGCGGCCACCAATATCCTGGTGATCGCGACCTTCTGGCTGAACTATGCGGCTGCGCGCGGCGAACACGACGAGCGCAAGTCGATCCGCGATGGCATCGTGCAGGTGATGCTGTCGATCGCGCCGTTCCTGCGCGACGCCGAACGCCTGCATCTGAACACGCTGACCGGCGCCTATCTCGACTGAAACCGGGCTGGGTATCTGCTCTGGAGGGGGTCGATCGATGAGCGATCGGGGCTTGTCGCCCTGCCAGCATGGCGGGCGACACGCCGTGAATACGTCCATGTAGGCTCATAGGCGGCATCCATGCCGCCTATGGTCGCCCGCCACACTGACAGGACGACAAGCCGTTGTGATTGCTACGGGGCGACTCAACCCGCGCGCTTGCTGCGGCGTGCCGGGGCTGACTTGCGAACCGTGCGCCGCGCCGCCTTCGGCGTCGCCTTGGGTGCCGCCTTGCGGCGCGCGGTGTGCTGCGGGCCGAGCTGGATCCCGACACGTTGCGCGATCGGTGCGATGCCGGCCTGTACCGTGCGGCCAACCGGGCACAGGAGGGGCTGGACGCGATCGCTCAGGGTCTCGATCCCGGCGCGGGCCTCGGCGTTGAGCTTGCGCACGGCGTCCCGGGCGTCGGCTGACGCGAGCCGGGTGCGCAGGCCGGCTTCGTGGATCGCGCCCGCCGCGCTGCGGCGTGCGGCAACGACGGCGCCAAGCGCGGCCAGCCACAGATGGCGCGGATTGAGATCGAGGGCTTCAGCGCGAGGAGTGCGGGTCTTCGTGTTCTTGCGGGCGGCCATGACGGACTCCGGGGTCGGGAAATTGGGGCCAGCATGCCGCCCGGATGTCGAGCAATCACACTACCCCTGCACTTGCCATTGCACCCGACTGGCCCGATGCTCACACCCACACCTGACCCCGGAGTTCCACGACATGGCCGCGAAGAAATCGTCCGCCTGGGCGCCTTTCCCCCACGATGCCAAAGCCTTCCAGTTCGCCGGCGATGCCTTGAAGAAGGCCTGGCCAAAGCTGCATGCCGGCGATTGCGAACCGTACCCGGACGCCAAGCGTGCCGCCGCGCTGCTCAAGGCTGCCGGAAAATCCGCACCGAAACTGGATGCCGAAGCGCTGGCCGCTACATTGCAGGATGCCTGGCGTGCCTTCCATCGCGGGGATTTCCAGCAGGCGTTCGAGTCTGGCGAGGCGCTGGGGCCGGTGGGCGCGTCGGTGGCGGTCAAGGCGCTTGGAATCCACGCGACCTATCTGGTCGAGGATGAAGCCGAGCGCCTGCGCCGCCACGAGCTGGGAGGAAAGCTTGCGGAAGCGGCGATCAAGGCGCTTCCGGAGGAAGCCAACAGCCATTACCGGCATGCCTTCGCGCTGGGCCGTTACAGCCAGGGAATTTCGATCGCCAAGGCGCTCAAGCTGGGGATCGCCGGCAAGGTGCGCGCCTCGCTGGATGCCGCGCTGGAACTGGCGCCCAAGCACGCCGAGGCGCACATGGCGCTGGCGCTCTATCACGCCGAAATCGTCGGCAAGATTGGCGCGATGATCGGCGGGCTGACCTATGGCGCGAAGGCGTCAGAAGCCGACAAACACATCCGCGAAGCGCTCAAACTCACGCCGGCCTCACCGATTGCCCATGTCGAACACGGCAACCTGCTGTTGCTGCTCGATGCCCGGCGCAACGAGGACGCGGCTGCGGAAGCCTACGAAAAGGCTGGCAAGTGCAAGCCGCTGGACGCGATGGAGACGCTGGACGCGGCCTGGGCGCGCGCGCAGATCGAATGACGCGCCTGCCCGTCGGAAGATGATGCTCCGATCAACCGCTGTACGGCCGGCGGACCGGAACGGCCGTCAGTAGGCGCGGCACTGCTTGAAGCGGACCTGTTTGTCGCTGCCCTCCGGCGGCTGCAGCTGGATGCGCGAGGCGGCCAGTTCCGGATACTGTTCGAGCAGCGGGCAGATGTCGTTGAACGGATCCGCGTTTTCCGACGAGAGATAGACCATCAGGGTCGATTGGCTGGACCACAGCGCACGGCTGACGCCGAACAGGGTGGCAACCGCGTTGGCGGCTTCCTTTCGGCGCTGGTCGAGTTCGCGGGTGTCGGCCGGCACGCCCGGCTGGGCCGGACGTTCGTCGGCGGAGGGTGCGGCGGCAGGTCGCTGGGCTGCCGGCGGGGCCGTGTTCGCTTGCGGTGCAACGGCCTCGGAAGGAAGGCTGTCGGGGCTTTGCGTGAGGCCGTCCACAGCCACGAAGGCCAGGGTGCCGGCCAGCGCTGCGCCGAGCCAGACGAAGGCCTGGGTCTTGGCTGGAATGGCTGCCGAAGGTGATGTGACCGGCACAGGTTCTTCCGGGCGCGCAACGTAGGGACGCACTTCCGGCCACAGGGTTTCGCCATCGATCAGTTCGACCTGATGATTGGCCACGATATCCGCGATGTCGCCTTCGAAACGCCCCGGCGTCACCACGATCACACGGCTGGCGCCGTGCAAGGAGGCCTTGGTTGCAGCGGAGGCGACAACCTGCGGCGCGACCGTCGCCCCGGTGCCGTACTGGCAGGACAGCAGCGCGAGTTCGTCCGCGCGCTTGAGCAGGATGTCGCTGCCATCGCTGGGAATCCCGTCGGGCGGATCTTCCGGCCCGATCACCGGGTTGTAGCCGCGGCCGTGCATGGCCTGCAGCACCAGACGGGCAAAATCGCGCCAGCGCAGCTGGGCGAGTTGCTCAGCGCCGCGGCGCACGGGCTCGGACTGCGGCGCAGCGTTCTTGCCACCACGGAGCCAGACGGTCAAGCCGGCACCGACGCCGACAAAGACGAGCAGGGCGATCAAGAAAGGGATCATGCGCTGAACGGTTGCTGTGAGCCGAGCGCAACTATACCGCGTGGCATCCACCGTTGGGCGGATCGCCCGGCGAAACGATGCCCGCCAGTCCGTATGGCAAGGGAGGGGGTGCCACAGGGGCGGACTGGCGGGACTTTACCGATGCGCAACGAAACAGCCACGAATGGGTCAGCGGAGCAGGGCAACACTGATCCGGTCAGCACTGCGTCGAACGGGAAAGCGACCGTGCCGTCATTCTGGATTTCCCGTTCCGTGACGCGGTCGTTCAACGCGTCCCGGTTGGATGGGCTGACGCTTACTCGGCAGCGGCGCCCGACTTGGCCGACTTTCCGGCGGCAGGCTTCCGGGCCTTGGCCGCCCTGGCAGCCTTGGCAGGCTTGCTCGTGGCTTTTTTGGCGGTGGCGGGACGATCTGTCTTGGATGTCTTCTTCGCAGTGCCCGCACTCGGCTTGGCGCCAAGCTTGTGCAGGGCGGCGGTCAGGCGCTCGACGCGCTCGGTCAGGGCATTGAGGTCGTCGCGACCGGGGACGCCGAGCTTGACCAGCGCCCGCTGGACGCGTTCCTCGAACACCTTTTCCAGCTTGTCCCAGGTGTCGACGGCACGTTCCTTGGCCTGTCCGACGCGGCCTTCGACCACGCCCTTCACGCCGGTGACGCGGCTGCCGGCAAAGCGGCGCGCGGTCTGTTCCAGCGACAGGCCGTCGCGAACCAGACTTTCGAACAGGCGTCCGCCTTCGGCCTGCGCGCGATTGAAGGCGCCCATGCCGGCCAGCCAGATCTGCTGTGCGGATTCGGTGATCGACCGGTTCATGCGCGGGGCATCGGACTGCGCCCCGGGCTTGCTGGTGCCGGTCGGCTTCTTGCTGGCGGATTTCTTGAGCTTGGCCATAGCGGTTTCCCTGCGTCGCGGCGACGCGTAGTTGGTTGGAAGGATTGCGGCACAGGATCCGCACTTCGTCTAGAGCATTCACACCACGCGCTGAAGAAGGTGCTCGATGTCGTCCAGATTGCGTGCAAGCCGGGCCGTCGTTTCGGTTCGATGCACGCCGGCGGGCAGTGCGTCGAGCAGAACGCGGTGGGAATCGGCCAGTACCTGTTCGCGCAGGCCGATGCCGTGCCGTGCCAGCAGCGGCTCCAGCAACTCGCGCCGGTTGCGAAGGTCGTCGAGGGTGTTGCGGTAGCCCAGCTGCGAGATCCGCTGCCGTGCCGAGAAACTGAAGATGTTGGTGTAGAACAGGTCGCGGTCGATCGCATTCGGTTCGAACACGATCTGGTTGATGTGCGGGTAGCGCTGCGGGTAGCGCGCCAGTCCCACCTGCATGCGCGATTGCAGCATGGTGCGCAGGGTCTGGGACAGCACGCCCGGCAATCCGGCTTGGGCGATCTGGCGATCGCCGAAGCGGGCGTGGCCCGCCTCGCGGGTCGGATTGAACGGCACCAGCGGATTGATGCCGATCAGCAGATCGACGTCGCGGTCGAGCAGGATCGAGGCATGCATGGTGCGCCGCAGGGCGCCATCGACGAAGTTGCGACCGCGCAACTCGACCGGCGGGTACAGGCCGGGCAGGGCCGAGCTGGCCTGAACTGCGCGCGAGATCGGAACGTCGTCCCAGCCCGGGCCGCCGAAACAGGTGGTTTCGCTGCTGTCCAGATCGACCGCGATCACGAACAGCGGGCGCTTGAGCTTGCGGAAATCGTTGCTGCGGCCCTTGTGCGAAAAAAGCTCGCCCAGGAATCGCTCGACCGGGGCGTTGTCGAACAGGCCGGTCGGGATCAGGCCGCCGAGGCGGTTGAGCAGTTCCGACCAGCGCGACCCGGTGTCCGGGGAGACCAGGTCGTGGAGCAGGCGCATGCCCTGTTTGGGCGCTGCCGCGGCGCGCTTGAGGTATTCCCGAAAGGCCGGCTGCAGGAAAATTTCCGGTGAAAACGGAACGTCCGCGCATTCGCCCTTGAGGAAAATCCGGCACAGCTCCGCAGTGTCCATGCGATTGGCCAGGCCGGCGGCGAAGAAGGCGCCCGAGCTGACCCCGACGTAGCCGTCCATGCGGGTGAGATCGAGTCCCTCGCAGGCCTCTTCGAGCGCGCGCAGCACGCCCAGTTCGTACATCGCCCCGACCGGGCCGCCGCCGGCGATCGCCAGACCGATGCGCGGATGGCGCTTTTTCGGCCCCGGATCGCGCGCCGCGTGAATCGAAAGCATGCGCTTGCCTCGTGTGCTGATCTTGCCGAGTGTAGTCGAGCGGATGCGTCCGCGCCCGACCGGCGCGTCAGCGCGGCCCGAACACGAGCAACGCCGACAGACCGGCTGCCAGCAGCACGGCGGCCACCAGCAGCCACGGGATCCGGCTGGCCCAGCCGTGTTGCGGGGGGATGGGCGCGGCGTCCAGCTCGGGATCGATCCTCCGGGGCAGGGGCACTGGCGCGGGCGGGGCTTCGAGCAGGAAACGGTGCTGCGGACTGAATGCGATCTGGTCGCCGCCGTGCAGCACGGCCTCGCGCACCGCCCGGCCGTTCACCTGCACCGCATCGCTCATTGCGTGCAGCAGAAACTGCCCGTTGCTCTCTTCGATCATGGCGTGCTGCGGCAGGATGCCGTGGCCTTCGATCCGCAGGTCGGCATCTGCGGTGCTGCCAACCCGGCAGGGTCGGTCGAGGCTGATGCTGCGGCCATGGTGGCGACCGCCGACGCCGCGCAGGACCACGCGCACGCTGGCCGCGGGATCCTGCGGCGGGGCGATTTCGGTCGTGGGCTTGGTATCGACGTCGGACAGCAGCAGCAGCTTGCGGCCGGCCACGTGGATGCAGTCGCCGGCCCGCAGCATGGCGACCTGCTGGATCGGGCGGCCGTTGACGTGGACGCCGCGCAACTGGTCGGCGACCGTCAGCCAGATGCCGCGACGATCGTTGCTCAGCTGCAGCAGCCACGGCGACTGGGCATCGACCGGCGCCAGCTGGCCGGCGGCTCCGCGCCCGAAGGTCAGCACGCCGTCGCCCAGCGCCAAGTCGGGCTGGGCCGGGCCGGGCTGGCCGTCGTCGCAGAATCTCAGGAACGGATGCTTCATCGTCGCGCAATCTAGCAGGTCGGAATGGTGCTGCGGAGTGAACTCATGGCAGGGTCAAGCCTCTGACATCAACAACGTCATGGGCTGCTAGCATGGGCCAGTCCCGGCCGGCGCCAGCCGTCGGCAACCCGCAACCCGTCATGGAGCCCCGTCCCCGCATGTCGCGCATCGAAATCCGGCACGCCCATTCCCTGACCCGTGCAAAGGCGAAAAAGGCCATCGACGAGGTGGCGGTCAAACTCGCCGAGCGGTTCGGGATCGACTACGCATGGGAAGGCGATGCGCTGCAGTTCTCGCGACCGGGCGTGGACGGCGAAATCGCGCTGGGCGAGGGCGAATTGCACGTGCACGCCAAGCTCGGATTCTTCGCGGCGATGTTCAAGGAACCGATCGAAAGCGAGATTCGGCGGGTGCTGAAGGAAAAATTCTAGGGCAACGCCGGCAACCCCGGTCTTGCGGCGCTCAAGTTTCCATGTCGGATTTTCGGCGTGTTTCTAGGCCGATAACCGCTGGTCATTGCGCGGGCATGGCCTTCGGCCCATGCGAGCGTGCTGCGCTGCGGCATACTTGATCCTTCCCACCCTCGGAATTCGCTGCGATGGCGCGCGCGTTCAACTTCAGCCCGGGCCCGGCCACCCTGCCCGAAGCCGTGCTGCTGCGGGCACAGGCGGAATTGCTGGAATACCGCGACTGCGGCGCCTCGGTGCTGGAGATCAGCCACCGTGGCGCCGATTTCATGGAACTGGCGCAGCGCGCCGAAGCCGATCTGCGCGCCCTGCTGTCGATTCCGGACGATTATGCGGTGCTGTTCACCAGCGGCGGAGCGACCACGGTGCAGGCCCTGCTGCCGCTCAATTTCGCGGCCCCGGGGCAGGCGGCGGACTATGTGGTGAGCGGCCATTGGGGCAAGACCGCGCTGCGACAGGCGGCAACGGCCGTGGATGCGCGGGTCGCGGCCAGCAGCGAAGGTGGCGGTTTCCGCGACCTGCCCGAGCGCCAGGGCTGGATGCTTTCGCCGGATGCGGCCTACCTCCACCTGACCGCCAACGAGACCATCCACGGCGTCGAGTGGCGGCAGTTGCCGGAATTCGGCCAGGCGCCGGTGATCGCGGATTTCAGTTCGTCGATTGCTTCCGAACCGCTCGATGTGGCGAAATTCGGCGCGATCTACGCCGGGGCCCAGAAGAATCTCGGCCCGGCCGGCATCACGGTCCTGATCGTGCGCCCCGATCTGCTGGAACGCGAGGGCCAGCCGCGGGCGCCGGTCCTCGACTACCGTGCCCAGGCCAAGGCCGGCTCGATGCTCAACACGCCGCCGACCTGGAACTGGTACCTGCTCGGGCTGTGCCTGCGCTGGACGCTGGACCAGGGTGGGGTGGACGAATTCGCCCGCCGCAACGCGCGCAAGGCCGCGTCGCTGTACGCCGCCATCGACGGCTCCGGCGGCTATTACCGCAATGAAGTCGCGCCGCGCGCACGCTCGAGGATGAACGTGCCGTTCTTCCTGCACGATCCCGCGCTGGATGCGACCTTCATCGCGCAGGCGCGCGAGGCGGGCCTGATCGGCCTGAAGGGCCATCGCGTGCTGGGCGGGATGCGGGTATCGCTCTACAACGCGCTGCCCGAGGATGGCGTGCGGGCATTGATCGATTTCATGCAGGAGTTCCAGAAATCCCATGGCTAAGAAGACCGACAAGACGCCCAAGCCGTCGAACGCGCGCGTGCGAAGGGGCAGGAACGCGGAGGATGCCGGTCAGGCGTCCACGGACTCCCGCCCACGCGGGAGCGACGAGCCGAAGAAGCCCGACCTGGCGGCGGTGCGCGTCCAGATCGACGGCATCGACCGCCAGATCCAGCAGCTGATCGCCGAACGCGCGCACTGGGCGCATCAGGTCGGCAAGGCCAAGGGCAAGCTGGCTGCGGCAGTCGACTACTACCGGCCCGAACGCGAGGCGCAGGTGCTGCGCCAGGTGGTCGATCGAAACGACGGCCCGCTGTCGGATGAGGAACTTGTGCGCCTGTTCCGCGAGATCATGTCGGCCTGCCTCGCCCAGCAGGAACCGCTGAAGATCGGTTATCTCGGGCCCGAGGGCACCTTCAGCCAGCAGGCGGTGTACAAGCACTTCGGCCATTCCGCGCACGGCCTGCCGATGGGCAGCATCGAGGAAGTATTCGCCGAGGTGGCATCGGGCAGCGCCGATTTCGGCGTGGTGCCGGTCGAGAACTCCGGACAAGGCACGATCCAGGTGACGCTGGACATGTTCCTGAGTTCGCCGCTGCGGATCTGCGGCGAGGTCGAACTGCAGATCCACCAGTACCTGCAATCGCGCAGTGGGCACATCGAGGACATCGAGCGCGTCTTCGCGCATCCGCAGACGCTGGGGCAGTGCAGCGGCTGGCTGCGCAAGAACCTTCCGAAGGCCGAGCGGATCCCGGTGTCGAGCAATGCCGAAGGCGCCCGCCGCGCGCGTGGCGCCGATGACGCGGCGGCGATCGCCGGAGAATCCGCGGCGGTGGTGTACGGACTGAAGAAGATCGCAGGGCCGATCGAGGACCGCGCCGACAACACCACCCGTTTCCTCGTGATCGGTCGCGAGATGTTCCCGCCGTCCGGCAACGACCGCACTTCGCTGCTGGTGTTCATCCGCGATCGTCCGGGCGCGCTGTACGGCGTGCTGGAGCCGCTGGCGCGGCGCGGCATCAGCATGAACCGCATCGAGTCTCGCCCGGAGCACGGCTACAAGTGGCAATACGCGTTTTTCATCGACGTCGCCGGCCATTGCCAGGTGGCGCCGCTCAAGGACGCGCTGGACGAGATCGCGGAGCACGGCAGCGAAGTGCGCGTGCTCGGCTCCTATCCGGTGGCGATCACGTGATCGATTTCGGCCAGCGGGCGCTGCCGGGCGTGCGCGGCCTGCGCGCGTACGACCCGGGGCACGATCTGGTCGCGCTGCGGCGGCAGTTCGAGCAGCCCCTGGTGGAACTGGGATCGAACGAGAATCCGTATGGCGCCAGCCCGCGCGCGGTGCAGGCGGCCGGCGCCGCGTTGGAGCGCATGCACGTGTATCCCGATCCCCGGGGTGGGGATCTCAAGCGTGCGTTGGCGTGGCACCACCGGGTCGAAAGTGCCAGCATCGTGCTGGGCAACGGCTCGCACGAGCTGTTGATGCAGTTCGCGCAGGTGTTCGCGGGCCCAGGCGATGAAGTTGTCGCATCGCAATTCGGATTTGCCGTGTACGCGCTGGCCGCGCAGGCCGCAGGTGCGGCGCTGATGGTGGCCCCGGCCCATTCGTCCGGGCATGCGATGCCGCGCGGGCACGATCTGGAGGCGCTGCTTGCCGCGGTTGGACCGAAGACCCGGCTGGTGTTCCTGGCCAATCCGAACAATCCCACCGGCACCTGGTTCAGCCACGATTCCTTCGCCGCGTTCATGGCGCGGGTGCCGGAGGACGTCATCGTCGTCATCGACGAGGCCTACGCCGAATTCGTCGACGCGCCCGAGTGCGCCAGCGCGCTTTCGTTGTTGCCGGAGTATCCCAACCTTGTCGTCACCCGCACCTTCAGCAAGGCCTATGCGCTGGCCGGCGTTCGGGTGGGTTATGCGATCGCGCATCCCGACTGCATCGCGGTGATGGAGCGCGTGCGCGAAAGCTTCAACGTCAACGCACCGGGGCTGGCCGCAGCCGAGGCCGCGCTGGGCGATGTCGAGCATCTGCAGGCGGCAGTGGATGGCAACAGGGTGCAGCGCGAAGCACTGGCCTCCGCCCTGCGCGTGTGGGGACTGGTGGTCGCGCCGTCGCAGACCAATTTCCTGCTGGTCGAGTTCGGCCCCGAGACCGACCGCGTCGAAGCGGCGCTGCGCCAGCGCGGGATCGTGGTGCGTCCAGTGGGCGGCTACGGACTGGGGGATTGCCTGCGAATCACGGTAGGAACGGCCGAGGAAAATGCGCGCCTGCTGGTGGCGCTGGGGGCGGTCTTCGCATGAGATCAGGGCAGAATTGGTATGCCGGGCCGGGTCGGGCGCTGCGCGGAGTGCTGGAAATGCCCGGCGACAAGTCGATCTCGCACCGCGCGGTGATGCTGGCGGCGCTTGCGGATGGCATGTCGCGGATTGACGGCTTTCTTGAAGGCGAGGACACCCGCGCCACCGCGAAGATTTTCGGGCAGATGGACGTGCGCATCGAAACGCCATCGCCATCAACACGCATCGTGCATGGCGTCGGCGTGGATGGGCTGAAAGCCCCGGATGGTGCGCTGGACTGCGGCAATTCCGGTACCGGAATGCGGCTGCTGGCCGGCTTGCTGGCGGGTCAGGCCTTCGATTCGATCCTCACCGGCGATGCTTCGTTGGGCAAACGCCCGATGCGGCGCGTCACCGAGCCGCTGGCGCGCATGGGCGCGCGCGTCGAAACCGGCAGCGGAGGCACGCCGCCATTGCGGATTCATGGCGGGCAGACGCTGGCCGGCTGCGCGCATGTTCTCGAAGTCGCCAGCGCACAGGTCAAGTCCGCGCTGCTTCTGGCCGGGCTGTACGCGCGCGGCGAGACGTCGGTAGTCGAGCCGCGCCCGACCCGCGATTACACCGAACGGATGCTCTCGGCGTTCGGCGTCGAGGTCGCGTTTTCACCCGGCTTCGCGCGCTTGCGCGGTGGGCAGCGGCTGCGGGCGAAAGATATCCACGTGCCCGCCGATTTCTCCTCGGCGGCGTTCTTCCTGGTGGCCGCCAGCATCGTGCCCGGTTCCGATCTCACCTTGCGCCAGGTTGGGCTGAATCCACGCCGCACCGGGCTGCTGCACGTGCTGCGCCACATGGGGGCGGACATCGTCGAGGAGAACGCTTCCGACTGCGATGGCGAGCCGGTGGCCGATCTGCGTGTGCGTTACGCGCCGCTGCACGGGATCGAGGTACCGGTTGCGCTGGTGCCGGACATGATCGACGAGTTCCCGGCGCTGTTCGTTGCCGCAACCTGCGCCGACGGCCCCACCGTGGTGCAAGGCGCTTCGGAACTTCGGGTCAAGGAATCCGACCGGATCGCGGCGATGGCTGAAGGTCTGCGCACCTTGGGCGTGCGGGTGGACGAAGCGCCGGACGGTGCCGTGATCCACCCCGGCCCGCTCGGCGGCGGCACGGTCGAAAGCCGCGACGACCACCGCATCGCGATGGCGTTCGCGGTGGCCGCCCAGCGGGCGAGCGGCGAAGTCCACATCCGCGACGTGGCCAACGTCGCGACTTCGTTCCCGGGCTTTGACGCGCTGGCGCGCAGCGCCGGGTGCTTCCTGGAATAGCGCCTGCAGCGATGCCGCGGGCGCGAGTCCGGTCGCGTTATTGCCTGACGACTACGTCGTCGTGGCTGTCCTTGCCGCAATCGTCGATATCCGCCTGGGTCATCGTCGCGTAAGGCTTGAAGGCGGGCAGCGACTCGGCCAGTCGCTGCTGGGCCGCCAGCAGCGGAGTCAGCTGGGTACAGATCTGGCGGGCTGCGGCTTCGATCTTCTTGCTCTCGGCCTCGATCCGCGCCTCGTACTCCTTCTGCGCCTTTTCGCCACCGAGGATCAGGCCGGGAATGCCGCCGACCGCCATGCCGGCGATGCCGACGCCCTGTGAACCGATCGCCATGCCGGCTTCGGCAATGGCGATGACCTGTTCGCGGTAGGTCAGCAGGTCGCGGCGCTGCTGCGCATTGATCGCCACCGGCTTTCCCTCGATCAGAAGATCTCCTTGCGGCGTGATCTCGGCCTTCGGCAGGGTGTCGTCGTTGTCACCGATCCGGTGGTCGCCGATCTGGATGCGATTGCCGCTGATCGGCAGGTTCTTGCTGTGCAGGTCGCGGCGCGCTTCGTCGAAGGCGCGGTCGACCTGACGTGCGATGAAGCCCTTTTGCCCGGCGTCGTTCGGGGCGGTCTGCCCGGACGCGGCGGGTGCAGCTGCGGGCGGAGTGGGCGCCTGGTTGCAGCCCGACAGCGGCACGGAGGCGAGCAGGATCAGGGCAAGTGCGTGCTTGATGGTCATGTGTGTGTCCTCGGTGTCGGGCCTCAGCCCTCGTCGCGCCAGCGGCGCAGGCGGATGGCAATGACGATCATCGCGATGCCGGCGATGGCGCCGACCCACAGCTGCGGCGTGGACAGCGGAGAGGCCACAACGTGCAGCAGGGTCGAGAAGCTCGGGATGCCACTGCCGTCGAACGACCTTACATCGGCAGCGGCAAAGAAGCTTCCCGGGAATACGCCACCCAGCAGATGCGCCACCACGTTCTTCCAGAACCAGCCGTCGCCGAGATTGAACGACTGCATCAGGTTGAACCAACTGGTGAGCACGCCGGCGAACACCGGGATCATGACCGCCCACAGGAACGGCTTGGTCCGGGCCCAGGCCGAGCACAGCAAAAGCCAACCCGCACTGGGCAACGCCCACAGGGCGTACACCGGGAGGACCGCCAGGCCGAGGCCGGCATTGGCCAGCAGGTTGGTCGGGCTCCAGAGCAGGGTGATCGGGTTGCCGTGGTGGATCAGCACGAACACGCTGAGCACGAGCAGGTAGGCCACCATGCAGACGATGCCGATGAGCGTGGCCATGACGGGTGCGATCACCAGCGCACTGGCAACCTTCGACAGTACGGTGTCGCGATCCGAAATCGGCAACGATTTCCAGAACAGCACGCTGCGGTCCTTGCGGTCGTCGTACAGGGCGCCCAGGCAGTAGAAGAACATCACGAAGCCCAGCACCAGCAGCGGCCAGAGCATCGCCGAGGCGGTCGTGAAGCGCACGGTGTCCGTCCAGTGGCGGGCGGTTTCCGGATCCATGTTGGCGGTGATGACGCTCAGGTCGAGGTTGTTCATGACGACCTTGTCGCCATTGACGTGGATGCCCCCGTTGCTGCTGTTGAGCGCGACTTCGCCCAGGATCAGCCCCATCAGGGTGAACAGCAGCGAGATCGCGCCGGCCCAGATCGGCGCCCAGAAGAACCCGCCGCGATGCTCCCAGTATTCGCGCTTGAGCAGCAGCTTGAACCTGTGGGTGGGGTGGGGCGCGGCCCTGGGGGTCGGCGTGGAGTCAACGATGGCGTTCATGCGTAGGTTCCTTTCATGGTGGCCACGAACAGGTCGGCCAGACCCGGCGTGCGGGTTTCACCGAGTTCGGCGAGGCGGGCGGGGTCGGCGCCGTCGAACAGCATCACGGTCTTGCCGAACGGCAGGCTGCGTTCGTCGATCGGATCGAGCGCGCGCGCGGCGTCCAGCTTGTCGGCGGCGACCAGCACTTCGACGTAGCGTTCGCCCAGCGTGTCCATCGCCGCGTTCAGCACCACCTTGCCGCCCTGGATGAACATCACGTCGGTAAGGATGTGCTCGATTTCCTCGACCTGGTGGGTGGTGACCAGGATGGTCTTGTCGTCGTCGAAGTAGTCTTCCAGCAGGCGCTGGTAGAACTGCTTGCGGTAGAGGATGTCCAGGCCCAGGGTGGGCTCGTCGAGCACCAGCAGGCGGGCGTCGATGGCCATCACCAGCGCCAGGTGCAACTGCACGATCATGCCCTTGGACATTTCGCGCACCCTGGTTTTCATCTGCAGCTTGGTGCCTTCCAGGAAGCGGCGGCACTTGCCGGCATCGAAGCGCGGGTGGACGCCGGCGACGAACTCGATGACCTGTTCGACGCTGATCCAGCGCGGCAGCACCGCGACGTCGGCGATGAAGCTGACGTCGTTCATCAGGGCGTCGCGTTGGGTGCGCGGGTCCTTGCCCAGCACCCGCAGGTCGCCCTCGAACGGGATCAATCCGAGGATGGCCTTGAGCGCCGTGGTCTTGCCGGCGCCGTTGGGGCCGATCAGGCCGACGATGCGGCCGGAGGGGATCGAGAAGTCGGCGCCGTCGAGAGCGCACGTGTTCTTGTACGTCTTGCGCAGCCCGCGGGCGGAGATGACGCTGGTGTCCGTATCGGTGCTCATTTCGGCCCCCACTTGCCGTTGGGATCAAGGAGTTCTTCGGTGTTCAGGCCCAGACGCTGGATGCGTTCCAGGATCTGCGGCCATTCCTCGTTCAGGAAGCGCTCGCGTTCGCTCGACCGCAGGCGCTTGGTGGCGCCCTCGGTGACGTACATGCCCAGTCCGCGGCGTTTTTCGACGAGGCTTTCGTCGACCAGTTCCTGGTAGGCGCGCGAGACGGTGATCGGGTTGAGCTGGTATTCGGCCGCAACCTGGCGCACAGAAGGCAGGGCGTCGCCGGGTTTGAGCAGTCCATCGAGCATCATGGCAACCACCCGTTCCTTCAACTGTCGGTAGATCGGAGCGCCATCGCTCCATTCAACGCTGGTCATGGCTCACCCCAGGGGCTGGAAGGAGAAAAACGGCATCCGCAGGGAATGCCGCAGCCGGTGCGAGGACAGCCGCCGGTGCCGCTGGCTGCCGTCGGTGTCGATGTCGGACAGGGAGGCGCTGCTCGCCGCTGGAAAGTTGGACTGGGCGTCGGATTGCGCCGTCGGGATCGACCCCAGGGCATTCAGCGCGGCCAGCAGCAGACCGGTGGCGGTGGCGGCTATCCACGTCGCTCGGAAGAATTGCTTGATCTTCATTTGCTTCGCTCCAGGTGGCTAAATCTGGTGTTGTAGGCAAGTATAACACTATGTTTGAGGACGTCAACCCCTTTTGACCCAACTGATGGCATAGGCCGACGTGAGCGATGCAAGGCGACGCCAAGCTGCGTGAAAACCAGCCAGAGCAGGCAAGGAAGGATTGCCCACGGCAGCGACAGCAAGGACAATGGGCGGGATGGGCCAACCGCCCGATTCGTCTGTGGAGACCATTGGATGAACCTGTTTCCGCGCGCGCTGGGTGCGCTGCTCGCGGTCGTGCTGTTTGCGGGCACGGCCTGGGCCCAGAGCGCCGCACCGGTGAGCGAGCGCGACAAGGTCGGCTACATGGCGGGGCTGGACGCCGGGCGTGGCGTCGGGCTGGGTCTGCAGGATCTGGATCAGGCGGCATTCGTGCGCGGAATGGAAAACGCGATGGCCAATGGCGCGCCGCTGGTGCCGGAAAACGAGGCGCGGGCGGTGTTGCGCGTGTTGATGGCCAGCATCGGCGCGCGCGCCGCCGGCAAGCCGCCGGTCGCCGTGGATCGCGTCAAGGCGGGTCTTGTCGTGGGTGCCGACGTCGGACGCCAGGTGGCGGGGCTGCGCGGTGAATTCGACATGCCGATGTTCCTGCGCGGCTTGCACGATGGCGCCGATGCGTCCATCGCGCCGGCGATGGATGCGGCGGAACTTGCGCGGATACGTGCAGCGGTTGCGGCACGGGTGACGGCGCAGGCTGCTTCCGCCCGCCAGGACGCACATGCGGCGGCGCTGGAGCGCGAGCAGGCGTTCCTGGTCGAAAACCGGAAGCAGGCCGGCGTCTTCGCCACGCCCAGCGGGCTGCAGTACAAGGTGCTGCAGCAGGGCAGCGGCATGCGCCCGCGGCCCGGCCAGCAGGTGCGCGTCCACTATGTCGGCAGCCTGCTGGACGGCACGACCTTCGACAGTTCCATTGCCCGCGGCGCACCGGCGACCTTCAGCCTCGACCAGGTCATTCCCGGCTGGAGCGAAGGCCTGGGCCTGATGCCGGTTGGTGCAAAATACCGGTTCTGGATTCCCTCGGGGCTTGGCTATGGCCCGGAAGGATCGCCGCCCAGGATTCCGCCCGACGCGACGCTGGTGTTCGACGTGGAACTGCTTGGCGTCGAATGAGTCAAAGCCTTTTTCGTTGTTTCCCTTCCGGCATACGCTGCCGGGCCCATCCCGTACCCGGAGCCACTGACCGATGAACCCGATTTTCCGCACCGCTGCGCTGACCGCCTCCCTGCTGCTGGCGCTCTCCGCCTGCAAGGCCGCGAACAAACCCGTCGATACCGGCGCAAACGGCGCCCAGGCCGGCGCCAATGCCGCCGCTTCGAACCAGTATCCGGGCCTGCCGACGGAAAAGGACCAGATCAGCTACACGATCGGCATGGCGATGGGCAAGCAGCTCACCGAAATCAAGGATGAAATCGACGTCGACACCCTGATCCGCGCGCTCAAGACCCAGATCAGCGGCGGCCAGTCGCAGCTGACCGAAGCGCAGGCGCAGCAGATCATGCAGGCTTTCGGCCAGAAGATGCAGGCCAAGCAGATGGCGCAGATGATGGAACAGGCGCGCGCCAATCAGGAAAAGGGCGAGAAGTTCCTGGCCGAAAACGGCAAGAAGCCGGGCGTGGTGACGACGGCTTCGGGCCTGCAGTACCAGATCATGACCCCGGGCACCGGCCCCAAGCCGGGCGCGACCGATGGCGTCAAGGTCAACTACGTCGGCACCCTGCTGGATGGCACCAAGTTCGACAGCTCCTATGATCGCGGCGAGCCGGCGGTGATGCCGCTGCAGGGCGTGATTCCGGGCTGGGCCGAAGGCCTGCAGCTGATGCCGGTCGGCAGCAAGTTCCGGTTCTGGATTCCGTCGCGGTTGGCCTATGGCGAAGAGGCCGGCCCGCCGATCGGCCCGAACCAGGTGCTGGTGTTCGAAGTGGAACTGCTGGAAGTCGTCAAGCGTCCGCCGGGCGCGGCGGCAGCTCCCGCGCCGACCGCGGCACCTGCACCGGCGCACTAAGCGTCGCTATGACCGTCGCGCATCCGGGCGATGCGCGACGGATCCGGTTCATGCATCCGGGCTGATCCCGTCGCCCATGCCCCAACCGAAAGGATTCGAAACCCATGCGCGTCTGTATTTTCGGCACCGGCTACGTCGGTCTGGTGACGGGAACCTGTCTTGCCGAAGTTGGTCACGAGGTGCTGTGCATCGACGTGGATGCCGCCAAGGTCGATGCCCTCAATCGCGGCGTCGTGCCGATTTTCGAGCCTGGACTGGCACCAATGGTGGCCGGCAACCGCGCCGAAGGCCGCTTGCGCTTTTCCACTGATGCGGCGGCCGGGATCGCGCACGGGGAAGTGGTTTTCATCGCGGTCGGCACGCCGCCGGATGAGGACGGCAGCGCCGACCTGCAGTACGTGCTGGCGGTTGCCGAGACCATTGGACGACACTTGGAAAGGCCGGCGGTGGTGGTCGACAAGTCGACCGTACCGGTCGGCACCGCCGACAAGGTGGGCGCGAAAATCGCCGAGGTGTTGGCCGCGCGTGACGCGAAGATCGCCTTCGACGTGGTGTCCAATCCCGAATTCCTGAAGGAGGGCGCGGCGGTCGAGGACTGCATGCGTCCGGACCGGATCGTGATCGGTACGACCAGCCAGGGGGCGCTGGAGACGATGAAGCGGCTGTACGCGCCGTTCAACCGCAACCACGACCGGATCGTCACGATGGACGTCCGTTCCGCAGAGCTGACCAAGTACGCCGCCAACGCCATGCTGGCGACCAAGATCAGCTTCATGAACGAAATCGCCAACATCGCCGAACAGGTCGGCGCCGACGTGGAGCACGTGCGCAAGGGCATCGGTTCCGATCCGCGCATCGGCTGGCAATTCATCTATCCCGGCGCGGGCTACGGCGGGTCGTGTTTCCCCAAGGACGTGCAGGCGCTGGCGAAGACCGCGCAGCAGCATGGCGTGGCCACGCGGCTGCTGGATGCGGTCGAGGCCGTCAACACTGCCCAGAAGGGGCATCTGTTCGAGCTGATGGTGCGCCACTACGGCGGAGTCGGTGCGTTGCGGGGCAAGACCGTCGCGCTCTGGGGCCTGGCCTTCAAGCCGAACACCGACGACATGCGTGAGGCGTCCAGTCGCCGCCTGCTGGAACAGCTGTGGGCTGCAGGCGCGACGGTGCGGGCGTTCGATCCGGAAGCGATGGCGGAGACGCGGCGGATCTTTGGCGAGCGCAAGGACCTGGTTCTGTGCGCCACGGCCCACGGGGCGCTTGAAGACGCCGACGCGCTGGTGGTGATCACCGAATGGAAACAGTTCCGCAGCCCCGATTTTTCCGGCTTGAAGCAGGCGCTGGCCGACGCCGTGGTCTTTGACGGGCGCAATCTGTACGAGCCCGCCGAGATCGAGGCGGCCGGGCTGGCGTATTACGGCATCGGTCGTGGGCGCTCGGTTCGCAAGGCGTAGGGCATGGCCGATCTAGAGCAACGGTTGATCGATCTTGAAACCCGCCTGGCTTTCCAGGAGCAGGCGCTGCAGGAGCTGAGCGACGCCCTGGCCGCGGCCCGCGACAGCGAGTCGCGCAATGCGCTGCTGCTGCATCGCGCGCTGGAAGACCTGCGGCAATTGCGCAGCGCGCTGGCAGCCACTCCGATCACCGGCGATGCCGCCAGCGAACCGCCACCCCCGCACTACTGAAACGCAAGACGCGATGAGCAATTCCCTGCGCGACCAATTGCTGGGCCTGGGCTTCAAGGCTGCCCCGAAGCCGGCGCCACGCGACAAGAAGGAACACCGGGACGGCCCGGACTCCGCCCAGCCCGGAGGCAAGCAGGCGCAGCAGGGTCGCCCGCAGCCGCGACCGCAGCAGAAAAGGACACCGCGCGAGGATATCGATCTGGCCAAGGCCTACGCGATCCGGGCGCAGAAGGAAAAGGACGAGCGCATCGAGGCCGAACGCATCAAGCAGGTAGAAGCGCGACAGCGCCGCGAAGCGCGTGCCAGACTTGAGGCGTTCCTCAAGGACAAGGCGCTGAATGCCGCGGACGCCGAGCATGTCCGTCATTTCGAATACGGCGGCAAGATCAAGCGCGTCCACGTCAATGCCGAACAGCTCAAGGCGCTCAATGCCGGCCTGCTGGGCGTGGTGCAGCTCAACGGCCGCTACCTGCTGGTCGATGTCGCCACGCTGGCGCAGGTCGAAACCCTCTTCGCCCAGGCCGTCGCGCTGAAGATCGATCCGGATGCGCCGGCCACCGAGGATCCGTATTCCGACCCGCAGTACCAGGTGCCCGACGATCTGGTCTGGTGAGGCGTGGAACAGTGGCGCCAGCGGCAGTCATTACAGTTGGAAGCCGATCGCGCGTACCGCGCCTTCGCCGAGGTCGCGCAGCCAGCCCGACGTGCGTGGCGTATAGGCATCTGCCAGTGCGAACAGCCCGCGGAACCAGTCGTCGAACGTGTCGATCTGCGCAGGGTCGTGGAACAGGACGTTGAGTTCGTAGTTGAGGAACAGGCTGCGGCTATCGAGGTTGATCGAGCCGCAGCTGGCGAAGCGCCGGTCCACCAGTGCCAGCTTGGCATGCAGCATCAACGGCAGCAGTGCGATGCGAACTCCGGCGGCGGCCAGTTCGCGCAGGCTGCGCTCGCGGGCGATGTCGGCCAGGCGGTGATTGCTGCGCGCCGGCAGCAGCAGCCGGACGTCCGCCCCGCGCCGGGCTGCCAGCAGCAGGGAAAGCTGCAGCGCGTCGTCGGGGACGAAGTAGGGCGTAGCAAGCCAGACCCGTGCGTCGGCGCGGTGGATCGCGTTGAGGTAGAGCGCGTAGGCGGTATCCTCGCGACGGTCCGGGCCGCCGGGCAGCAGCTGCGCGACCGGGCCCGTGGGAAGGATGTCGGGGTCGGGCGGCGTGACGTCCGGCGTGCCGCCTGCCAGCGCCCAGTCGCGTGCGAAGCCCTCCGCCGCATCGGCGACGATCCCGCTCTCGATACAGAAGCTCAGGTCGTGCCATGCCGGCGTGCCGGACGTGCCGAGGAAATATTCGGCGGCGAAATTGCGCCCGCCGCTCCACAGTGTCCGGCCGTCGACCAGAACCAGCTTGCGGTGGTTGCGCAGGTTGCCGCGACCGAACTGGGGCCGCAGGCGCAGGCGTATCGGCGAGAACCAGCGCGTCCTCACCCCGGCCGCGTGCAGGTCGGCGCGGATGCGGCGGTGGTTCTCCAGCGTGCCGAGGCCGTCGATCAGAGCACGCACCATCACGCCGCGTCGGGAGGCGCTCGCCAAGGCCTCCACGATCCGGCGCCCGACCTCGTCGTCGCGGAAAATGAAAATCTCCACATCGATGCGCCGCTGCGCGCCTGCCAGCAAGTCGAGGAGCGCTTGCAGCGCCTCGTCACCGCGGCCGTGGATGCGCACAGATGCGCAGCGCCGGGGCGGCGGCAGGTCGAGGCCGCGGGTGGCGGGGTCGTCGGCCAAGCGGGACGGCGGCTGTGCGCCTTCCCCAGACGTGGCGGTGTGGGCGAGTTTGCGCGTGCCCAACAGCAGGTAGGTGGGCAGCGCAAGGTAGGGAAAGGCCAGCAGGGCCAGCACCCAGGCCATCGCCGCGGACGGCGGGCGGCGCTGGCGCCCGGAGTGCGTCAGTCCCACGTAAAGCAGGAGGCCGCCGGCCACTGCAGCCGCGTGCAAAAGGGCCAGCCCATGCCAGGGTTGCAGGTGCAGCATGCCTAGAAGTTGTGCATCGCGAGGAGTTATCAGCCAAACCGCTTGAAGTTGAAGCTGGCCAGCGGGCCGTTGCGTGCGTCGCACCCATTCACCACGCTGTGATCGTAAACGCAATAGGTGACGCCACGCGTGCGGCACCACCTTGACCATTTTCCAGCCGGTCGGCAAGTCGATATTCGGTGGTGGCGTCGCCATTGGCCTCGGTGCAGCTCACGGCGTGGTGCCATCCAGGATTCGCCAGGTTCACTCCGGGTCGTAGTCCAGATTGAACGACAGCCAGCGTTCGGCCTGCTTCATGTCGACGCCCTTGCGCTTGGCGTAATTGGCCACTTGGTCCTTGGTGACACGGCCGACCACGAAATATTTGCTGTCGGGGTGGCTGAAATACAGGCCGGAGACGCTGGACGCTGGGTACATGGCGAAGTGGTCGGTCAGGGTGACACCGGTGCGTTCGGTGGAGCCCAGCAGGTCGAAGACAACGCGCTTTTCGCTGTGCTCGGGGCAGGCGGGATAGCCGGGAGCGGGGCGGATGCCACGGTAGGCCTCGGCGATCAGCGCCTCGTTGTCCAGTGTCTCGTCCGCCGCATAGCCCCACAGTTCCTTGCGCACGCGCTGGTGCAGCCGTTCGGCGAAGGCTTCGGCCAGGCGGTCGGCCAGCGCCTTGAGCAGGATCACGCTGTAGTCGTCGTTCTCGCCGCGCAGGCGTTCCAGATGCGGCTCGATGCCCAGTCCGGCCGTGACGGTGAAGGCGCCGATCCAGTCCTGCCGGCCCGAATCCTTCGGTGCGATGAAATCGGCCAGGCACAGGTTCGGGCGTTCGATCGGTTTGTCGGCCTGCTGGCGCAGGAAGCGCAACATCCGGGTGGCGTCGGAATCGTCGTAGCGTCCTTCGAAATACCGGTGTTCGCCGGTGCCCGAGCCTTCCACGCCCGCGCCCCACGGCGCTGACAGCGTCAACTCCACGTCGTCACCCATTGAATGGGCCGGCCAGAAGCCGCATACCGCCTTGGCGCGCAGCCATTTTTCACTGAGGATGCGGTCGAGCATGGCGCGCGCGTCGGCGTACAGCTCGCTGGCCTGCGCGCCGACGATGGGATCGGTCAGGATCGCCGGATACTTCCCGGCCAGTTCCCAGGCGTTGAAGAACGGCGTCCAGTCGATGCAGGCCACCAGTTCGTCCAGCGGATAGTCGTCGAACACGTGCAGGCCGGGTTGCAGCGGCGCGGGCGGCGCGTAGCCGGCCCAGTCGCAGCCGAAACGGCGCGAGCGCGCCTGTTCCAGCGTCACCAGCTTTTGCGGATTGCCGCGAACCCGGTGGCGTTCGCGAATCTCGATGTAGTCGTCGTTGGCGGCCTTGAGGACGGCTTCGCGCTGCTCCGGCGACATCAGCGACTGCGCCACGCCCACCGCGCGCGAGGCATCCTTGATCCAGATTGTGTGCGCTTCATAGTTCGGTGAAATCTTCAGGGCGGTATGCGCGCGCGAGGTGGTCGCGCCGCCGATCAGCAGCGGGGTGTCGAAACCCTGCACCCGCATCTCGCGGGCGACGTGGGTCATCTCTTCCAGCGACGGCGTGATCAGCCCGGACACGCCGATCATGTCGGCGTTCTCGGCGCGGGCGGTGTCGAGGATCTTCTGTGCCGGCACCATCACGCCCAGATCGATCACCTCGAAGTTGTTGCAGGCCAGCACCACGCCGACGATGTTCTTGCCGATGTCGTGCACGTCGCCTTTGACCGTGGCCATCACGATCTTGCCGTTGCTCTTGGGCGCATCGCCGGTGCGGGCTTTTTCCGCCTCGATGAACGGCAGCAGCCAGGCGACCGCCTTCTTCATCACCCGAGCGGATTTGACCACCTGCGGCAGGAACATCTTGCCGGCGCCGAACAGGTCGCCGACCACGTTCATGCCGTCCATCAGCGGGCCTTCGATCACGTCCAGCGGACGGGTCGCCTGAAGCCGCGCCTCCTCGGTGTCGTCGTTGACGTAGGCGTCGATGCCGTTCACCAGGGCATGCGAGAGGCGCTGCGCGACCGGCAACTGGCGCCAAGCCAGGTCCTCGACCTTCTTCTCGCCCTTCTTGCGGCGGTAGTTCTCGGCGATTTCCAGCAGGCGTTCGGTGGAGTCCGCGCGCCGGTTGAGCACCACGTCCTCGACCCGCTCGCGCAGTTCCGGGTCGAGACTGTCGTAGATCGGCAATGCGCCGGCGTTGACGATGCCCATGTCCATGCCGGCCTGGATCGCGTGGTAGAGGAAGACCACGTGGATCGCCTGGCGCACCGCTTCGTTGCCGCGGAACGAAAAACTGATGTTGGAAACGCCGCCGGAGATGTGGCTGTACGGGAAGCTTCGGCGCAGTTCGCGGGCGGCTTCGATGAAAGCCACCGCGTAATTGTCGTGCTCCTCGATGCCGGTGGCGATCGCGAAGCAGTTGGGGTCGAAGATGATGTCCTCGGGCGGGAAGCCGACCTCTTCGGTCAGCAGGCGATACGCGCGGGCGCAGATCTCGACCTTGCGCTGCGCGCTGTCGGCCTGACCGGTTTCGTCGAAGGCCATCACCACCACGGCCGCGCCGTAGCGGCGCACCAGCCGCGCCTGGCGCAGGAATTCGCCTTCGCCTTCCTTCATCGAGATCGAATTGACGATGCCCTTGCCCTGCAGGCACTTCAGGCCGGCCTCGATCACCGTCCACTTGGACGAATCGATCATCACCGGCACCTTGGCGATGTCCGGCTCGGCGGCGATCAGGTTGAGGAACTCGACCATGGCTTTCTCGGCATCGAGCAGGCCGTCGTCCATGTTGACGTCGATCACCCGCGCGCCGCTTTCGACCTGCTGGCGCGCAACGGCAACCGCTTCGTCGTAGCGGTTCTCGACGATGAGTTTCTTGAACTGCGCGCTGCCGGTGACGTTGGTGCGCTCGCCGACGTTGATGAAGTTCGCCTCCGGACTGAGGATCAGTGGTTCGAGTCCGCTTAGACGCGTTTGGCGGGGGAGGTAATGGGGCATTCGTTTGAATCCTTTTGGACGCGGATTACGCGGATGACACGGATAGAGCGGTCTTGGTACGGATGCCCACCGCGCCGGGCATTCCCGAAAAGACATGAGTGACGAAACGCAGGCAGAACATCTTGAGTGTCTTTATCCGTGTCATCCGCGCGATCCGCGTCAAGAATCAGGCCACCTCGGCCAGCGCAGGAGCGATGCGCGGCGGCAGGTTGCGCACGGCGGCAGCGATCGCGGCGATGTGATCGGGCGTGGTGCCGCAGCAGCCGCCGACGATGTTGAGCAGGCCGCTGCGGGCGAACTCGCCCAGCGTCTCGGCCATGCTGTCCGGCGTCTCGTCGTAACCGCCGAAGGCGTTGGGCAGGCCGGCGTTGGGATGGCAACTGACCGGCGCATCGGCGACCTGGGCGAGCACCGTGACGTGCTGGCGCAGCTCACGGGCGCCGAGCGCGCAGTTCAGGCCGATCGACAGCAGCGGTGCGTGCCGCAGCGAATACCAGAACGCTTCCGCAGTCTGGCCCGAAAGCGTGCGTCCGGAGGCGTCGGTGATCGTGCCCGAAACCATCACCGGCAGCCGCCCGCCGATTTCGGCGAACACGTCGTCGATGGCGAACAGGGCGGCCTTGGCGTTGAGGGTGTCGAACACGGTCTCGACCATCAGGATGTCGGCACCGCCTTCGATCAACCCGCGGGCCGCTTCGCGGTAGGCGTCGGCCAGCTGGTCGAAGGTGACCGCGCGGAAGCCCGGCCGGTTGACGTCGGGCGAAAGCGAGGCGGTCCGGCTGGTCGGGCCGAGAATGCCGACGGCGAAGCGTGGTTTCCCGGGCGTCGCGACTTCGGCGGCGTCGCATTCCGCGCGCGCCAGGCGCGCGCTTTCGCGATTGAGTTCACGCACGAGGTGCGACAGGCGGTAGTCTGCCAGCGAGATCGCGGTGGAGTTGAAGGTGTTGGTCTCGATCAGATCCGCTCCGGCTTCCAGATAGTGCCGATGGATGGCACGGATCAGGTCCGGCCGGGTCAGGCTGAGCAGATCGTTGTTGCCGCGCTGATCGACGGCCTCGCAGCCGCAGCCGACGCCATGCACGTGGCCATCGGCCGCGAACAGCGCATCGAACCCCTGGGCGAACCGTTCGCCGCGGTAGTCCGCTTCTTCCAGCCCTTCGCGCTGGATCATCGTGCCCATCGCGCCGTCGAGGACCAGGATGCGCCGGGCCAGCGCCGCGTGCAGCGCGGCGACGCGTTCGGGGTGTTTCCAGGGAAGGGTGTTCATGGTGCTCCGTGGCGTCATTGCGTGTTTCCCTCCTCTTGAAGGGGAGGGCTTCGAATCAAGGCTTCACGCCGGTCAGCGAGATGACCTCGAAGTGCGGCGGCCTGCGTTCGCGGGTGACGGTTTCGAGACTGGCCACCTGCAGGCCGGCCTTCTCCGCGAATTTGCGCAATTCGCGCGCGGTGAACCCGAGATTGACGTGCCCGTAGGCCTCGGCGACGTTGCGATGGCCGTGGCGGTCTAGGCTGGACAGCAGCAGGCGTCCGCCGTGGCGCAGCGCCCGCGCGGCCTCAGCCACCGCCTGCGCCGGCCTAGCGGCATAGGTCAGCGCCTGCATCAGCACGACCAGATCGAAACTCTCGTCCTCGAACGGCAGCGCGTGCATGTCGCCCGCGCGTACCTCGACGTTGTCGAACCGCCGCAGCCGTTCGCCGGCGGCCGCGACCACGCGCTGGTTGGAATCGATGCAGACATAGCGGCCGGAATGCGGTGCCAGCAGTTCGGCCAGCACGCCGTCGCCGGAGGCGATGTCGAGCACGTCGCCCGGCCACAGCAGGGGGATGACCGTGCGCGCCATCGCCTCCCAGGTGCGGCCGGGGGAATAGTGGCGCTCCATGTCGCCGGCCACGCTGTCGGCCCAGTTCTGGTCGGCGGCGCGGCTGGCCAGCACCCCGGCGACACGGGCGGCGTCCTGATCCAGCAGCGGATCGACGCTGCCGCTGCGGATCGAATGCCACAGGGCGCGCTGGGCGGCGTCCAGACCGGCCTCGTCGAAGCGATAATAGGCGGAGACCCCGGCGCGGCGATCGCGCACCAGGCCGGCGTCCTTGAGCTTGGCCAGGTGGGTGGAGACGCGCGGCTGCGCCAGTTGGGTGATCGCCGACAGTTCGGCCACGGTCAGTTCCTCGCGTTCCAGCAGCGCCAGCAACCGCACCCGGGTCGCGTCGGCAAACACTTTCAGATGCGCCGACCAGCCTTCGAGATCCATATATCTTTCCATCGCGATTTAGCGATGAATTATACGCGCAGCGGCGAAAGGATCAAGACGATGTCCGATCCAGCCGGGCGGACGGTGGTGGCCGCAGGATCATGGCGCCTCCAGCGCTCCCGACGTGCCACGACCCCGCGATCATGCGATATCTTTCGCCCTTGGTGCACAGCAAGCCATCCCGATGAAACAGACCGTCATCAGCCTGGTCACGCCACACGTCCTGACCGTCGTCGACCTCGCGAAACTGTCGGAGACCGGGGCCAACGTGGACTGGCATGTGCGCGATGCCGTCGCCAAGGCCTATGCGGAGCTCGGCCATCTGTACAACGCCCGTGATTTGATCTCGGCCTACATCGAAGGACTGGAATCGACTGCCAGGGACGTGGGGCCGGGGCACAGGGTGTATGCCGGGACGCTCAAATCGGCGGCGACCCTGGCGGCGCAGAGGCTCAAGGAACTCGATTGAGTCCGGTTCGGGCGGCGCCATTCTGGCGGCGTCGGGCCTCATCGGAGCCTTGGACAGGCGGGCGCTCCCGGATCCTTCAGTACCGGTGGGTCTGGGGTTCCCCCGCGCGGCGAGCTACAATGGCGCTTTCCTGTTGCGCCATGAGGCAGTCGTGGAGTTCGGCTTCAGTGAAGAGCAGCGGATGCTGCAGGACGTGGCTCGCCGGATCGCGCGCGAAAAAATCGCGCCCAGCGCGGAATACCACGACCGGACCGGCGAGTTTCCGCTAGAGAACATCCGCGCCCTCGGTGAAAACGGGCTGATGGGGATCGAGGTGCCGGCCGAGTACGGCGGTGCCGCGATGGATACCGTGGCCTACGTGCTGGCGATGATCGAGATCGCCGCCGCCGATGCCGCCCACAGCACGATTCTTTCCGTGAACAACTCGCTGTTCTGCAACGGCATCCTGAGCTTCGGAACCGAGGCGCAGAAACAGAAATACGTGCGCGACATCGCCGAAGGCCGCGAGATCGGCGCCTTCGCGCTGACCGAATCGCAGTCCGGCTCGGATGCCACCGCGATGCGCTGCCGCGCGATCCGGCAGGACGACGGCAGTTTCCTGGTCAACGGCAAGAAGAGCTGGATCACCTCCGGCCCGGTCGCCAGGTACATCGTCCTGTTCGCCGTCACCGATCCCGGGCAGGGCGCACGCGGGATCACCGCATTCCTGATCGACACCGCCCGCGAGGGTTTCCATCGCGGCAAGACCGAGCCGAAGATGGGCATCCGCGCCTCGGCCACCTGCGAGATCGAGTTCACCGACTACCGCGTCCGGCCCGATGAGGTGCTGGGCGCGGAAGGTCAGGGCTTCAAGATCGCCATGGGCGTGCTCGACGCCGGCCGGATCGGCATCGCCAGCCAGGCCATCGGCATCGCCCGCGCCGCCTACGAGGCCACGATCGCCTACGTCAAGGAACGCAAGGCCTTCGGCCAGCCGATCGGCGCGTTCCAGATGACCCAGGCCAAGATCGCCGACATGAAGTGCAAGCTCGATGCCGCGCTGCTGCTCACGCTGCGGGCGGCATGGTTGAAGAGCCAGGGGCAGCGGTTCTCGACCGAAGCGTCGGTGGCCAAGCTCACCGCTTCCGAAGCGGCGATGTGGATCACCCATCAGGCCCTGCAGATTCACGGCGGGATGGGCTATTCGAAGGAACTTCCGGTCGAGCGCTATTTCCGCGACGCCAAGATCACCGAGATTTACGAGGGCACCAGCGAAATCCAGCGGCTGGTGATTGCCCGCAACGAAACCGGCCTGCGCTGAGGCCAGAATCATCCAACCGGCCGCGCCAGAAGGTGCGGCCGTCTTCCTTTGGAGGCAGTGATCCACATGAGCAAGTCAGTCGAAAGCAGCGGGGCGGACAACCTGAAACCGATCCGCGAGGCGGTGCAAAAGCTCGTCGGCAAGGCCGGCCAGGCGGAAGCCGTGGCGTTCGCGACGGCGCTGTTCCAGCGCATGGACGCGGAGGAATTCGCCAGTCGCGGAACGGAGGCCTGGGCCGAGCTGGCCGTGGCGATGCTGGACTTCGCGCGTTCGCGCAAGCCGGGCAAGGCCAACGTGCAGGTCTTCAATCCGCCGCTGAAGGCGGACAGGGCCGGCACTTCGCACACGACGCTGCAGATCGTCAACGACGACATGCCGTTTCTGGTCGATTCCGTGGCGATGGCGCTGGCCGAAATGGGAATCAGCGTGCACGTGCTCGGGCATCCGGTAATCCGCGTCACGCGCGATCGCACCGGCAAGCTGACCGCGATCGGGCAGGGCGAGCGCGAGTCGATGATGCACCTCGAGTTCAACCGCCAGCCGAAGGAGGCATTGGCCGAGATCAAGGCGCGCATCGTGCGCGTTCTTGCCGACGTGCGGACGATCGTTGCCGACTGGCAGCCGATGCGCGACCGCATGCGGGAGGTGGCCGAGGCTCTCGAGTCGCGCAAGCTGCCGATCAGCGACAACGAGAAACGCGAGGCGAAGGCATTCCTCGAATGGGCGGCGGACAACCACTTCACGTTCTTCGGCTATCGGGAATACCAGGTGCAACGCGAGGGCAAGGAGGACGTGCTGGGCGCAGTCCCGGGTACCGGTCTTGGGCTGCTGCGCGCCGATGCGGACAGCAAGCCGCGGCCGGTCAAGTCGCTGGCCGCCCATGCCTTGCGCCACTCGGGCTCGGTCGATGCGCTGATCCTGACCAAGACCAATGCCCGCGCCACCGTGCATCGTCCAGGCTACATGGATTACATCGGCGTCCTCGAATTCGATGCCAGGGGGCGCGCGGTCCGCGAGCAGCGTTTCCTCGGCCTGTACACCTCCAGCGCCTACACCCGCCGGCCGTGGGACATCCCGCTGGTGCGCGAGCGCCACAACTACGTCATGAACCAGTCCGGGCTGGATCCGGACAGCCACAGCGGCAAGGCCCTGCGCCACATCCTGGAAACCCTGCCGCGCGACGAGCTGTTCCAGTCGGGCGAAGAGGAACTGCTCAAGACCTGCCTGGGCATCCTCTCGCTGCAGGAACGCGTGCGCAGCAAACTGTTCCTGCGCCGCGACCGCTACGGCCGCTACTACTCCGCGCTGGCCTACGTGCCGCGCGACCGGATCAGCAATCGCGTGCGCGAGCGGATCGAGGCGATGCTGTCCCGCGCCCTGGGCGGCGAGCGCGTCGATACCAACGTACAGATCGACGATTCGCCGCTGGCCCAGCTGCACATCCTCGTCCGCCCCTCGGCCGACGCCGACCGCAAGGACGTCGATCTGCCCGAACTCGAGCGCAAGCTCGGAGAAATCGTCCGCGATTGGGGCGACGAGCTGCGCGAGCGGCTGGTGGCTCGCCACGGCGAGGAAGCCGGGCTCAGGCTGCTGGCGCGTTTCGGCAGCGCGTTGCCGGCCGGATACATCGAGGACGTTAGCCCGGACGTGGCGGCCGACGACGTCGAGCATCTCGCCGCCCTGACCGGCCCGGACGATCTCCGGCTTGCACTCGGCGCTGCGCCGGGCAAACAGGGTGCGATGCGTTTCAAGCTGTATCGCCCGCTGCAGGACATCCCGCTGTCGGACGCGCTGCCGATGATGGAAAACATGGGGCTGCGGGTCATCACCGAGCATCCCTACCGGCTCGATGCCGAAGACGGCGTGCTCTACATCCAGGATTTCGAGGTCGAGTCGTTGCTGGGCGACCTGGACGTCGATGCGCTGGACGAGAATTTCGAGGACGCCTTCGCCCACATCTTCCGCGGGGATGCCGAGAACGACGGTTTCAACCGTCTGGTGCTTGCCGCCGGCCTGTCGTGGAGGCAGGTCGCGATGCTGCGCGCCTACTGCAAGTACCTGCTGCAGACCGGCATCGCCTATTCGCAGAGCTACATGGAAACCACCCTGGCGCGCTATCCGCTGCTGGCGCGGTTGCTGGTCGAGCTGTTCGAAGCGCGTTTCGACCCTGCCACCGGGCACGAGAGCGCCAGCGAGATCAAGCGCGGCATGGAGCGCTTCGGAACGCAGCTGCGGATGCTCGTGGCCGACGACGAAAATGCGATGAAGGCGCTGGCGGCCTTGGTGAAGGCGCGCGCCGACAGTCGCGATGCCCAGGCGACGGCCGCGCGCGATGCCTTGTTCGGACTGCTCGACCGCGTTGCCAGCCTCGACGAGGACCGCATCCTGCGCAGTTTCATCGGCGTGATCGAGGCGACCCTGCGCACCAACTACTACATCGACTATCAGCGGGATGAAAACGGGAATGGCCTGCGCAAGGACGGCGGCCCGGCCGATTACCTCGCCTTCAAGCTCGACACCGCCAAGGTTCCGGATCTCCCCAAACCGCGCCCGTTCCGCGAAATCTGGGTGTGCGGCCCGCGGGTGGAAGGCACCCACCTGCGCTTCGGCGCGGTGGCACGCGGTGGATTGCGCTGGTCGGACCGGCGCGAGGATTTCCGTACCGAGGTGCTGGGCCTGGTCAAGGCGCAGATGGTCAAGAACACCGTCATCGTGCCGGTCGGCAGCAAGGGCGGTTTCTATCCCAAGCAGCTGCCGAACCCGGCGGTCGACCGCGATGCCTGGTTCGCCGAGGGCGTGGCCTGCTACAAGCGCTTCATCAACGGGCTGCTGGACATCACCGACAACCTGGGCGTGGATGGCAAGGTGTTGCCGCCAGCCGGCGTGGTGCGCCACGACGGCGATGATCCGTATCTGGTGGTCGCGGCCGACAAGGGCACCGCCAGCTTCTCCGACATCGCCAACGGCATCGCCCAGGCGCATGGCTACTGGCTGGACGACGCGTTCGCCTCGGGCGGCTCGGCCGGCTACAGCCACAAGGGCATGGGCATCACCGCGCGCGGCGCGTGGGAATCGGTCAAGCGCCATTTCCGCGCGCTGGGCATCGACTGCCAGAAGCAGGACTTCACCTGCGTCGGCATCGGCGACATGTCCGGCGACGTGTTCGGCAACGGCATGCTGCTGTCCCAGCATACCCGGCTGGTGTGCGCCTTCGACCATCGCCACATTTTCCTGGATCCGAATCCGGTGGCGGCGACTTCGTTCAAGGAGCGCCAGCGCCTGTTCAAGGTGCCGCGCTCGAGCTGGGCCAACTACGACGCCAAGCTGATCAGCAAGGGCGGCGGCATCCATGCGCGTTCGCTCAAGTCGATCGAGATCACGCCGGAAGTGCGCGCGGCGCTCGGGCTCGACGACGACGTCAAGCACATGACCCCGACCGACCTGATCCACGCCGCGCTGCGGGCGCCGGTGGACCTGATCTACAACGGCGGCATCGGCACCTACATCAAGGCGTCCAGCGAGAGCAACGCCGACGTCGGCGACCGCGCCAACAACGGCCTGCGCGTCAACGGCTGCGACTTGCGCTGCAAGATCATCGGCGAAGGCGGCAACCTCGGCATGACCCAGCTCGGCCGCATCGAGGCGGCGCAGGCCGGCGTGCTGCTCAACACCGACTTCATCGACAACTCGGCCGGCGTGGACACCTCGGACCATGAGGTCAACATCAAGATCCTGCTCAACGCCGAGGTGCGCAAGAAGAAGCTCACGCTCGAAGCCCGCAACAAGCTGCTGGCCTCGATGACCGACGAGGTCGGCAAGCTGGTGCTCAAGGACAACTATCGCCAGAACCAGACCCTGAGCCTGATGGAGCGGATGAGCGCGAGCCGGCTGGGCTCGAAGATGCACTTCATCACCACCCTGGAATCGAAGGGCCTGCTCGACCGCCAGATCGAGTTCCTGCCGACCGATGCGCAGATCGCCGAGCGCAAGCTGCATGGCCAGGGCCTGACCCGGCCGGAGCTGTGCGTATTGCTGTCCTACGCCAAGCTGGTGGCGTTCCCGGAACTGCTGGCGTCGGACATCCCGGAAGACCCCTATCTGTCGAAGGAACTGGTCCAGTACTTCCCGCACCCGCTGCATAAGGATTTCGTCAAGGCGATGGGCAACCATCGGCTGAAGCGCGAAATCATCGCCACGGCGGTCACCAACTCGACCATCAACCGGATGGGCGCGACCTTCCTGCAGCGCATGCAGGAAGACAGCGGCCGCAGCATCGGCGAGGTCGCGCGGGCCTACACCATCACCCGCGAAACCCTGGACGCGCGCGAACTGTGGACGCAGATCGACGCGCTCGACGGCAAGGTGACGGACTCCGTGCAGGTCGATGCGCTGATGGTCATCTGGGAATTGCAGCGCGGTTTCACCCGCTGGCTGCTGGCGCGGCCGGGCGCGGTGCCGGGAATCACGGCGGCGGTGGAACGCTACCACGATGGTTTCCGCGACATCCGCGCCGGCGAGAACATCCTGCCCGACTCGCAGCGTCCGGCCTATGAGGCCATGCGCAGGGAATGGCGTGGCAAGGGCGTGCCGGCGACGCTGGCCGACCAGCTCGCGGCGCTGCCGTACCTGGAATCCTGCCCGAACATCATTGAGCTGGCGCGCGAGCGCAAGCTGCGCACGGTCGACGTGGCCAAGGTCTATTTCCGCCTCTCCGACGCGCTGCGCGCACCGTGGCTGCGGACCCAGATCGATGCGCTCAAGGTCGAAGGCCGCTGGCATGCGGTCGCGCGTGGCGTGTTGCGCGACGAGCTGTCCGCGCAGCTGCGCAGTCTGACCGCGCAGGTGCTGTCGCTGCCCGGCAAGGACGCCGATGCCAGGGTCGCCGCCTGGCTGGCGCGCGACGATGCCAACCTGCGCCACACCCTGGCAATGCTGACGGAACTGGCCGCCCAGAAGGCGCTGGATTACCCGACCGTCTCGGTGGCGGTGCAGCGGGTGGCGCAACTGGCGCTGCGCGTCTGATCCCGGCGCTGCCCGATCGACGCTGCGCGAGTCGATCGGGCGACACGCGACGGCCCGGAATTCCGGGCCGTCCGTTTTTGCCTCACCGCCTGCCGACCGGCGCCGGCACCGGCCGCCACTTCCCGCCTTCGAGCGCGTAGCTCAGGCGCGGGCCGGTGGAGGTTCCCTTGCCGCTGTCGTCCCAGTGCACGTTGTCTTCCGTTGCGCCTGTGAAGGCGATGCGTCCCGCGCCGTCCCAGCGGGCATCGAACGGAGACCAGGCTGTGTTCTTGATGGTGCCTTCCTTGACGACGACGCCGGAATCGAGCCGGTAGATGGTGATGGACAGGGGAAGGGCGAAGCCAAACTCGGTATCGAGCACGAAAAACCTCTTGCCGTCCGGCGAGAATTCGAGCGGCAGGCCGATCGAGCCAAGTTCGGTCTTCTTCCCGGTGTCCAGATTGATCAGGTCGTAAGTCACTTCCTCGCCATAGGAGACCACGCTGACCAGCAGCAGCTTCAAGTGCTCGTAAACGGCATACGGCACGGGATCGAGGGCGTAATCGTTCTCGCCGTCTTCCGAACCTTCCACGCTCATGTACCGATAGGTGGCGGTGCTGCCGTTTCCTGCCCTGATCGTCAGGAAATCCTTCGCCGATTTCCCGCTTTCGTCGCCGGATCCATGGATCGTGGGTGGCTGCGCGGTGTACCGGATGTAGTCTCCGTACTTTTCCATGAGCACTTTCGTGCAACTGGGGATGGGCGGCCAGGCTTCGTCCAGGTTCTCCTCGTCCTCGGCGCGATGGCAGGGATCCGAGGCCGATGGAAATGCGGTGATGGTTGGCTCCGCTGCGGGCTGCTGCGGAGCCTGTCGGGCTGACGGCGCGTCCGCCTGCGGCGTGGCTGCGGGCGCTTCGTCACTGGAGGGCTGTTTCGAACAGGCGGTCACGACGGTGGCAAGCAGCAGGCAGGACAGGACCGAGCATGCCACCCGGAGCCGCGGGGAGCGCGGCGCGAACGTGGGCCGGATCGGGGCCGGGTTTCGGCCGATGCCGGCTGCGGATGCGCGGGCCGCATCGAATGGAGTGTTCATGTTCTTCGCCTGGGGTGATGTGCCAATGTTTCCGGGGGCTCGACGACGCTGGGGGGGGTGGTGCCGAGAGCCGCCATCTTCCATAAACGCGAAAGAGGCCGTATTCCGGAAATCTCCGAATGCGGGGACGCTTGCTATCCTTCGCACATGTCCGCTCACAGACTTGCCCTTCTGGCCAGCCCGACCGATGAGGCGCAGGCCGCGCTGTCCGCGCTGGTCGCGCGCCACGGCCAGTGTGCCCCGGAATCCGCTGACGTGCTGGTGGCGCTTGGCGGCGACGGATTCATGCTGCAAACCCTGCATCGCTACGGCGGCCTCGGCAAGCCGGTCTACGGCATGAAGCTGGGAACGGTCGGCTTCCTGATGAACCAATATCACGAAGGCGACGATCTGCCGGCGCGGATCGCGGCCGCCGAACCGGATCTGCTGCATCCGCTGGAAATGGTTGCGTACACCGAATCCGGCGCCAGCGTGACCTCGCTGGCCTACAACGAGGTCTCGCTGCTCAGGCAAACCCGACAAACCGCCAATATCCGCATCGAGTTGAACGGCGAGGTGCGGCTTGGCGAACTGGTCTGCGACGGCGTGATGCTGGCCACCCCGGCGGGCAGCACCGCCTACAACTTCTCCGCGCACGGGCCGATCCTGCCGCTGGGCGCCAATGTGATGGCGCTGACGCCGATCGCGCCGTTTCGCCCGCGGCGCTGGCGCGGTGCGGTGCTCAAATCGGGGACCGAAGTGCGGTTCCGCATCCTCGAACCGCACAAGCGCCCGGTCAGCGCCACCGCCGATTCGCACGAAGTGCGCGACGTCACCGAAGTGCTGGTGCACGAATCGGACAAGCGCGGCGTGAACCTGCTGTTCGACCAAGGGCACAATCTGGAAGAACGCATCCTGATCGAGCAGTTCACGGTCTGACGCCAGCTTGCCGGTCGCAGCATCTGCGACACGGATCGCGGACAATGCTCCCATGCAGGAACCGGTCGCCACCCTCACCGTCGCAATCACCGCTCGCGCGCTGTTCATGATGGAGGACAGCCATGCGCTGTTCGAGCGCGAGGGCATCGCGGCGTTCGCCGATTTCCAGCGCCTCCACGAGGACGACGTGCTGACCCCGGGGATCGCGTTTCCGCTGGTGCGCAAGCTGCTTGCCTTGAATGCGGAAACGGCCAGGGAGGCGCCGCGGGTCGAGGTGATCCTGCTGTCGCGCAATTCCTCCGACACCGGGCTGCGGGTGTTCAACTCCATCGAGCACTACCGGCTCGACATCCGCCGCGCTACGTTCACCGCAGGTGCGCCGGTGTGGCCCTACATCCGTCCGTTCGGCGCGCAATTGTTCCTGTCGGCCAATCCCGAATCCGTGCGCGCTGCGCTGGCGGCGGGCGTGGCAGCCGCGACGATCCTTCCGGAGAAAGCCAACGAACCGCGCCAGCCGCAGCTGCGCATCGCCTTCGACGGCGATGCGGTGCTGTTCGGCGACGAAAGCGAGCGGGTGTCGCGCGAGCAGGGGGTGGAGGCGTTCGGCCGCCACGAGCGCGAGCTGGCGCATGAACCGCTTTCCGGTGGCCCGTTCCGGGGATTCCTGTCGGCGCTGCACGACCTTCAGGCGGCGTTCCCGGCGGGCGAGAACGCGCCGATCCGTACCGCGCTGGTGACGGCGCGTTCCGCGCCCGCGCACGAACGGGTGATCCGCACCCTGCGCGAATGGGACGTACGTCTGGACGAGGCGCTGTTTCTCGGCGGCCGCGACAAGGGCCCGTTCCTGGAGGCCTTCGGCGCCGACATCTTTTTCGACGACTCGCCGCACAACATCGACTCCGCCCGTCGCCATGTCGCGGCGGGACACGTGCCGCACGGGGTGGCGAACGATTGATGGGGCAGAAGGCGTCGAAATGCTGGAATCAGGATTCCGGCAGGCGCAGCCCGGTCAGTTTCCACGACAAGCCGTCGCGACGGAATTCGAAGACCAGCGGCTTGCCGTCCGCGTTCGGCACCGTCGCGGTGAACAGGGATGCCGATTCGAAGTGGGTGACGGCGTCCTTCAACGGGTCGGATGGCGGGCGGGTAGCGTTTGCGGCAGCGCCACTGCCGGCAGCGCTGGGTGCGGGCGTGGGCGTCAGAATGTTGTTGCGCAGCAGGTGCTGGATGCCTTCGGGTGAGGAAAGGGCATCGATCGGTCGCTTGCCGATCAATTCGGTCACCTGGGCCAGGGTCTGCGGCTGCTCGCTCGAACCGACCCGTTCCAGCAGCTGGCGGGCGATGCGTTCGCGGATCTGCGGGCCGACGCTGGCGCGCAGTTGATCGAAGTCGACGAATCGCCACAGTTCGGCAACGTTGCCGCTGGCGGTGATTTTGCGGATGCCGTTGATCGCAAGCCAGGGGCCTGCCGCGACATAACCCAGCACGGCCAGCAGCGCGGCCACGACCAACGCCAGACCCCATTTGGCTTTCTTGCCCATTCCATGCTCCGTCCGCAATGGCGAATAGACTGCGCAAAAGCGAACGGCCGGGCAAGCCCGGCCGTCGCGGCAAACCGCACGTGCGTCAGGAAAGCGTCAGAACCGCGCTGCCCGCGCCCGCGATTCCAGAGGCGCCATCCGGCCCTGGTCGTTCAATTCCAGCTGGCGCAGTTCGTATGGCGCGCCGTACCCA
Source organism: Thermomonas sp. (assembly GCF_025993755.1). GTDB lineage: Bacteria > Pseudomonadota > Gammaproteobacteria > Xanthomonadales > Xanthomonadaceae > Thermomonas. Next base: position 5,916 of record NZ_JAMQHN010000087.1, on the reverse strand, counting down.
GCCGGGATGTGGGCACGCTCGAATTCGAGGACCAGAGTCCCGTTTCCGGCGTTCATCCAGGCCGCGGAGTGCGCTTCCGACACCGCCCGCAGGCTGTGGTCGGGCGCGGTCGCGTACAGCGTGCCGCGGGCCTCGTAGCGCCCGGGCGAGCCAGCCTGTACTGGCAGCGAAACCCGCAGGTGGCTGGCGTCGAGTGCGAAGCTGCCGGCGAATCGCGCGGTCGGCTGCGCCACCGCGAACGCGGTTCGGGCATCCCGAGGCGTGCCACCGATATTCGAGAACACCTGCAGCTCCCACAGCCCGCCGCCCCGGTGCGCCTGCGTCGGCAGTTTGAAGACCGCCTCCTGGCCGCCGCCCGCCGCATTGCGAACCGCAATCGGCTGGCTGCTGCCGTCCGGCGCGACCAGCAGTGCGCTGGAGCGCGCCGCGGTGGCCCGCCCGGCGTTCGTGGCGGCGATGGCGACCCGCATCTGCTGACCGGCGAGGGCGTGGTCGCGGTCGGGTCGCGCGAACATGACCAGCGTGCTGCCCGGTTCGAACACGTGGACCACGTAGCGGCCGCTGGCACGGCTTGCGCGCAAGGTGACCTTGCCGGCGCCGCTGCCGGCGCCGAGGCGCAGAACCTGGGTGCCGGCGCTGGCGTCCATGCCGGCCCGACGCAGGGCTTCGGCGTCGGCGCTGCGGTCCACCGTCACGTTCCGCCCCTGGTTCGATACGGTAAATTCGTTGGCGCGCAAAGGTGTGGCCCCGCGTGCGGGGCTGACCCGGACCAGCGCGCCGCTGGCCGACATCGGCAACGCCACGCCACGCTGCAATTCCGCACCTTCGACGGTCAGCCAGTATTCACGGCTCTCGGCCATGAAGGGCGCGGGCTGCGACAGCGCGAGCGCGGGGTCGAGTTTCCAGGAAAATGAAACCGGCTGGCGCTCGATCGCGCCGGAGGGAGCGGGCAGGGACACCAGCCTTGTCGGCACTTGGTCTCCGTTTCCGGCCGGAAGCAGGGATTGTGCGGCGAGGGCGGAGCCCATTGTCAGGGTGCTCAGTGCGGCCAGCGCCGCGGCATGCAGGATCTTGGTTCGCATGGTCGTGGCCTCACTTCATGTCGTTGCGCAGGATGGTGTCCAGGCCGAAGCAGGCGCGCCGGCTCTGGTTGTGGCTGAGCGGTTCACTGCCTGCCATTTTCGACTTGTCCTTGAACCACACGGACCCGGCGGCCGACTGGCTGCTGCAGTTGAGGAAGCCGTCCGAGCAGCTGTCCAGCCACCACTGGGTGGTTTCCAGTCCGACGTTCAGAGCGTAGCCGCCGCAGTAGCTGTCGGGATCCCAGACCGCGGTTTCGACGTCGGTGCCGACCACGCTGCGGAACAGCTTCGGCAGCGACGGCCGACCGGCGGTGCCGTACAGGTAGTTGCCGTTGTAGTAGGCCATCCAGCTGACCTGCTGTTGGCGCACTGCATCGGACTTGTAGCCCAGCAGCCAGCCCAGCGAGGTCTCGAACACGTTGCCGTTGATGACCGCATCGGCGAGCGGGGTGCCGGCCGAGGACGGCGCCAGCGCGTTCACGCGCACGATCTTGCTGATGATGTTCGGATAGCGGCTGTCGTAGGTCGGGTTCGACATGATCCAGCGGATCACGTTGCCGCCGTTGGAGTGGGTGATGACGATCAGCCGGGTGATTTTCTTCGCGCTGATGAAGCTGGTGAGCTGCGTTGCCAGACAGCCGGCCGCGCGGCTGTCCCACATGTACTGTTCGAAATCGCAGTTGATCACCGTGTAGTTGGCCGGATTGGCCAAGCCGCCGCGAACGTTGTTGACCATCGCCGGCTGCCAGTAATCGTTGTAGGCATCGGTCTGATGGCCGGTACCGTGCACGAAGGCGACGCCGGTGACGTCGGCGGCCAGCGCCGGTGTCGCTGCAAACAAGGCGGCGCACGCCAACAGCGCGCCGAACACGAATCTACGCATGGAATCCCCCCCGGGTTTCTGCGATGCCGCCTGGTCGCCTGCGGCCGACGATCCCCACCGTCCCACACGGTGCGGTATGGAGAGCATACGCACGCGTACAGGCTCCTGTCATGTCGCAGTGCGGCATGGCGGGAGCAAGCTGTCTTTGTGCGTTCTGCGCAGTCTGCAAAGGCATTTGGACGCGGATCAACGCAGATGAACGCGGATCAATCTCTTGTCAGCTTTTCATCCGCGTCTATCCGCGTCTATCCGCGTCCAGAAAAAGCTGTTCGACCTGCGCATCGCCTGCGGGTGGCAGGCGTGGGATCAGTCGCTGCCGATCTCGCTGGCGAGGGCGTCGCCCCAGATGGTCAGTTGGTCGAGCAACGCCAGCGCGCGCGCGTCGTCGCCGCGCTGCACGCGCAGTTCGTCGATCTCGGCGCGGTACTGCGCCAGCGTCAGTTCCGCGCCGCCGTTGCCGTCCAGCAGGCGCTGGCGGCGGTAGTCCGTCCACCGCGCCTGTTCGTCCAGCGTCAGGGTTTGCGGCCAGTTGCGCGCGCGATAGCGGAACAGCAGCTCCGGCAGGCGCGAGTCGCGGAACGGGAAGCCTGCGTCGGCCAGCCGCTGCGGCGGGGTTGCGCGCACCTGGGCCAGCAGGCGCTTGTCGGAATCGGGGATGAAGCTGCCGTAGAGCGCCGCGTCCACGTCCTCCGACGCGAATTCGCGCTCGCGGTCGAACACGCGGCGCAGCTTTTCCGCCAGCGCGGGACCGGCGGTACGCAGGCGCGCGGCATTGCGCTCGACGGCGTCCGGGTTGATCCCGAGGCGGTTGAAATCAGCGGCGCGCAGGTGGGCCCACGGCACCAGCGCGGGGCATTTGTTGGTGTGGATTTCCTTCAGCGCGATGCGGGTTTCGCCTTCCGGCAGGTCTTCCCGGCGGACGAACAGACGCGCGGCGATGGCGTCGGCATCGAGCGCGAGCAGCGGTTCGGGGTCGGTGTCGAGGTCGAAGGCGATGACGCGCGTGGGATATTTCGGGTGCTCGGCCAGCGCCAGCACCGGTGCCGCGCACAGCCGCGTGGCCGGGTATTTCTGCGACACGTGCAGCAGCGGCTCCGGTGCCGTCACGCGCAGCAGCGACTGCACGTGGCGCTTGTCGCGCAGGCGTAGCGCGTAGTCCCACAGCCGCGGCTGCGCCTGCCGGAACAACCGCGCCACCGCGATCGTGGCGCGCACGTCGGACAGCGCCTCATGGGCGTCGCCCTCGCGCAGGCCGTTGTCCTCGGCCAGGTGTTCGAGCTTGAAGCTGGTGCCCTTGCCGTCCTCGCGCTGCCGCCAGACGATGCCGTCCGGGCGCAGCGCGTGCATCAGCCGCAGCGCATCGAGCAGGTCCCAGCGCGAATTGCCGTCCCGCCACTCGCGCTCGTAGGGATCGAAGAAATTGCGGTACAGCCCGTAGCGGATGAACTCGTCGTCGAAGCGGATCGAGTTGTAGCCGGCGCTGCAGGTGCCCGGCCGTCCCATGGCGTCGAGGATGCGTGCGAAGGCCTCGGCCTCGTTCACGCCCTCCCGGCGCGCGTCCTGCGGCGTGATCCCGGTGATCAGCGTGGCCATCGGCGCCGGCAGCAGGTCGCCGGCCGGCTGGACGAAGAAACTGATCGGGTCCTCGACGGGGTTCAGTTCAAGGTCGGTGCGGATCCCCGCGAACTGCGCGATCCGCGTCCGCCGCGGATCGGCGCCGAAGGTTTCGAGGTCGTAGAAGAGGAAAGAGGCGGGCATGGGTCGATTCTATGCGCGCGCCGGCGTTATGCGCTTTCCAGCAGCCGCTTGGCCGCCGCGCGGGCTTCCGCGCTGATCTTCGCGCCGCCGAGCATGCGGGCGATTTCCTCGATGCGGCCCGTTGCGTCCAGGGCGACGACCGCGGTTTCGGTGACGTCGTCCTGCGCGGTCTTGCTGACGCGGTACTGGGCGTGGCCGGCGGCGGCGACCTGCGGCTGATGGGTGACGCACAGCACCTGTCTTGATGCGCCGAGCGCGCGCAGCCGGGCGCCCACGGCGGCGGCGACCGCGCCGCCGATGCCGGCGTCCACTTCGTCGAACACCAGGGTGGAGACGGCGCCTTGCGCCTGGGTGGCCACTTCCACCGCCAGCGAGATGCGCGACAGTTCGCCGCCGGAGGCGACCTTGCGCAGCGGGCGCGGCGGCTGGCCGGGGTTGGCGGAGACGAGGAATTCGGCGCGCTCGCGGCCTTTGGGGTCGGGCGTGTCGTCGGGGTTGGCGTCCAGCGTCACCTCGAAGCGTCCGCCCTGCATGCCGAGGGTGTCGATCAGGGCGCTGACGGCGTCGGCCAGCGCGTCGCCGGCCTTGCGGCGCGAGGCGGAAAGAGCGGCGGCAGCGGCGTTCCACTGCGCCTGCGCGCTGGCGAGGTCGGCGTCGAGGCGCTGCAGGCGGGCGTCGGCATCGACCAGCGATTCCAGTTCCCGGGCCAGCGCGTCGCGGTGGGCGGCCAGTTGGTCGGGCCGCAGCCGATGCTTGCGGGCGAGGTCCTGCACGCGGGTGAGCTGGCGTTCGATGTCCGCCAGCGCTTCGGGGTCGAGGTCGAGGTCGTCGCGGATGCGCTGCAGCAGGGTTTGCGCTTCGTCGAGCTGGATCGCGGCGGAATCGAGCATCGCATCGACTTCGAACAGGCGCGCCTCGTGGGCGGCTTCGCGCTGCAGGCCATGGCGCACTTGTTGCAGGCGCGTGGGCAGGGCGTCGTCGCCGGCCAGCGCGTCCAGCGCGCCGTCGCAGGCGGCCATCAGCGCGGCGGCGTGGGCATGGCGGCGATGGCTGGCGTCGAGTGCGGCCAGTGCGACAGGGTCCAGCGGCTGGGCGTCGAGCTCGTCCAGCTGGTGCTGCAGCCAGCTGCGGCGTTCGCCGACGTCGCCGCGGGCGAGTAGGGCGGCGCGTTCGTCGCGCAGGGCTTTCCAAGCCTGGGCGGCGGTGCGCGCGGCGTCCTGCAGCGCCGGATGGCGGGCGAAGGTGTCCAGCAGGGTGGTCTGCTGGCGGCGTTCGAGCAGCGCCTGCTGGGCGTGCTGGCCGTGGATTTCCACCAGCAGGGCGGAAAATTCCGCAAGCTGGCCGAGAGTCACGCTGCGGCCGTTGATCCACGCCCTGGAGCCGCCGTCGGCGTGCAGCACCCGGCGCAGCAGGCAGACATCACCGTCGTCGAGCGCGTTCTCGCGCAGCCAGTGCGCGGCCTCGGGGCTGTCGCCCAGCGCGAATTCGGCGCTCAGTTCGGCGCGCTGCGCGCCGTGGCGCACCGCGCCGGCGTCGGCACGCGCGCCGGACAAAAAGCCCAGCGCATCGACCAGCAGCGACTTGCCCGCCCCGGTCTCGCCGGAAATGACGGTCAGCCCCGCGCCGAAATCGAGTTCGGCATGGGCGACGACGGCGAAATCGCGGATCGACAGGCGGATGAGCATTGCGCCGCATTTTGCCCGCGACGCCCGTTGCAGGGTAGCGCTTGCGTCGGCGGCGGCTGGCGCTTACAACCTTGGGCATGTCCCGCCGGCGCACCGCAGACATCGCCCTTGACCCGCGCGCGCGCCAGCTGCTGCGCGCGCTGGTGGCCCGCCACATCCGCAGCGGCGAGCCGGTGGGCTCGCAGACGCTGGCCAGGCACGCCGGGCTGGACGTCAGCCCCGCCACCATCCGCAACATCCTGGCCACGATGGAGGACGCCGGCCTGCTGGCGGCGCCGCACAGTTCAGCCGGGCGGGTTCCGACCGCGCAGGGCTATCGGTTGTTCGTGGATTCGCTGCTGCAGATCAAGCCGCTCGCGGCCGACGAGGTCGAGCATCTGCGTCACGAGCTGCCGGCGGGTGCCGGTACCCAGGCGCTGCTGGGCACGGCCAGCGAGCTGTTGACGACGATGACCCGGTTCGCGGGGATGGTCAGCGTCCCCAGGCGCGAAAGTTTCGCCTTTCGCCA
>NZ_JAMQHN010000086.1 GCF_025993755.1 Thermomonas sp. | reverse complement strand
GGCATGTTGACGGCGCGCGCGTTCTGGATCACGCGGCGCAGGGCCGGGTTGCCTGCCGGGTCGGTCCCACCGCCCTTGACGGCAATGGTGATGTCCTTGCCGATACGCGTGAACTGCTTGGCCATGCGGTCCCAGCGCGCGAACATGGTGTGCTTGCGGGTCTCGAAGATACGTCCCATCAGCGGGGGTCCAATGTGGCTGGAACGCCGTGGATTATGGCCAAAAATCAGGCGCCGCGGGGTGTATTGATGGATCGCCCGGGTACACTGCGCCCCCATGTTGAGCTACCAGCACGAATACCACGCCGGCAACCATGCCGATGTGCTCAAGCACGCCGTGCTGGTGTTGTGCCTCGAAAGTCTCCTGCGCAAGGACAAGCCGCTGCGGGTCTACGATGCCCATGCGGGCTCCGGCATCTACGACCTGCGTGGCGCCGAGGCGCGCAAGACCGCCGAGGCGGACTCGGGCATCGTCCGCCTGTGTGCCGCCGCCGGACCACCGCCGGCCCTGGACGGTTACCTGGGCGCGGTCAGGGCCTGCAATCGCGGCAGCGACGTGCTGCGGCGCTATCCCGGGTCACCGGCGCTGATCCGTCACCTGCTGCGGCCAGCCGATCATCTCGTCCTGCTCGAGCGCCATCCGCGGGCGCTGGCCCTGCTGCGCCACAATTTCACCCTCGATCCGCAGGTCCACCTCCATGCACGCGATTGCCACGAAGGGCTGCCGGGCCTGCTGCCGCCTCCGGAGCGCCGCGGTCTGGTGCTGCTCGATCCGTCCTATGAAATGCGCGGCGAGTTCGGGCACACCGCCGGGCTGCTCCAGGATTGCCACCGGCGTTTTGCGGGCGGCGTCTACCTGCTGTGGTACCCGCTATTGCGCCAGGCGCCGGCGGCACGTCTGGTCCGCCGGGTTGCCGCCAGTGGCATGCGCCCCGTCCTTCGCGCCGAATTGCGGGTCGAGGATGCGAGTCATGCCGGATTGCATGGTTCGGGCGTGCTCGTCGTCAACCCGCCCTACGGGCTCGACGTCACCTTGCGCACGCTGGTGCCCTGGCTCTGGCGTACGCTGGCGCCGGAGGGCCGCGGTGGCTGGGCCGCCGAATGGCTGGTGCCGGAGTGAGCGGTGGCGACGTGAGCCGCTGCAGCCTGCCGTCGTGCCGCTGGACCGGAGTGTCGCGTGTTTCCGATCCGTGACGAAAACCCGCAATTCCTGACGCCGTGGGTGACCTGGGCGCTGATCGCGCTCAACGTCGCCGCGTGGGTGCTGGTTCAGGGGCTGGGCACGGAACCGGCCTTGTCGCGGTCGGTGTGCACGCTGGGCCTGATCCCCGGCGAGGTCCTGCAGACGCTGCCGCCCGGTGCGTCTTTCCAGGTGGGCCCCGAGGCCTGGTGCCGGATCGGTGACCAGGCCGGCTGGCACACCCTGGTGACGTCGATGTTCCTCCATGGCGGCTGGATGCACATCATCGGCAACCTGTGGTTCCTGTGGATCTTCGGCAACAATGTCGAGGATTCGATGGGCCATGCGCGTTTCATCGTCTTCTACCTTCTCGGCGGCCTCGCGGCGGCGGCGTTGCAGATGGCTGCCAACCCGCAGTCGGGCATTCCGATGGTCGGTGCCTCGGGTGCGATCGGTGCCGTGATGGGCGCCTACGTGCTGCTCTATCCACGGGTGCGGGTCACCATGCTGGTGTGGCTCGGTTTTTACGTCACCACCTTTGCCGTGCCGGCGGTGTTCATGCTTGGCTACTGGTTCCTGGTGCAGTTGCTGGGCGGCATCGGTTCGCTGGGGCGCCAGGGCGGCGGCGTGGCCTTCTGGGCGCACATCGGCGGCTTCGTCGCCGGTGCCCTGCTGGTGACGGCGTTCCGCAAGCCCGAACTCGTGGCCCGCCATCCCTTC
>NZ_JAMQHN010000006.1 GCF_025993755.1 Thermomonas sp. | reverse complement strand
GGACATGCCGCACCTCGAGCACGTCGACCGCGAACTGGATGGTCGACATGCAGTTGAGATCGGTGTGTACCATCACGTTGGCGATGTTGCGATGGACGAACACCTGCCCCGGCTCCAGCCCGAGGATCTGGTTGGAGGGCACCCGCGAATCCGAACAACCGATCCACAGGTACCTGGGGGATTGCTGCTGCGACAGGCGATGGAAGAACTCCGGGTCCTCGCGGCACATGCCGTCGGCCCAGTCATGGTTGCTGCGCAGCAGGGCTTCAAGTTCTTTTTTCAACGGATGCTCCGGATGATGGACAGGTCATTTTAATCCTCGCGCAACGACCGCTGGCAGTGCGGGCACAGGAACAGCGGGCGCGAATTGCTGGTGATCCGCGCGATCGGCGTGCCGCAGCGTTCGCAGGGTTCGCCTTCGCGCTGGAAGACGTGGAAGCGGAATGCCTCGCCCTCGTGGGCCTGATAGTCCTCGCGCAGGCCCGGCTTGGGCTCGACGCCGCGGGTCTGATAGCTCAGCCGCGGCACGGCCAGCAGCGCTTTGGCCAGTTGTCTGGTCTGCCCCGCGTCGAGATCGCAGGGGCGCAGGGCCGGATGCAGCCCGACCGCGTAGAGGATCTCGGCGCGCAGATAGTTGCCAAGGCCGGCGAGGAACCCCTGGTCGAGCAGCAGCCCGCCGAGCGCGCGATTGCGGAATGTCGGGGACTGCAGGCGCTGCACGACCTGTGTGTTCGTCAGCGACGGATCCAGCACGTCCGGGCCCAACCCCTGCAGGAACGGATGATTCCCGATCTCGTCCGACCGCCACAGTTCGATGTCGGTGGCGGAATACAGCAGGATGGCGCTGCGCGCCGTTTCCAGCGCCACCCGCAGGCTGCGCGTGGTGTCCGGCCAGCGCCCGGCGTCGGCCACCTTCCAGACGCCGTAGAGCTGGTTGTGGGTGTAGAGCGTCCAGCCGTTGTCGAAAGCGGTCAGCAGCGCCTTGCCGCGCGGCGTGATGGCGCGGATGCGGTGTCCGCGCAGGACGCGTTCGAAGTGCTTGAGCCGCGGGAATGCGAACGTCACGCGCTGCAGGGGATCGCCGACGATGGCCGCTGCCAACCGATCGGCAGCGCGCCGGATTTCAGGGCCTTCGGGCATCCGGCGATTCTACCCGGCGGGCGCGAATGCCTCGCGGCGGCGGTGCGCCGGGCAGTGCCGCGATGCAAGAAGCCAGGCGGCAGAGCTTGGCCCTCGAATCGTTTGGTGCCGGAGGTGGGACTCGAACCCACACGCTTTCAAGGGCGGCGGATTTTGAGTCCGCTGCGTCTACCGATTCCGCCACTCCGGCGCGGACGCGCAGTATAGCCGAGCGCGACGCTCAGGCGACCTTGTCGGCGAGCAATTCCGCGTGCGCGAGCGTGCGCAGGAAGCCGGCGACGGCCGGGGCGAAGCGTTCGGCGTCGACCAGGAAGGCGTCGTGGCCCTGCGGCGAGGGCAGCGGAAGGAAGCGGGTCTCGGTGCCGGCGCGGCGCAGGCCGGCGGCGATTTCTTCCTGCTGCTGGATCGGGAACAGGATGTCGGTCTTCACCCCGATCACCAGCGCGCGTTCGACGCCTTCGATGCGCGACAGCGCCTGCACGGAATCGCCATCGGCGGTTTCGCCGAGGTCGAACCAGTCGATGGAACGGCTCAGGTAGAGGTAGCTGTTCGGGTCGTAGTGGTGGACGAAGCGGCGGGCGTGGGCTTCCAGATAGCCTTCGACCTCGAATTCCGCGCCGAAGGGTTCGTCGTCGTCGCGGTGCTCGGAATCCAGGCGCACGCGGCCGAAACGGCCGTCCCATTCCAGCGCCGAACGATAGGTCATCACGCCGAGCTTGCGCGCCATGCCCATGCCGTTTTCGGGATAGGTCCGTTCGTCGTAGTTGCCGCCGTTCCAGTTCGGGTCGTTGCGGATCGCCTCGCGCTGCAGCGAGCGGATGGCGATGGAAAACGGCAGCGCGCGGGCGGCGCCGCAGATGTTGATGTGGTTGCGGGCAACGCCGGGATGGCGGCTGAGGAAGGCAAGCGCGGTCATCGCGCCCATCGAATTGCCGATCAGGCAGGCGAGTTGGTCGATGCCGAGCCCGCGCACCAGTTCGGCGGCCGCGTCGGCACCGTCCTCGATCGACAGGTCGGGATAGTCGAGGCGATAGGCTTTGCCGGTGTCGGGATTGAGCGATGCCGGGCCGGTGCTGCCCTTGCAGCTGCCGAGCGCGTTCACGCAGATCACGAACCAGCGGCCGGTGTCGATCGGCTTGCCGGTGCCGATCATCCATTCCCACCAGCCCGGGGCCGGATTGGCGGCGCTGGACGCGGCGTGGGCGTCCGGCGACATGCCCGGCAGGATCAGGATGGCGTTGCCGCGGTCCGCGTCGAGCGTACCCCAGGTTTCGTAAGCCACGCGCGCGCCGTGCAGCGCGCCGCCGCGTTTCATCGGAAAAGGCGAGTCGAGGTCGAACCAGCGGGTTCCGGGAGGGATGAATTCGAACATGGCGGAGCATCGTGAAGCGATGCCCCATCATCGCCCCTGCGCGCCGCGTCGGGCATGCCGTTTGGGCATAAGGGCATAGCCCGATCGGAGCGCGTTCAGTGCGCGCCGATCACCAGTTCGACCGGCGCCGTGGCGGGCAGGTGGACGCGTACCGGCCTGGACTGGTGCGCGTTTGGATCGGAATTGGCGCTGCCGTCGAGCGAAATCCGCGCCAGCAGCTCGACTTCCTGAACCTGCGAGAGCTTGAGCGTGGGCATCGGGCTGTCGGCGTCGCTCAGGCTGGCGGTGAAGGGCAGGCTGGCGGCGGGATGGCGCTGGGCCGCGACCGGGATGGGCGAGCCGTCGGTCTGCCTCGCGATCAGGAAGACGCTGGCGCCGGGGGGAATCTGGCGGGCCAGTGACGGATCCAGCGATATCCGAGCGCTGAGCAGGGGGGCAGGAGCGGCCGGTTCCGGCAGCGGCGGCAGGCCGGCATCGGCGCGGGCGAGGTTGATCTGTTCGCGCAGGTTGCCTGCGGTCTGGGCATCGACCTGATCGAGCAGCGGTGCCCAGGTGGCGGCGGCGTCGGCGTTCTTGCCGGATTGGCGCTGCGTGACACCGAGGAACCAGCGTGCGCGCTGGTGGGCCGGGTTGGCCTTCAGGGCCGATTGCAGCAGGGCAACGGCCTGGGCGTCGAAGCGGCGTTCGGGGTCGACGAGCGCCCGCGCTTGCGCGGCCTCGGTGAGGATGTCGGGGTTGTCCGGCGCCAGCGTGGCGGCCTTGCCCAGCGCGTCGCGCGCCTTCGCCGGCTGGTTCTCGCGCTGGTAAGCCTGGGCCAGCAGAGCCCAGCCCTCGGGCTGGTTGGGGTTGTCGCGCAGCGCCGCTTCCAGCTGGGTGATGGCTTCGGACAGCGTCTGCGGGCCGCGCACAGCGGCCGGATCGAGCGCCTGCGGGGTGCCGACGAGGCGATACAGCAGACCGACTGAAAGCAGGGCCAGCACGCCCACGCCCAGCGCGACCGCGCGGGCGTCCTTCCACAGTGGGCGCAGCATCAGCGCGAACACGGCGACGCCGAGCAGGCCGGCGATTGCGTAAAAGGCGGGCATCACCACTCCTGCGAATCGTCGGGATCGCCTTCGGTCGCCGTCGTCGCGGTATCGGCAGGCTTGCGGCGGCGCACGATCGCGACCAGCGCGCCGGCGCCGACCAGCAGGATCACGGCCGGCCCCGCCCACAGCAGCCAGGTGCGGCCTTCCAGCGGTGGCTTGTAGAGCACGAATTCGCCGTAGCGCTGGACCAGGAAGGCCTTGATGTCGTCGTCGCTGCGGCCTTCGCGCATCAGGTCGAGCACTTCACGGCGCAGCTGCAGGGCAATCATCGCGTGCGAATCGGCCAGCGACTGGTTCTGGCACATCACGCAGCGCAGTTGCAGGGTGAGGTCGTGGAAGCGCGCCTCCTCGGCGGGGCTGTCGAAGCGCAGCGGCGCGGCGTCGGCTTCCTGATTCGCCTGGGCGAAGGCGGGCTGCGCCACGCCCACAGCCGCGACCAGCAGCAGCCCAAGCGCCGCGCCGGCGATGTGACGCATCGAGGACAGGCGCATCAGCGCGATCCTTCGAACCGGGTCAGCGCGGGCAGCAACTCGTTCTGGATGATGGCGTCGTCGAGCGGACCGACGTGCTTCCAGCGGATGATGCCCTTGCCATCGACGAGGAAGGATTCCGGCGCGCCGTAGATGCCCCAGTCGATCGCGGCGCGACCGTCCTGGTCGGCGACGACCACCATGTAGGGATTGCCGAAGTGTTCGAGCCAGCGCAGCGCGTCGGCGCTCTCGTCCTTCCAGTTGTAGCCGACCACGCGCAGGCGCTTGGTTTCGGCGAAGCGGGTCAACACCGGATGCTCTGCCTGGCATTCCACGCACCAGCTGCCCCAGACGTTGAGCAGAAAGGGTTGGCCTTTCAGGTCCGACAGGGACACGGTGTACGACGGATCGTGCAGTACGGGCAGCGTGAACGCTGGCGCCGGCTTGTCCAGCAGCGCCGAGGGCAGGGCATCGCGATTGGGCTTGCGGCTCATCCACACGCCGGCCGCGAGCAGCGCGGCGAGCACGATGAAACCGGCCAGCGGCAGCCAGCGCGAGGGCTTCATGCGTTGGCTCCCTGCGGTGATCCTGTGGCGGCGCCCGTGGGCAGCGGTGCCGCTGCGGGCGCGGCATCGGAGCGGGCGGGCGCATCGGCGCGTCGAGGCTCGCTGGCGCGCACGCGGAAGCGCTTGTCGCTGGCCGTCACAGCGGCGCCCAGCGCCATCAGCAGCGCGCCGGCCCAGATCCAGCGTACGAACGGTTTGACGTACACGCGCATCGCCCAGGTGTCGTTGCCGAGCGATTCACCGATGGCGACATAGGTATCGACCAGCAGGCCCGCCGCGATGCCGGATTCGGTCATCACCTGACCGCCGGCCAGATAGCGGCGTTTTTCCGGATGCAAGGTGGCCTGCAGCTTGCCGTCATGGAGCACCTGCACGGTGCCGTAATCGGACACGTAGTTCGGGCCGCGAACTTCCCGGATGCCGTCGAAGCGGAAACCGTAGCCGCCCAGTTCCAGCGTGCTGCCGGCGCGGACCGCCAACTCGCGCTGCTGGCCCAGGCCTTCGACCAGCAGGGCGCCGATCAGGAACACGGCGATGCCCAGATGCGCTAGGCTCATGCCGAGCATTTCGCGGGTCATGCGGCCGCTGTTGCCCAGGCGCTGCCAGATGAAGCGCAGGGTGCCGGCGCCGACCCAGACCGCGCCGAGCACGCCCAGTGCGGTTTTCCACTGGCCCTGCGGGGCGAGGAAGAAGGCCACGACGGCGGCCGCCGCGGCCAGTGCCGCCCACGGCGCCAGCAACCGCAGCGGCGTGCGCAGGTCGTCACGCTGCCAGCGCGCCAACGGCCCCAGCGGCAGCAGCGCCACCAGCGGCGCCATCAGCAGCAGGAACATCAGCGCGAAATACGGCGGACCGACCGAAATCTTTCCCAGATCCAGCGCATCGGCCAGCAGCGGGTACAGCGTGCCGAGCAGCACCATCGCGCAGGCGGTGGTCAGCAGCAGGTTGTTGATCAGCAGCAAGGTCTCGCGCGAACGCGTGGCGAATGGCTTGGCGTCGATTTCGGTATCCGGTGCGCGCAGCGCGTACAGCACCAGCGAACCGCCGATGACGATGCCGAGGAAGATCAGGATGAACAGGCCGCGACCCGGATCGGCGGCGAAGGCGTGAACCGAGGTCAGCACGCCGGAGCGCACCAGGAAGGTGCCCAGCAGCGACAGCGAGAAGGCCGCGATCGCCAGCAGCAGGGTCCAGCCGCCGAAGCTGCCGCGCTTTTCGGTGGTGGCCTGCGAATGGATCAGCGCCGCGCCGACCAGCCACGGCATGAAGCTGGCGTTCTCCACCGGGTCCCAGAACCACCAGCCGCCCCAGCCCAGTTCGTAATAGGCCCACCAGCTGCCGATGGCGATGCCCAGAGTCAGGAAGGCCCAGGCGGCGTTCGTCCACGGCCGGGTCCAGCGCAGCCACTGGGCGTCGATGCGGCGTTCGAGCAAGGCGTCGATGGCGAACGCGAACGGCACCGAGAACCCGACGTAGCCGGCGTACAGCATCGGCGGATGCATGATCAGCCCGGGATCCTGCAGCAGCGGGTTGAGGTCGTGGCCTTCGCCGGCGGCCGGCAGCAGCCGCGCGAACGGGTTGCTGGTGAAGAACAGGAAGGCGAGGAAGCCCAGCGCCACGACGCCCATGACTCCCAGCACCCGCGCCACGGTGGCCTCGGGCAACGATTGCGAAAAGCGCGCCACGGCGGTGGTCCAGATCGCCAGCACCAGCGCCCACAGCAGCAGCGAGCCTTCGTGCGAGCCCCAGACCGCGGTGAAGCGGTACAGCGTCGGCAGCAGCGAGTTGGAGTTGTCGGCGACGTACTTCACCGAGAAGTCGCCGGTGACGAAAGCCCAGGTGAGCAGCGCGAAGGCCAGGCCGACGGCGAGCAACTGCAGATAGGCGGCGGGCCTGGCCACCGCCATCAGCGCGCGGTCGTTGCGGTGTGCGCCCAGCAGCGGCAGCGCCGCCTGCATCAGCGCGACCATCAGCGCCAGCGCCAGGGCGAACTGGCCCAGTTCCGGCAGCATTACTGCAAGCCCTCCGCTGGCGTGGCCGGCGCGGCGTCCACGTTGTGCTTGCGGTGCGCCTCGGCCATCTTGTCGGCGACTTCGCGCGGCATGTAGGTTTCGTCGTGCTTGGCCAGCACTTCTTCGGCCACGAACACGTTGCCGCGCATCCGGCCGGTGGCGACGACCGACTGGTTCTCGCGGAACAGGTCGGGAAGGATGCCGGTGTAGACGACCGGCAATTTCGCGTCGCCGTCGTCGACCAGGAAGTGCGCTTCCATCGAACCGGGCTCGCGCCGGAACGAGCCCGAAGCGACCATGCCGCCGAGGCGGAAGCGCGACTGGCCGCTGGTGACGCCGCTGCCGGCGCTGCCGTCGAGCACTTCGTGTGGGGTATAGAGATAGGCGGCGTTGTGCTGCAGCGCGAGCGCGGCCAACGCGGTGGCGATCCCGCCGGCGGCGGCCAGGGCGAGGACGAGGATCAGGCGGCGTTTGCGGGTCGGGTGCATGATGTCGGGTTCATCCGCGCGACAGCGGCGCGTCGGAGGGGGGATTCTGCGCGGACAGCGCGCGGCGCTGGCGATTGCGGATGGCGCGCAGGGCGGAGCGTGCCAGCAGCTTCGGGACGAGGTAGTCCCAGGCCAGCATCACGGCGAACACCGCGTAGGCGGCGATGACGTAATCGCGGTAGCTCATGGGGTCTCCCCGCAGGCCAGCTGGGCGGTCCAGTGCTTGCCGGCTTCGCGCCGCAAATTGTCGGCGCGCGCGCGTGCCAGCAGCGAACCGGCGAACCACAGGTGGGTGCCGGCCACCATCCACCACAGCGGCGGCAGCATGCTCGGGTCCATGTGCGACTGCCCGAACAGGACGATGGTCTGGCCCTGGTGCAGCGAGTTCCACCACACCACCGACCAGCGGATCACCGGCAGCAGGGCGACCCCGACGATGGCCAGCAGGCCGGCGGCGCGTGCGGCGTTGCGGCGGTCGTCGATGGCGGCATACAGACCCATCACGCCCAGGTACAGGAACAGCAGGATCAGTTCGGTGGTCAGCCGCGGGTCCCAGCTCCACCAGGTGCCCCACATCGGCTTGCCCCAGATCATCCCGGTAGCGAGGGTGACGACGGTGAACGCCGCGCCGGTGGGCGCGCAGGCCATGGCGAGGATTTCGCACAGCTTGATCCGCCAGACCAGGGCGATGGCGGAGTAGATCGCCATCAGCGCGAAGACGCCCATGCTCATCCACGCCGAAGGGACGTGGATGTAGAGAATGCGGAAGCTGTCGCCCTGCTGGTAGTCGGCGGGCACCTGCCACAGTGCACCATACGTACCGACGGCGATCGCGACCATCCCGAGCAGGTACGCCCAGGGCGCCCAGCGCTGCGCGAATCGGTCAAAGTACGGCGGCGAGCCGAGTTGGTGGAACCAGCGTATCAGGGGAGACATCGTGGCCTGTGCGGGGGGCGGCTGCGAGAGACACCGCGACAATCCCGCAAGGATACCAGCGCCGGCCGTTGCCCGCCTTGATCCAAGGCAGGGTGAACCGTCGCCGCAGGACTTTGCCTGCTGCCTTGTGCTTGGCGGCTTCCATGGTGTGCTCTCGGAGGGGCGGAATTCGGACGGCATGGCCGATTACCGCCTCAAATGCCGATACTGGGAAGAGGGGAGATTGCACTTCCGGAAGACATTGCCCCCGCAGCATGACGCCCGCGCCGGGGCAGGCTAGACTCCGCCGAAGGCTGCCTGCGAGGAATTGCCCGTGCGTCCGACCGATGTGCGCGATCCGCAGTATTTCCACAAGGTGGTGGACTGCCAGTGGGCCTGTCCGTCGCACACGCCGGTGCCGGAATACATCCGCCTGATCGCGGCCGGCCGCTACACCGACGCCTACCTCGTCAACTGGGAATCGAACGTGTTCCCAGGCATCCTCGGGCGCACCTGCGATCGTCCCTGCGAGCCGGCCTGCCGGCGCGGGCGGGTGGAGGAGAAGAACACCGGCAACCCCGAGCCGGTGGCGATTTGCCGGCTCAAGCGCGTGGCCGCCGATCACAAGGACCCGGACGTTGCCGCGCGGCTGCGGGAAAAGCTGCCGCCGACGGCGCCGCGCAACGGCAAGCGCATCGCCTGCGTCGGCGGCGGGCCGTCGTCGCTGACCGTGGCCCGCGACCTGGCGCCGCTGGGCTATGACGTCACGGTGTTCGAGGCCGATCCCAAGCCCGGCGGCTTCATGCGCACCCAGGTGCCGCGCTTTCGCCTGCCCGAGCGGGTGATCGACGAGGAGACCGGCTACATCCTCGACCTCGGGGTGAACTTCGTCGGCAACCGTCGCATCGAGTCGATGAAGGCGCTGCTGGCGGAAGGCTGGGACGCGGTCTTCGTCGGCTGCGGCGCGCCGCGCGGGCGCGATCTCGACCTGCCGGGCCGGCAGGAAGCGGCCGCGCAGATCCAC
The DNA here is from genome assembly GCF_025993755.1 of Thermomonas sp. Lineage (GTDB taxonomy): Bacteria > Pseudomonadota > Gammaproteobacteria > Xanthomonadales > Xanthomonadaceae > Thermomonas. Next base: position 35,350 of record NZ_JAMQHN010000006.1, on the reverse strand, counting down.
GTCGGCCTCGACTGGCTGGCGAACGTGTATTTCGGCCACGTCACGCAAGTCGGCAAGCGCGTGCTGGTGCTGGGCGGCGGCAATACCGCGATGGACTGCTGCCGCAGCGCGCGGCGGCTGGGTGGCGAATCCGTCACCGTGCTGGTGCGCTCGACCTTCGAGGACATGAAGGCCAGTCCGTGGGAGAAGGAGGACGCCATGCACGAGGGCATCCCGATCCTGCCCTGCCGCGTGCCCAAGGCCTTCCTGCATGAGAACGACAGGCTGGTCGGCATGCGTTTCGAGATCGTGCAATCCGTCTATGACGACAGCGGCCGCCGCAAGCTGGTGCCGACCGGCGAGCCGGACGAGGATCATCCCTGCGATGAGGTGCTGATCGCGGTCGGGCAGGAAAACGCCTTCCCGTGGATCGAACGCGATTGCGGCATCGCCTTCGGACAGTGGGACATGCCGGTGGTGGACAAGGCGACGATGCAGTCCTCGCTGCCGCAGGTGCTGTTCGGCGGCGACGCCGCGTTCGGGCCGAAGAACATCATCTGGGCGGTGGCGCATGGCCACGAGGCGGCGGTGTCGATCCACCAGTTGCTCTCGGGCGCGGACCCGGCGATTCGCCCGCCGCCGACCACCAATTTGATGTCGCAGAAGATGGGCATCCACGAGTGGAGCTACGACAACGAGATCGTGCGCGACGAGCGCTTCATCGTGCCCTGGGCCGAGCAGGCGAAGAAGCTCGACTCGATGACGGTCGAGGTGGAGCTGGGCTTCGACGCGGCGACCGCGTTCAAGGAGGCGCAGCGCTGCCTGAACTGCGACGTGCAGACGGTGTTCACCGACCAGCTGTGCATCGAGTGCGACGCCTGCGTGGACATCTGCCCGATGGACAGCATCACCTTCACCACCAACGGCGAGGAGGACGACCTGCGCAAGCGGCTGAGCGCGCCCGCGGTCAACCTGGCTCAGGACCTGTACGTCTCCGGCGAGCTCCGGACCGGGCGGGTGATGGTCAAGGACGAAGACGTGTGCCTGCACTGCGGGCTGTGCGCCGAGCGCTGCCCGACCGGCGCCTGGGACATGCGCAAGTATCTATTCCAGCAACCCCACGCCGGCGCCGGTTGCGGCGGGCAGGAGACGCCCTCGTGACCGAGCCGCCCATCGCCGCCACCAACGACTTCGTCGTCAAGTTCGCCAACGTCAACGGCTCCGGATCGGCGTCGGCGAACGAGCTGTTCGCCAAGTCCATCCTGCGCATGGGCGTCCCGGTGTCGCCGCGCAACATCTTCCCGTCCAACATCCAGGGCCTGCCGACCTGGTACGAGGTGCGCGTCACCGAGGCAGGCTGGCTCGGCCGTCGCGGCGGCGGCGTCGAGCTGATGGTGGCGATGAACCCGCAGACCTGGGCCCAGGACGTGGCCGAAATCGCGCCGGGCGGCTATCTGTTCCACGACAGCACCAAGTCGCTGCCGGCGTCGAAGTTCCGCGACGACATCACCGTGATCGGGATGCCGCTGACCGCGATCTGCAACGCGACCTACGCCGATCCGCGCCAGCGCCAGCTGTTCAAGAACATCATGTACGTCGGCGCGCTCTCGCAGTTGCTGGGCATCGAGGCCGAGGTCATCGAGCAGCTGATCGGCGAGCAATACCGCAGCAAGGAGAAGCTGCTGGTCGCCAACCGCGAGGCGCTGCACCTGGGCCGCGACCACGCCCGCGAGCAGATCGGCGATGCGGTGCGCCTGCGCGTGCGGCGCGCCGACAACGTCGGCAAGCGCATTTTCGTCGATGGCAATTCGGCGGCCGCGCTCGGCTGCGTGTACGGCGGCGCGACGGTGTGCGCGTGGTATCCGATCACGCCCTCGTCGTCCTGCGCCGAAGCGTTCGAGCGCTATTGCGGGAAGTTGCGCAAGGACGCGCAAGGGCACAGCCGCTACGCGATCGTGCAGGCGGAGGACGAGATCGCCTCGATCGGCATGGTGGTCGGCGCCGGCTGGAACGGCGCGCGCGCCTTCACCACGACCTCGGGGCCGGGGATCTCGCTGATGAGCGAGTTCATCGGTCTGGCCTACTTCGCCGAGATTCCGGTCACCCTGATCGACGTGCAGCGCGGCGGTCCCTCCACCGGCATGCCGACCCGCACCCAGCAATCCGACGTCCTGCTCTGCGCCTACGCCTCGCATGGCGACACCAAGCACGTCCTGCTGCTGCCCGAGGATCCGTACGAGTGTTTCGAGTTCGCCGCCACCGCGCTCGATCTGGCCGATCGCCTGCAGACCCCGGTGTTCGTGCTCACCGATCTGGACATCGGCATGAACCAGCGCCTGTGCGAGCCGTTCGCCTGGGAGCCGTCGCGCCGCTACGACCGCGGCAAGGTGATGACCGTCGAGGAACTGGAAGCCGGGCGCGATTTCGGCCGCTATCTCGACGTTGATGGCGACGGCATTCCCTACCGCACCTATCCCGGAACCCATCCGACCAAGGGCGGCTATTTCACCCGCGGCACCTCGCGCGACGCCTATGCGCGCTATTCCGAGCGCGGCGCCGACTACATCTACAACATGGAGCGGCTGCTGAAGAAGTTCGACACCGCCCGATCGCTGGTGCCGCAGCCGGTGCTGCATCGAGCCGCGCAGCCGACCCGGGACGGCGCGATCTTCTTCGGGTCCACCAGCCCGGCGATGGCCGAGGCAAGGGCCTTGCTCGATGATCGCGGTCTTCACCTCGACACGCTGCGGCTGCGCGCGTTTCCGTTCCCGGACGCGGTCGCGAAGTTCATCGCGTCCCACGATCGGGTGTTCGTGGTCGAACAGAACCGCGACGCGCAGATGAAATCCCTGCTGGTGAACGAGCTGGGCATCGATCCGGCGAAGCTGGTCTCGATCCTGCACTTCGACGGCACCCCGATCACCGCGCGCTTCATCGCCGGCGCCATCTCCAACGCGTTGGCTGCGCCGGCCCCGAGCACGACGCCGCAGGAGCAGGCCGCATGACCTACCTCGCCAAGCCCAAGATCCACCACCCCAGCCTGACCCGCAACAAGGTCGGTTATACCCGCCGCGACTACGAGGGCGCCGTCTCCACCCTGTGCGCCGGTTGCGGGCACGATTCGATTTCGGCGGCGATCATCCAGGCCTGCTGGGAACTGGACATCGAGCCGCATCGCGTCGCCAAGCTCTCCGGCATCGGCTGCAGCTCGAAGACGCCGACGTATTTCCTCGGCAACTCGCATGGGTTCAATACCGTGCATGGGCGCATGCCCTCGGTGCTCACCGGTGCCAACCTCGCCAACCGCGACCTGCTGTACCTGGGCGTGTCCGGCGACGGCGACAGCGCCTCGATCGGCATCGGCCAGTTCGTACACGCGCTGCGACGCGGCGTGAACATGGTCTACATCGTCGAGAACAACGGCGTGTACGGCCTGACCAAGGGGCAGTTCTCGGCCACAGCCGACCAGGGCTCGGTGTCGAAGAAGGGCGTGGTCAATACCGACGCGCCGCTCGACCTGGTCGGCATGGCGTTGCAGCTCGGCGCGACCTACGTGGCGCGCGGGTTTTCCGGCGACAAGCGCCAGCTCGTTCCGCTGATCAAGGGCGCGATGCAACATCCGGGCGCGGCGCTGATCGACGTCATCAGCCCCTGCGTGGCGTTCAACAACCACGCCGGCAGCACCAAGAGCTACGAATTCGTGCGGGACCACAACGAGGTCGCCAACCGCCTGGACTTCGTGCCCTGCCGCGACGAGATCGTGGTCGATTACGCATCTGGCAGCGTGCTGGACGTCGAGCTGCACGACGGCAGCGTGCTGCGCCTGCGCAAGCTGGCGGCCACCTACGATGCGCGCGATCGCACCGCGGCAATCCGCTACGCGCGCACCGCGGCGGCCGAGGGCGAGATCGCCACCGGGCTGCTGTACGTCGATCCGGACCCCCGCGACCTGCACCAGCACCTGAACACCGTGACGACGCCGTTCAACCAGCTGGGCGAAGCCGAGCTGTGCCCGGGCAATGCGGCGCTGGAGGCGATCAACGCGGCGCTGCGCTGATCGCGTGCCGTCGCCGTTCGTGGGCAGGTGACCTTCGGCAGGTTCGCGATCGGGGCCGCCGCCGCATGCTGGGCGCTGCGCACGGGTCGCCAACAGCGGAGGAAGGTCGATGTCGAAGGAAGTACCGGGCGCGCCGGATCGGCGCCGTTTCCTCGGGATGACCGCCGCCGGCGCGGCCACGCTGGGGCTGGGATTTGCGGCATCGGGACGCGGTTCGGCGCCGGCACACGGAATGGGCACTTCCGCGCTGCCGCCCTCGATCGCAGCCCTTTCGTCGGTGCTGGACAAGGCGGTTCCCATCGGCGACGACGAATACCGCGCGCGGCTGGCCAAGGCGCAGCGGCTGATGGCCGAACAGGGGATGGATGCGCTGTTCGTCGGTGCGGGAACCTCGCTGAAGTATTTCGTCGATCTGAACTGGTGGGGCAGCGAGCGCACCGCCGGCGTGCTGCTGGCCCGCCATGGCGATCCGGTCTACATCACTCCCGATTTCGAACGCAGCCGAGCGCTGGAGCAGATCCGTTTCGGCAAGGATGTGCGCACCTGGCAGGAGAACGAAAGCCCGTTCGCGCTGATTGCAGACACCCTGCGCGGCATGGGCGTGGCCACCGGCACGCTGGGCATCGAGGAAAAGGTGCCGTTCTTCATCGCCGAGGGCATCGCGCAGGCCGCGCCGCAGCTGAAGCTGGCCAACGCCACGCCGGTGACGGCCGGCTGCCGCGCGGTGAAGTCGGAGGCGGAAATCGCGCTGCTGCAGATCGCCAACGATGCCACGCTCGCCTGCTATCGCGCAGTCTGGCAGGCGCTGCAGCCGGGCATGACCCAGCAGGACGTGCAGGCGCTGGTGGCGCAGGCCTACGGACGCATGGGCGTGCGCGGGGCCGTCGACATCAACGTCGGCAAGTACACCGCGCAGCCGCACGGTTCGATCGAGCCGCAGCGGATCGTCGAAGGCACGGTGGTCATCCTCGACGACGGCTGCCAGGTGCACGGCTACACCAGCGACATCACCCGCACCTTCGTGCTCGGCAAGGCCACGGACAAGATGAAGCGCGTGTTCGCGCTGGTGCAGAAGGCGCAGATCGCCGCCCGCGAGGCCGCGCGCACCGGCGGGATGATGGGCGACATCGACGCCGCCGCGCGCAAGGTCATCGCCGATGGCGGCTACGGGCCCGGCTATCGGTTCTTCACCCACCGCCTCGGCCACGGCATCGGCATGGACATGCACGAGTGGTACTACGCCGTGGGCGACAGCCGGCAGCCGATCCTGTCGAACATGACCCTGAGCGACGAACCCGGCGTCTATATCCCGGGCGAGTTTGGTGTCCGGCTGGAAGAGTGCATGGTGACTACGCCCGAAGGCGGGCGCTGGTTCACCCCGCAGAGCCCGTCGATCGAACAGCCGTTCGGGTGAGGCCGCGTCACCGGAAGTCCGGGTTTCCCGGGGCTTCCGACCGATGGCCGCGGCGCATCGAACGATGCGGCTGGTTTCATCACCGATCCGGCCCTGAATCCGCTGCCGGCGCCACCTGCAGCTGGCCGTTGCCGGCGACGCGGAAGCGTCCGACCCGCACGTTGCCGGTGCGTTCCAGCAGGCGCATGTTGATCGACTGCTGGCGCAGCCCGGGGGTGCCGAAGCCGGTCTGCAGGGCCACGTTGATGGTCGCGCCGCGCGCCATCTGGGCGAGGCGACTGCCGAAGTACACCACCGACACCGTGTAGTCGCCTGGCTTGGGATCGCGCAGGATGAACTCCTCGGGCCCGTAGCCGCCGGTGAAGTCGCGCGACAGCGCGCCGCCCTGGTAGCTGCTGCGGTGGGCGTAATAGACCTCTTCGCCGTTCGGGTCGGTCACGTGCAGGTCGATGTCGGTGTCGTTGAGATCCCAGCGCAGCGTCACGCGCAGGCCCACCGGCAGCGCCAGCGCGGTGTCCTCGCCGGCGTCGCGCAGCGCCGCGCCGGGGCAGCGGCTGTGCAGGTCGTTGCGCTCGGCCAGGGCAATCAGGCCGATGTCGGCAAAACGCGAATTCCACGGCGAATCGACCACGTGCTGGAACAGGTCCAGCGCTTCGCGGCAGGTGGCCGGCGTCGCCAACGCCAGCGCCAGATCGCGGAACGACTGCGGTTCGTCCGGCGCGATGTCGCGAATCCGGCGCAGCAGCACGATGGCTTCCTGCGTCATGCCGGCCTGCTGCAGCCGGTAGGCGACCAGCCGCAGCGCCGCCTGCTGGGTCGGCATCAGTTCGACGATGTTGCTCAGCACCCGCCAGCCCAGCGTGCGATCGCCCAGCTCGAACAGGCGCTGGGCCACGTCGAAGTGAAAGGCCGGGCTCTGGCCGTACTGCGCGCGCAGGTCGAGGTAGCGCTGGTAGAGCGCGGCGGCGCTTTGCGCGGTGCCCAGCTCGGCGACATAGGGCGAATCCATCGCCACCGCCTGCAATTGCATGCTGATGGCGGGTTGATTGGCAGGTACAACCGTTCCCGGCGCCATCAGTGCGACCGAGCCGAGCACTGCAGAGGAATCGATGCGCGCTGCCGACGGTGGTGGCGGTGGTGGTGGCGCCGAGGATTCCGCCAACGGGGCTTCCATCGGTGCCGGCGAGGGCGAGGCCATCGTGGCTGCGGCGGAATCCGAAGCCTCCTCCCGCGCGTCGCCGCCTCCCACCTTGGGTTGGCGCGGCGGTGCGCCCTTCGGGAAGGACGTGTTCCACCATTCGATGCGCTGCTGCCAGCCCTGCGCGATCGCGCGCGCGTTGGCGGCCCAGTCCTGCGCCTTCTCGTTTTCCCGCTCGGCGCGGCGGGCCAGCACCCGCGCGTACAGATCGGCGTCGGCCTGCGAGGGCAGGATGCCGTAGCGGACGTAATCGTCGTCGCGTTCCAGCACCAGCAGGCTGGTCTCGCGATTGGGCACGCCGAAGCGCTGGCCCAATTCGGCCAATCGCGCGGCGTTGCTTTGCGGCTGGGCCTCCAGATCCTCGGCCTGCCAGACGGCGCACCAGAATGCGGCCAGCTCCGAGGCGCGCAGTTCGCTGGCACTGTGGCGGCGGATCGCGGCGCCGGTCGCCGTGGCGTGGGCGACTGGCAGGCGCGGCGTCGCATCCGGATCCGGGGAGACATGGCAGCCGCGCAGCGCGCCGCTGTCGGTGGCGATGCTTTCCATGTGCCAGTCGCCATCCAGCACGCCCAGTCGGGCTTCCAGCGCCGGCGTGCGGGTCAGCGCGCCCACCGCATCGGCGGGTGTGATCGTCGCCAGATCCAGTACCTGACCGCCGGATCGGGTCAGCCAGCGCGCCAGCGCGGGATCGCCGACGCCGCGCGCGATCACGAACACCGGCATGCTGGCAGCGGGCGCCATCCGGCCGGGCAAGGTGTTGACCGCATCGCTGAACAGAAGCACGCGGTCGACCCGACCGCTGGCGTCCCAGTCGGCCAGCGCGGTCGCACCGTCGGGCGTTTCGGCGGCCAGCCGCGCGATCAGCGCGTCGATGTCCGCCTGCGAGGCGAGGCGGATCTGGCTGCGCTGCAGGGTTTCGCGCAGCACCGTGAGCTGGATCTCCACCGCGTGACCACGCAGATAGTTCGAAAGCAGCTCCAGTTCGGCGCGACGATCCTTGCCGAGAGTGCTCCAGGAGGCGTCCCAGACGATTTCAAGACGTGCCGGGAATGTCGTCGCTGCGCGCACGGGCTGCGGTGGCACCGGCACTTCCAGCCAGCGCATCCGCAGGCCGTCGTCGAAGCGTGCGGTGAATCCCGCGTCGCCGTCCGGCGCCTGCAGGCACAGGCTGCGAGTGGAGCGTGAGCTGCCGGCATCCCATCGGGACGTCAGTCGTTCGCCGCTGGTGGCCCAGCCCAGGCCGGCATCGCCGCCGTGGGCCAGCGGGCCGCGCACGCTGATGCTGGCCTGCAGCGTGCTGCCCGCGGGCAGGCCGTCGTCGAGCGCGTGTTCCCAACCGCAGGCGCGGCGCTGGCCGAGGCTGGCCACCTCGATCCGTACCCGGCGCTCGCCGTGGGCCGGCACCGGAAACACCCGGATGCGGTAGCTGTTGCCGGCTTCCTTTTCCGCCAGCGCCGGATCGACCTGTCGACGTTCGGTTTCCTCGAACGCCACGCGGGCCTGCACGCGCTCCACCGGCACCGCGTCGCGCAGGCGGCCATCGACGTCGAGCGCATAGCCGCGCAGGCGCTCATTGGCCGCCAGCGGCAGGCGCACCGTGGCTTCCAGCGGGCGATCGTGCGGATTGCGCACCACCAGTTCGATCCGGCGCAGCGCGAACGGCCCGTCCACCGTCCATTCCAGCCCGGTTGCGCGCGTCAGCACGTCGCCATCGACGCGGATCTGCGGAGACTCGGCACCGGCGCGGTTGGGCACGAGGGCGGCGGCGAGGGCGAGGGCGAGCGAGGACAGCGCGGGCAGGGTTCTCATCGAAGGTCTCGGTGAAGGAGTCGTGGTGGACGGTGAAGGCCTTGTCCCGGGTCAACGTACCAAGGTGGCGAATGGGGTCAACCCGGCGAGGAGTGTTCACAGCCTTGCCGGTGCGGGCTGCGCCTGCGGCTATGATGGCGACGGTTGCAAGGTCAGGGCTCTTCCATGCAGGTCGTGCCATCGAATGCAGAGCTGTTTTCGCATATCCGGGTCCTGATCTCGCTGGTCGTGGGTCTGGGCCTGACCCGTTTGCTTACCGGCATTGCCCGCATCATCCAGCATCCACGCGCCAAGCCGGTCTATGGCGTGCATCTGGTCTGGGTGCTGTTCGTGTTCGTCACCCTCGTGCAGTTCTGGTGGTGGGAATTCCGCCTTGCGTCCATCGACGCGTGGAATTTTGAGTACTACCTCTTCATCATTCTCTATATCACGCTGTATTTCCTCGCCTGTACCCTGCTGTTCCCAGACAACATGGACGACTACAGCGATTATCGCGACTATTTCCTGTCGCGCCGGGCGTGGTTCTTCGGCTTTCTGGCGGCGATCTTCGTGCTGGACTTCGGCGACACCCTGATCAAGGGGCAGGCGTATTTCGCCAGTCTCGGCTGGGAATATTTCGCCCGCAACGCAGCGTTCGTCGCCCTGTGCCTGGTGGCGATGCGCAGCCGAAGCCTTCGTTTCCACGTCGCATTCGCCTGGTTGGCCATCGCCTATGAACTGACCTGGGTGGTGCGCCACTACCAGACGGTGGCTTGATCCGGCGCCCGTCTTGCGCGCGTCGCGGCGGCTGCGACGGCGGGCAATTACTATGGGCGCATCCTGATTCCGGTTGCCGCCATGGCCAAACCCGCTTCCAAAGCCAGAACCGCCTACGTCTGCAGCGAATGCGGGGCCGATTACGCCAAGTGGCAGGGCCAGTGCGAGGCCTGCGGGGCGTGGAATACGCTGTCCGAAATCGCGCTGGAAACGGCCGCACAGGCCAAATCGCCGGCGTCGCGGCGCAGCGGCTGGGCGGGCAAGGTGGATGCGCCGAAGGTGACGCCGCTGGCGCAGGTGCAAACCGACGAGCAGGCCCGCGCATCGACCGGCATCGGCGAGTTCGACCGCGTACTCGGCGGAGGATTGGCCGAAGGTGCGGTGGTGCTGGTGGGCGGCGATCCCGGCATCGGCAAATCGACGCTGCTGCTGCAGGCGCTGGCGCAGATGGCGCCGGCGCTGCCGGGGCTGTACGTGACGGGCGAGGAATCGCTGGCGCAGGTGGCCGGACGGGCGCAGCGGCTCGGGCTGCCGCTGGAGGGCTTGCAGGCGCTGGCGGAAACCTGCGTGGAGCGCATCCTCGAGCATGCGGTCAAGGCGCGGCCGCGCCTGCTGATCGCCGATTCGATCCAGACCCTGTGGACGGAAACCCTGACCGCCGCGCCGGGCTCGGTGTCGCAGGTGCGCGAGGCGGCGGCGCGGCTGGTGCGCTACGCCAAGGAAACCGGCACGGCGGTCTTCCTCGTCGGCCATGTGACGAAGGAGGGCGGCATCGCCGGTCCGCGCGTGCTGGAACACATGGTCGATGCGGTGCTGTATTTCGAGGGCGATTCCGGCAGCCGTTTCCGCGTGCTGCGCGCGTTCAAGAACCGCTTCGGCGCGGTCAACGAACTGGGCGTGTTCGCGATGTCCGACCGCGGCCTGCGCGAGGTCTCCAATCCTTCGGCCATCTTCCTGTCCGGCAGCGGCGGGCCGCAGCCGGGCAGCTGCGTGATGGTGACGCGCGAGGGAACCCGCCCGCTGCTGGTGGAAGTGCAGGCTCTGGTGGACGCTTCGCCGCTGTCCAACCCACGCCGCGTGGTGGTGGGGCTGGAAGGCAATCGTCTTGCGATGCTGCTGGCGGTGCTGCATCGCCACGGCGGGGTGATGGTCGGCGACCAGGACGTGTTCGTGAACGTGGTCGGCGGCATCCGCGTGCAGGAAACCGCGGCCGATCTGCCGGTGCTGCTGGCGGTGCTGTCCTCGCTGCGTGACCGCCCGCTGCCGGAGAAGACCGTGGCGTTCGGCGAGGTCGGCCTGTCCGGTGAGATCCGCCCGGTGCCCAACGGCGAGGAGCGGCTGAAGGAAGCCGCCACCCACGGGTTTAGGCGCGCCATCGTGCCGAAAGCGAACGCCCCGAAATCGGGCGGCTACAAAGGCATGGAAGTGATCGGCGTCGAGCGCCTGTCGCAGGCGCTGGAACAGGCGTGAGCACCGCGCTGGAGTCGACGCGCCCGCGCTGGCGTGGTCCCGGAACCTGGCTGGGAATGCTGGATGCGTGGCTGCTGGAGCCGCGCGATTCGACGCTGCGCTGGCTGCCGCGGCCGCTTCGGGAATTGCTGTGGTTCGGGCTGAAGGAGGCACGTGCCTGCCTGTTCGCCGGGCTGTTTTTCGTCGCGGTGTTCGCGATGCCGCGCGCCGGGTTGTTCGGCTTGCCGCGCTACGATGTCTTGCTGCTGTGGGCGCTGCTGGTGCAGGGCTGGATGCTGCGGGCGAAGCTGGAAAGCCGGGACGAATTCCGGGCGATCTGCCTGTTCCACGTCGTCGGCTTCGTGCTGGAGGCGTACAAGACCCGGATCGGGATGTGGAGCTACCCGGATTTCGGCTACACCAAGCTGCTCGGCGTGCCGCTGTTTTCCGGCTTCATGTACGCGGCGGTGGGCAGCTACATCATCCAGGCGTGGCGTCTGCTCGACGTGCGTATCCGCCACCATCCGCCGTACTGGATGGCGGTCGGCGCGGCGCTGCTGATCTATGCCAACTTCTTCACCCATCATTACATCGGCGACTACCGCTGGTACATCGCGGCGCTGGTGTTGGGACTGTATGCGCGCGCCACCGTGGTGTTCCGGCCGCGCGACCGCGACCGTCGCATGCCGCTGCTGCTGGCGTTCGTGCTGATCGGGTTCTCCCTGTGGCTGGCGGAGAATTTCAGCACCTTCCACGGCATCTGGCGTTACCCCAACCAGATGGGCGCGTGGTCGCGCGTCCACATCGGCAAGTGGAGCTCATGGTCGCTGCTGGTGATCATGACCTTCACCATCGTGGCCGGACTCAAGCACGTGAAGGCGAGCATCCACGTGCCGGAGGATTGAGCTCCCGGCAATGCCGGGTTGATTGGCGTTGCCTGCCTCAATGTCCGCCGCCGGCCGGGCCGCCGCCCTTGGCGCCGAACGGTGGCCTGGCCAGCCAGACGAAGGCGATCACGGCGAGGAACAGAATGCCGAGCAGGTGGAAGATCTCGTTGAAGCTGATCTGCGCGGCCTGATTGGAAATCATCATCTCGACCACCGCGGCGCCGTGCTGGAGATCGCCGCCGCCGTAGGCCGCCACCTGCTGCAGGGCGGCCGGATCGAGCCGGGAGACATGTTCGGTCATCTGCGCGTGGTGGAAGGCGCCGCGCGAGGTCCAGGCGTAGGTGGTCAGCGAGGCGGAGAAGCTGCCGCCAAGCGTGCGCAGGAAGGTCATCAGGCCGGAGCCCGCCGAGATTTCGTGCAATTCCAGGTCGGACAGCAGGATCTGCAGCACCGGCATGAAGAACAGCGCAACGCCAATGCCCTGGAAGAATTGCACCCAGGCGACGTGGGAGAAATCGACGTCGAGGTTGAATGCCGAGCGCATGAAGCTGGTCAGCGACATGGCGACGAAAGCGAAGCTCGCCAGGATGCGCAGGTCGAAGCGGTTGGCGTATTTGCCGATGAAGGGCGTAAGCACGATCGGCAGCAGGCCGATCGGCGCGGTGGCGAATCCGGCCCAGATCGCGGTGTAGCCCAGGTCGTACTGAAGCCACAGCGGCACCAGGATGCCGACGCTGAAGAAGGCGCCGTAGGCCAGCACCATGGCCAGGGTGCCGGTGGCGAAGTTGCGGTGGCGGAACAGGCGCAGGTCGACGATCGGGTCGTCGTCGGTCAGTTCCCAGATCACGAACACCGCAAGCCCTATCGCCGCGACGATGGCGAGAGCGACGATCAGCGGCGAGGCGAACCAGTCCTCGTCGTTGCCGAGGTCGAGCAGGATCTGCAGCGCGCCGACGCCGAACACCAGCGACATCAGCCCGACGTAATCCATCTTCGGCTTTTCCAGCTTCTCCGGCCGGCCCTTGAGCTGGCTGCCGACCACGGTGCTGGCGAAGATGCCGATCGGGATGTTGATGAAGAAGATCCATTCCCAGCTGTAGTTGTCGGTGATCCAGCCGCCGAGGATCGGCCCGGCGATGGGCGCGACCACCGTCACCATCGCCAGCAGGGCGATGGCGTGGCCGCGCTTGGCCGGCGGATAGATCGACAGCAGCAGGGCCTGGGTCACCGGATACATCGGTCCGGCCAACAGGCCCTGCAATGCGCGCGCCACGACCAGCAGGCCCATGGTGTGGGCCATGCCGCACAGGAACGAGGCGCAGACGAAGCCCAACGTGGACCACATGAACAGCTTGCGCTCGCCGTAGTGGCGCGCCAGCCAGCCGGTCAGCGGCAGTGCGATCGCGGTGCTGACCGCGAATGAGGTGATGACCCAGGTGGCCTGGTTGGCGCTGCCGCCGAGATTGCCGGAAATGGTCGCCAGCGAGACGTTGGCGATGGTGGTGTCCAGCACCTGCATGAAGCTCGCCAGCGCCAGACCGAGCGTGGTGAGGGCGACGTTCGGCGGCCGGAAATCGGCCAGTGTCGGCTTGGAGGCTTCCTGCCCGGGCGGGATGCCGGACGCGCCTTCCTGATCGGCGATGCTGCTCATGTGGCGCGGCTCAGCCCCGAGGGTTGCCGGGCAGATTGCTTTCGATGATCGATTCGATCCGCGCGTCCGCCTCGTGCAGCTGGCGCGCGTAGGCGTCGGTGCGCAGCACCGGCTTGTCGGCCGGCGTGGCCGGCAGGACCGGGCCGCTCTGGTCGTGGACGTCGACCGTCACCGCCATGCTCATGCCCAGCCGCAGCGGATGGTCGGCAAGCTGCTTGCGGTCGATCGCGATCCGCACCGGGATGCGCTGGACGATCTTGATCCAGTTGCCGCTGGCGTTCTGCGGCGGCAGCAGGGCGAAGGCGCTGCCGGTGCCCATGCCGAGACTGGCCAGCCTGCCGTTGTAGGTGACGTTGCCGCCGTACATGTCGGCGGTCAGGCTGACCGGCTGGCCGAGGCGAAGGTTGTGCAGCTGGGTTTCCTTGAAATTGGCGTCGACCCAGACCTCGTCCAGCGGGATCACCGCCATCAGCGGAGCGCCCGGAGCGACCCGCTGGCCGAGCTGGACGCTGCGACGGGCCACGTAGCCATCGACCGGGGCGACGATCGCGGCGCGCTGCACGGCCAGATAGGCCTCGCGCAGCTGGGCGGCGGCGGCCTGCACCTGCGGCTGGCTGGCGACGGTGGTGGCGTCGACGAGAGCGCGGCTGCGCGACAGTTGACCCTGCGAAGCAGTGAGCGCCGCGCGGGCAGCGTCCAGGCCGGCGCGCGCGTGCGCCAGTTCCTCGGCCGACACCGCGCCGCTGGCGACCAGGCCGCTGCGCCGCGCCACGTCGTCCTGCGCCTGCCTGAGCGCCACCTGGCGCGCGGCGATGTCGGCCTGCGCGCTTTCCACGCTGCTGTACAGCCCGCGCACCTGGCGCACGGTGCCGGCAAGGTTGGCTTCGGCGCGCTCCAGCGCGACCTTGGCGTCGTTCGGGTCGAGCTGCACCAGCACCTGGCCGGCGCGCACCCGCATGCCGTCGTCGGCGTTGATCGCCACCACCGTGCCCAGCGTCTGCGGGGTGATGCTGACGATGTTGCCCTGCACGTAGGCGTCGTCGGTGTCCTGCTCCCAGCGGGCGATCAGGAGGTAGTACGCCAGCCAGGCGATACCGGCCACCAGCAGGACGATGGCGAGGATCGTGAGTGCGCGCTTGCGCTTGCCGTTGCCCGGCCGCAGCGCGGTTTGCGAGGCCGGCAGGGTGGGGCCGCTGCCGGTGGAGGTGTTCGGGGTGGTTTCGGTGGTCATGGCGGTTTACTTGGAAGCGGTCGGGTCGGGGGCGGACGGTGCGATCCCGCCGCCGAGCGCCTGGTCGAGGTCCACGCTGGCGGTGCGCCGCTGCGCGCGCAGGCTGGACAGAAGCTGGTCGAGCTGGAGCACCGGCTGTTCGGCGGACAGCACGTCGAGCCGGGTGGCCAGCCCGGCGCGGTAGCGCTGCTGGACCTGCGCATGAGCGCTGGCGGCGGCGGTGCGCGCCTCGGTGGCGCTGGCGATCTGGTCGTCCAGAGCGCGCGCCGCCTGCACCGCGTCGGCGACTTCGCGGATGGCGTTGAGCAGGGTCTGGTTGTAGGTGGCGACCGCAAGATCGCGATCGGCTTCGCTGCCGCGCAGCTGGCTGCGCAACAGGCCGCCTTCGAAGATCGGCAGGCTCAGCGCCGGCCCGCCGTTGAGCAGCAGGGCCTTGCTGTTGAACAGGTCGGACAGGCCGCCGGACACCAGCCCGACGATCGCGCTGAGGTTGAGGCTGGGATAGAAGGCCGCCTTGCTTGCGTCGATGCCGCGCTGCGTGGCTTCCACCCGCCAGCGCGCGGAAACGACGTCGGCGCGACGCGCCAGCAGGTCGCTGGACAGTTCGGAAGGAATGGCGAGCCGAGGCTGCGCCAGCTGCGGACGGGTGATCGAAAGACCGCGATCCGGATCGGCGCCGATCAGGGTGGCCAGCGCGGTGCGCAGGGCGTCGATGCGCTGGCCGGCCAGCTGCGCCTGTTGCTGCGCGGCGGCAGCGGCGCTGCGCCTGGAATCCACCGTGATGCCGTTGTCGATCCCGGCCTGCCTGCGCTGTTCGGACAGATGCAGCGCGCTGGCGCTGCGGGCGAGCTCGGCCTGCGCGGTGTCCTGCAGGTCGAAGGCTTGCGACAGTGCGATGTAGGTGCGGGCAATATTGGCGGCCAGCGTCACCCGTGCCGCACGGGCGTCGATTTCGGCGGCGTGGGCGTTGTCCACCGCCGCTTCCCAGCGGTTGCGCGACTGGCCCCACAGGTCCGGGCTGAATTTCAGGCTCAGCATCAGCACGTCGGCGACGTTGAGCTTGCCGCCGACTTTCGGCCCGGCCAGTCCTTCGGGCAGCTGGATGCCGTTGATCTGGGCGCTGGCGCCCACCGACGGCAGCCGCGCGGCATCGGCCACGCCGGCTTGCGCCTGGGCCTTGCGCGCGCGCGCGTCGGCCATGGCCAGCGTCGGCGAATTTTCCAGTGCCTCGTCGATCAATGCATCCAGTTGCGGATCGCCGAAGGTGCTCCACCAGCGTTCATCGGGCCAGGCCGCGGGCGACAGGGCGACGTTGCCGAGGGTGCGGCTGGCAGACAGCGTGGCCGGGTCGCGCGGTGTCTGCGCGAAGGTCAGCGGGCCCATCGACGTGCAGCCGGACAGCAACGCGGCCCCGCACGTGAGCAGGAACAGGGATCGACGCATGGTTCAGTCTTCGCTGGTGAGGTTGTCCCGGACCTGTTCGAGCAGCCGGGTCATCTGGATGCGGGTGGCTTCGTCCATGCCGCGCAGCGCCCGTTCGCGCACGCGTTGGCCGCATTGTTCGATGTCGCTCCAGATGGATTCGCCGGCTTCGGTCAGCTGGATGTTGAGGGCGCGGCGATCGTTCGGGTCGGCGCTGCGCGCCAGCAGGCCGCGCGCCTCGAGCTTGTCGAGCAGGCGCGTCATCGCGCCGGGGTTGAGGTTGGCCAATCGCGCGAGGTCGGTGGCGCCGGCGACACCGTTGGTGGCCAGCGACTTGATGGTGATGAACTGGCTGAAGTTCAGCGAATGGCCGGAGGCCGCGAGCTCGCGCTCCATCCGCTGCCACATGGCATCGCGGACCTGGCGGAACAGCAGGCCAAGCGCGGAACTGCTGGTAGCCGTCCTGGCGGCAGTGGAGGAGGAAGGCGTGGACATGGGCCGGCATTCTATAGCCCATGCAATAGTTGTCAAGGCAAAAAATGCCGTGACAAGGATATCGGTCGGGTCAGACCCCGTGGCGCAGCACCAGTTCCAGCACGAATTTGCTGCCGAAAAAGGCCAGCACCAGCAGCGCCATCGCGGTCAGGGTCCAGCGCACGGCGATCGTGCCGCGCCAGCCGCGCCGCCAGCGGCCCAGCAGCAGGGCGCCGAACGCCAGCCACGACAGGATGCTCAGGATGGTGTGGTGGACGATGTGCTGGGCGAACAGGTTTTCGACGAACACGGTGCCGGTCAGCAAGGTCGCCGTGAGCAGGACGAAGCCGGCGCCGATGGTGCGGAACAGCAGGGTTTCCAGTTCGGTCAGCGGCGGCAGGGCGCGCAGCCAGAGGCTGAATTCACGCCGGCGCAGCGCGCGCTCCTGCGCCCACAGGAACATCGCCAGCACCGCGGCCAGCGACAGCGTGGCGTAGCCGAGCAGGGCCAGCCAGGCGTGCAGCAGCAGCTGCCAGCCCAGCGCTTCGGGCCGGACCGTGTGGCCGTACAGGCCGTAGGCCAGCAACAGCACGGCGGCCAGCGGAAACACCACCACGCCCAGCGCCCGCGCCGACCCTCCGGCGGCGCCCAGCACCGTGAGCGCGGCCATGCCCAGGCCCACCAGCGACAGCGCGGCGAAGAAATGCAGGTCGGTGGAACCGGTCTGGTACCAGCCTTGCCAGTGGGCGAAGGCGTGCAGCAGAACCGCCGGAATCGCCGCCCACAGCCAGGTGCGGCCGCGGGACTCGCCCGACGCGCGGGCATCGCGCACCAGCAGCAGCGTCGCGATGGCGTAGAGAACGGCGGCGAGGACGTTGGCGAGCATGGGGAAAGTGTCGCACAGCGGCGGTACCCGGCGCCGGCCCGGGAGCCGCGTCAGGTGAAGCGCAGCACCTGGCCCTCGCGGTCGAAGGCGGCGAAATCCGAGACTCTGCCGTCGTTGATTGCGTTGACCATGAAGCGTAATGGCTGAGCGGCCTCGTCGGCGCTGGGGGCGATCCCGCCGCGGCCGTCGAGGCTGCCGACGAACACCATGTCCCACTCCTGGCCGGTGGTGGCCGATTCCGCCTTCAGCGCGGCGAACCCGGCGATCTCGTGCGGCGCCTTGTCCACGCACAGGCAGGGGCTGATGGTGCCGCCTTCGCGCCGTTCGAAGCGTTCGCGCTGGGCCGCAGTCGCGTTTTCCGGCAGTTCCACCCGGGCGAATACGAAGAGCAATCGCTGTGGCTCGGGTTGCTGGCGGGCGGCGGTAAGCAGGTCGTCGAAGCTGGCAAGTTCCATCGGGTCGATCCGGCGGGCGGGCAGGGCGCGACCCTAGCATGCGGACGGCAGCGGCGTGGCCCGGTTGCGGAAAATCTTGATCGTGGTCAAACGCGAAAGCCGATCAGGGCCTATCCTGCACGGGCAACACCTCCGAGCCCCGGCGCCTACGTCTTCGGATAGGGCGCCCGGGCCGTGGCGGCGACGCCACTGGGTCGGCCTCGGAAACGGGCCCGCCTCCCGCGTTTGGAAAGGAGCAACAACATGGCGTCCCTCGTCGACGGCTTCGGCCGGAGTTTTCCCTATCTGCGGCTGTCGCTGACGGAAGCCTGCAACTTCCGCTGCAGCTACTGCCTGCCGGACGGCTACCGCGCCAACGGTCGTCCGACCTTTCTCGAACAGGACGAGATCCGCCGGCTGCTGCGCGGTTTCGCCGGGCTGGGCATGCGCAAGGTGCGGCTGACCGGCGGCGAGCCCAGCCTGCGCAAGGACCTGCCCGAGATCATCGCCATCGCCGCCGGCACCCCCGGCGTGCGCAAGGTGGCGTTGACCACCAACGGCTGCCTGCTGCTGAAGAAGGCGCGGCAGTGGCGAGAGGCCGGCCTGACCGCGCTCAACGTCAGCGTGGACAGCCTCGACGCGGCGCGCTTCCAGGCGATCACCGGACACGATCGCTTCCAGGACGTGATCGACGGCGTGGAACTGGCACTCGGGCTGGGCTTCGATTCGGTCAAGCTCAACGCGGTGCTGCTGCGCGGGCTGAACGACGACGCGCTGCCGCAGTGGCTGGACTATCTGCGCGAGCGCGATGTGTCGGTGCGCTTCATCGAACTGATGCGCACCGGCGACAACAAGGATTATTTCGAACGCCATCACGTGCGCGCGGAAACGCTGCGGCAGCAGTTGCTCGACGCCGGCTGGACGCTGGTCCCGCGTGCGGCGGACGCCGGCCCGGCGCTGGAATTCCGCCGCCCGGACTATCGCGGCCGGATCGGCATCATCGCGCCGTATTCGAAGGATTTCTGCTCCGGCTGCAACCGCCTGCGGGTGACGGCGCGCGGCGACCTGCGGCTGTGCCTGTTCGGCGAGTTCGGCATCCCGCTGCGCCCGCTGCTGCAGTCGGACGACGACCACGAGGCACTGATGGGGCGGATCGCGACCCAGCTCGGACTGAAGGCGGCCGGACACGGCCTGCATCAGGGCAACTCCGGCATCACTCCGCACCTGGCGTCGATCGGAGGCTGAGGCGATGGCCGACACCGACAGCGCGGCCTTCCACATGGCCGACATCCGCAGCAAACGCGCCACCCGCCGGCGTGCGGTGGCGGTGGGCGAATTCATCGCCGGCCCGGATGCGTTCCCGGTCGTCGTCGAACGTCGCCTGCCCAAGGGCGATGCGCTGGTGATGGCGGAAATCGCAGGGCTGCAGGGCGCGAAGTCCGCCTCGAACCTGATGCCGCTGTGCCATCCGCTGTCGCTGGAACTGGTGCGCGTGCGCTGCCTCCCGATGGCGGAGCGCCACGTCATCCGCGTGTATTGCGAGTGCGCGACCGAGGCCCGTACCGGCGTCGAGATGGAGGCGCTGGCCGGCGTCAATGCGGCCCTGCTCACGCTCTACGACCTGACCAAGCCGGTCGAGCCGGCGCTGGCGATGACCGGCACGCGACTGCTGTTCAAGGAAGGCGGCAAGAAGGGGCTGTGGATCCATCCCGACGGCATGAGCGATGAGGAACGCGCCCACTACCGCCCGCAGGCGCTGCCGCGGCTCGACGGCGTGCCCTGCGCGGTCATCACCCTAAGCGACCGCGCCAGTTCCGGCGAGTACGAGGACCGCTCCGGACCGGAACTGGTGAACGGGCTGCACCGGCTCGGCGCCGACCTGGCGCACGTTGAGGTGCTGCCGGACGGGATCGATCCGCTGGCCGAGCGGCTGCGCAAGCTGTCTGCGCAAGGGGTGCGGATCTGCCTGTGCAGCGGTGGCACCGGGCTGGGGCGGCGCGACGTCACGCCGGAAGCGCTGCGGATGGTGGCCGACCGGCCCGTGGAGGGCCTGGCCGAACTGCTGCGCAGCGCCAGCGCCGAACACACGCCGCTGGCCTGGCTCAGCCGCGCCGAGGTCGTGCAGCTGGGCGGCATGCTGGTCTTCGCGCTGCCGGGCAGCCCGCGCGCGGCGCGCCAGTGCATGGACATCCTCGCGCCGCTGCTGGCGCACGCGCTGGCGATGATCGACGGCAGGCCGCACGCATGATCGGATATGCCGAAGCTCTGGAGATCCTGCTGCGCGAAGCGCCGGCGCCGCAGGTGCAGCGCACGGCGCCTGCCGTCGGGCAGGTGCTGGCCGAGGCCGTCGCCAGCCCGGAAGCGCTGCCGCCGTTCGACAATTCGGCGATGGACGGCTTCGCGCTGCGGGTCGGGCCGGACGGTGCGAGCGCCGGTGCGGAATTCGACGTGCGTGGCGCGCAGGCGGCCGGCGATGCGGCGGCGGTTGCGGGCCAAGGCGCTTGGGAAATCATGACCGGGGCGCGGGTGCCCGATGGCCTGGACGCGGTGATTCCGGTCGAACAGGTTGCCGTGCTGGCGCGCGGCGCCGACGGGCGCCCGCGGCGCATCCGCCTGAATGCCGATTTGCCGATGGGCCAGCACATCCGTTGCGCCGGCGAAGACGTGGCGGCAGGAGCGCTGCTGCTGGACAGGGGCGTTTGCCTCGAGGCCGCGCAGCGGATGCTGCTGTCCGCGGTCGGCGTGGCCGAGGTCGCCGCGGTGCGCCCGCCGCAGCTCGCCCTGATCAACACCGGCCGCGAACTGGTCGATGATCCGGGGCAATCGCTGGCCTCCGGCGAAATCCGCAACAGCAATGGCCCGTATCTGGCGCAGAAGATCATTGACGCCGGCGCGCTGCTGGTGCGGCGTGCCACCGTCGGCGACGATGCCGATGCCTTCCGCGCGGCGCTGCGGCAGTCGCTGGATGCCGGCGCGCGGCTGCTGCTGAGTACCGGCGCGGTGTCGATGGGGCGCCACGATTTCGTGCCCGATGCGCTGCGCGACCTCGGCGCGACGATCCATTTCCACAAGGTCCGCATCCGACCCGGCAAGCCGCTGCTGTTCGCGACCCTGCCGGACGGCCAATTGTTCTTCGGCCTGCCCGGCAATCCGGTCTCCAGCGCGGTCGGCATGCGCTTCTTCGTCGAACCGGTGCTGCGCCGGATGCTCGGCCTGCCGGACGAGCGTCCGCTGCGGCTGCCGCTGGCCGAGCCGTACCGCAAGCGCCATCCGCTGCGGTTCCACCTCAAGGCCAGCGTGTCCGTCGCCGCAAATGGGCGCGTGCTGGCGCGGATCCTGCCGGGGCAGGAGTCGTTCAGGATTGCGCCGATGGCGCGCAGCAATGCCTGGATCGTGCTGGGCGAGGATATTGGCGATCTCGATGCGGGCGCCTTGGTCGATGTCCATGGGCTGTCGCACTGGCGCGGCCCGCAGTTGACGGGAAATTGAGCGATGAAAGTCGAAGTGAAGCTGTTTGGCGCGTTCCGGGATTTCGAGAAAGAGGCACTGGTGACGCTGGACCTGGCGCCGGACGCGCGGGTGGAAGACGTGCGCAACGGCCTGGCCGCCTACGCCGGCGCGCACTGGCCGCAGTTCTGCCCGAAGCTGCTCGGGCATTCCGCGTTCGCCAGCGAGCACGCGGTGCTGCGCGAAGGTGACCCGGTGCCGGCCGACGGCAAGATGGCGGTGCTGCCGCCGGTCAGCGGAGGCTGAAATGGACGCGCCAGGCCGACACCACTGCGCCGTCGTCGATATCGCGCGCGAACGTCTGGATCCCGCCGCCGCGCTGGAGTTCGTCTCCGATCACGGCTTCGGCGGCATCACGATGTTCGTGGGCCGGGTACGCGACCTCAACCACGGTCGTGTCGTCACCGGCGTGAGCTATGACATGTTCGACGCGCTGGCGCTGAACGGATTCGCCGGGATCGCCGCGCGCTGCGACGCCGAGTTCGGGCCGAAGCTCAAGCTCTACATCGCCCACGCCAAGGGCCGGCTCGGCATCGGTGACCTGGCCGTGGTCGTGGCGGCCGGCACCCCGCACCGCGACGAGGCGTTTCGCGCCTGCCGGATGGCGATCGAGGCGGTCAAGCACGAGAGTCCGGTGTGGAAGCAGGAGCACTACGCCGACGGCGACAGCGTCTGGAGCGAAGGTTGTTCGCTGTGCGGGCACGCTGAGGCGCGTGAAGCGGCGGGCGAGGGGGCGTCGTCGTGAAGGTGCAGCTGCAGGGCCAGTCGCTGCGGCTGCGCATCGACGAGGCCGAACTGGCGCGGCTGCGCGACGGTCGGGACGTGGTGAATCGCACCGTCCTGCCGGGGCCGGATGCCTTCGCCCAGAGCGTCGTCCTGGGCGATGTCGCGCATGCGACCCTGTCCGGTGGCGCGAGCGACTGGCGGCTGGTCCTGCCGCGGGCGCAGGTCGAGGACTACGTCCAGCGGCTGCCCTGCAAGGACGGGCTGCGTCATGTCCTGTCCTTGTCCGGTGGCGAGGCGCTGGACGTCGATTTCGAGGTGGACGTGCGCGACAGCGCGCGGGTGCGCGGCAAGGCCAGGCGCGAAGGCTGACGGGCGCCGGTGCCGCGAAAAGCTCCCTGACGGCCGCGCGTGGCCGTTGTTCACACTTCCGGCAGGGGCAAGGCTCCCGATTCAGGATTTTGACTCCGATCAAAAAGCCGATGGGCGAATCGGCGCACCCTGTTCCGATGGCGACGGTGGCGGCCGCTTTTTGGTTGTGCCCGAGCCCATTTCCTCGAACGGAGCAGGCGGGCCCATGGCAAAACAGAAGCTGGCAACGGCAGTCCCAACCCCCTTAATCTGCGCCGAGGCGCACGACGGGAGGGCCGCAGCATGAGCTACTTCCTCGATCGCCTGCAGTTTTTCAAGCGCAATCCCGAACCCTTCGCAGACGGCCACGGGTTCACCAAGACCGAGAGCCGCGAATGGGAGAACACCTATCGCGCGCGCTGGCAGTACGACAAGATCGTGCGCTCGACCCACGGCGTGAACTGCACCGGTTCGTGCAGTTGGAAGGTTTACGTCAAGAACGGGCTCGTCACCTGGGAAACCCAGCAGACCGACTACCCGCGCACCCGGCCGGACCTGCCCAACCACGAACCGCGCGGCTGCCCGCGCGGCGCCAGCTATTCTTGGTATCTGTACAGCGCCAACCGCCTCAAGTACCCGCTGATCCGCGGCGCGCTGCTGCGGATGTGGCGGCAGGCGCGCAAGTCGATGGCGCCGGTCGATGCCTGGGCGAGCATCGTCGAGGATCCGGCCAAGGCCAAGGCCTACAAGACCCGCCGCGGCATGGGCGGCTTCGCGCGGGTGCGCTGGGACGAGGCCAACGAGCTGATTGCGGCGGCCAATCTGTACACGGCGCGCAAATGGGGCCCGGACCGGATCATCGGTTTCTCGCCGATCCCGGCGATGTCGATGGTCTCCTACGCCTCCGGTGCGCGCTATCTCTCGCTGATGGGCGGCGCCTGCCTGAGCTTCTACGACTGGTACTGCGACCTGCCGCCCTCCAGCCCGCAGGTCTGGGGCGAGCAGACCGACGTCCCCGAGTCGGCAGACTGGTACAACAGCCGCTACATCATCGCCTGGGGCAGCAACGTCCCGCAGACCCGCACCCCGGACGCGCATTTCTTCACCGAGGCCCGCTACAACGGCACCAAGACCGTGGCCATCACCCCGGACTATGCGGAAGTGGCCAAGCTGTGCGACCACTGGCTGCATCCCAAGCAGGGCACCGACGCCGCGCTGGCGTTCGCCTTCGGCCACGTGATCCTCAAGGAGTTCCACGTCGACCAGCAGATCCCGTACTTCGTCGATTACTGCCGCCAATACACCGACATGCCGCTGTTGGTGCGGCTGGAAAGGCGCGACGACGGCCGCCTGGTGCCGGGACGCTTCCTGCGCGCCTCCGACCTGGGCGGGCTGGGAGAGGCGAACAATCCCGAGTGGAAGACGCTGGCGTTCGACGAGAACACCGGCAGCATCACCGTTCCCAACGGCTCGGTGGGCTTCCGCTGGGGCGAGAAAGGCAAGTGGAACATCGAGGAAAAAGACAGCGCCGGCCGCGAGACCCGGCTGCAGCTGAGCTTCAAGGACGGTTTCGATGCCATCGAGGCGGTCAGCTTCCCGTACTTCGGCGGGATCGAGAACGGCGCCTGGACGGCCTCCAAGTTCGACGAGGTGCTCGAGCGCAACATCCCGGTGCGCAAGCTGCAGCTGGCCGACGGGCGGGAATGGGCGGTGGCCACCGTCTATGACCTGCAGTTGGCGCAGTACGGCATCGATCGCGGCTTCGGCGGCGGCAACGTGGCGGCGAGCTTCGATGCCAACGTTCCGGGCACGCCGGCGTGGCAGGAGGTCATCACCGGCGTGCCGCGCGCGGACGTGATCGAGATCGCGCGCGAATTCGCCAGCACCGCGGCCAAGACCCGCGGCCGCAGCATGATCATCGTCGGTGCCGGCATGAACCACTGGTACCACAACGACATGAACTACCGCGGCCTCATCAACATGCTGATGATGTGCGGCTGCGTCGGCCAGACCGGCGGCGGTTGGTCGCACTACGTCGGCCAGGAGAAGCTGCGCCCGCAGACCGGCTGGCTGCCGCTGGCGTTCGGGCTGGACTGGAGCCGCCCGCCGCGGCAGATGAACGGCACCTCGTATTTCTATTTCAACTCCGACCAGTGGCGCTACGAGAAGCTCGGCATCGACGAGATCCTTTCGCCGCTGGCCGACCGCAGCAAGTACAGCGGTTCGATGGTTGACCTGAACCTGCGCGCGGTGCGCATGGGCTGGCTGCCCTGCGCCCCGCAACTCGACCGCAATCCGCTGGATCTCGTCCGCGAAGCCGAAGGCAAGGGCGTTGCGCCGGTGGACTATGCGCTGTCCAAGTTCAAGGACGGCAGCCTCGATTTCGCCTTCGCCGACCCGGATGCGCCGCAGAATTTCCCGCGCAACATGTTCATCTGGCGCTCGAACCTGCTCGGTTCCTCCGGCAAGGGCCATGAGTACATGCTCCGCCACATGCTGGGCACCCGGAACGGTCTGCAGGGCAAGGATCTGGGCGAGCGCGGCGCGACCAAGCCGGAAGAAGTGAAGTGGCATGACGAGGCGCCGGAAGGCAAGCTCGACCTGCTGGTGACGCTCGACTTCCGCATGTGCACCACCGCGCTGTATTCCGACGTGGTGCTGCCCACCGCGACCTGGTACGAGAAGAACGACCTCAACACCTCCGACATGCACCCGTTCATCCACCCGCTGTCCAAGGCGGTGGATCCGGCGTGGGAAGCGCGCAGCGACTGGGACATCTTCAAGGGCATCGCCGAAACGGTCTCCGGGATGGCACCAGGCGTGCTGGAAACGGTGAAGGACCTGGTTCTTGTGCCGACCCTGCACGACACTCCGAACGAGTTGTCGATGCCGCTGGGCGTCACGGATTGGAAAAAGGGCGAGTGCGAGGCGATTCCCGGCAAGACCATGCCCTCGATGGCCGTGGTCGAACGCGATTACCGCGACATCTTCAAGAAGTACACCTCGCTCGGCCCGCTGCTGGACAAGCTCGGCAACGGCGGCAAGGGCATGAACTGGGATACCAGGGACGAGGTGAAGTTCCTCGGCGATCTCAACCATCGCGTGCGCGAGGAAGGCGTCAGCCAGGGGCGGCCGCAGATCGATTCTGCCATCGACGCCTGCGAGGTCATCCTGCATCTGGCGCCGGAAACCAACGGCCATGTGGCGGTCAAGGCGTGGGAGTCGCTGGGCGGCTTCACCGGCCGCGACCACACCCATCTGGCGGTCGGCAAGGAGCACGAGGCGATCCGCTTCCGCGACATCCAGGCGCAGCCGCGCAAGATCATCTCCAGCCCGATCTGGTCGGGACTGGAAGACGAGCACGTCAGCTACAACGCCGGCTACACCAACGTCCACGAACTGATCCCGTGGCGCACCCTGACCGGGCGCCAGCAGTTCTACCAGGACCACCAGTGGATGGTCGATTTCGGCGAGGGCTTCATGCAGTACCGCCCGCCGGTCGACACCAAGACGGTCGCGCCGCTGCTCGGCAAGAAGCCGAACGGGCACAAGGAAATCCTGCTGAACTGGATCACCCCGCACCAGAAGTGGGGCATCCACAGCACCTATTCCGACAACCTGCTGATGCAGACGCTCTCGCGCGGCGGCCCGATCGTGTGGATGAGCGAGGACGACGCCCGCGAAGCCGGGATCGAGGACAACGACTGGATCGAGCTGTTCAACGTCAATGGCGCGGTGGCCGCGCGCGCCGTGGTCAGCCAGCGCGTCAAACCCGGCATGGCGATGATGTACCACGCGCAGGAACGCATCATCAACGTGCCCGGCAGCGAGATCACCGGTACCCGCGGCGGCATCCACAATTCGGTCACGCGCGTGGTGCTCAAGCCCACCCACATGATCGGCGGCTACGCCCAGTACGCCTACGGCTTCAACTACTACGGCACCTGCGGCACCAACCGCGATGAAGTCGTGATCGTGCGCAAGATGGACAAGATCGATTGGCTGGAAGAGGAGGCCACGGGATTGGCGCATCAGGGGATCGACCTGGAGAAATCCAATGTCTGACCGGATGCCCGTTCCCCCGTTTTCCGATTCCCGAATCCACAATCCCGGAGCCAACCCATGAAAGTCCGCGCACAGATCGCGATGGTGCTGAATCTGGACAAGTGCATCGGTTGCCACACTTGCTCCATCACCTGCAAGAACGTGTGGACCTCGCGCGAAGGCGTGGAATACGCGTGGTTCAACAACGTGGAGACCAAGCCCGGCATCGGCTACCCGAAGGAGTGGGAAAACCAGGACAAGTGGAACGGCGGCTGGGTGCGCACCCGGGCCGGCAAGCTGGTTCCGAAGGCCGGCGGGCGCTGGCGGCTGCTGTCGAAGATCTTCGCCAATCCCGACCTGCCGCAGATCGACGACTACTACGAGCCGTTCGATTTCGACTACCAGCGCCTGCACGAGGCGCCGGACGTCCACCACCAGCCCACCGCGCGCCCGCGTTCGCTGATTTCCGGGCAGCGCATGGAGAAGATCCACTGGGGCCCGAACTGGGAGGAAATCCTCGGCACCGAATTCGCCAAGCGCAGCAAGGACCGCAACTTCGACGGCGTGCAGAAGGAGATCTACGGCGCGTTCGAGAAGACCTTCATGATGTACCTGCCGCGCCTGTGCGAGCACTGCCTCAATCCGGCCTGCGTCTCCGCCTGCCCGTCGGGCGCGATCTACAAGCGCGAGGAAGACGGCATTGTCCTGATCGACCAGGACAAGTGCCGCGGCTGGCGCATGTGCGTGTCGGCCTGCCCGTACAAGAAGATCTACTACAACTGGAAGTCGGGCAAATCCGAGAAGTGCATCTTCTGCTACCCGCGCATCGAGATGGGCGAGCCGACGGTGTGCTCGGAAACCTGCGTCGGCCGCATCCGTTATCTGGGCGTGCTGCTGTACGACGCCGACCGCATCCAGGAGGCCGCGTCCACGCCGGCCGAGAAGGACCTCTATCAGGCCCATCTGGACATCTTCCTCGATCCGTTCGATCCGAAGGTGATCGAGGCGGCCCGCAAGGAAGGCATTCCCGACAACTGGCTGGAGGCGGCGAAGGCTTCGCCGACCTACAAGCTGGCCATCGACTGGAAGCTGGCGCTGCCGCTGCATCCGGAATACCGCACCCTGCCGATGGTCTGGTACGTGCCGCCGCTGTCGCCGATCCAGTCCGCCGCCGAGCGCGGCCGCGTGGGCATGAACGGCGAACTGCCGGACGTGGCCTCGCTGCGCATTCCCGTGCGCTATCTGGCGAACATGCTCACCGCCGGCGACGAGGCCCCGGTGATCCGCGCGCTGGAGCGGATGATGGCGATGCGCGCCTGGCGCCGCGCCCGCAACGTGGACGGTGTCGAGGACACCCGCGTGCTGGAACAGGCCGGGCTGACCGTGGCGCAGGCCGAGGACATGTACCGGTATCTCGCCATCGCCAATTACGAAGACCGCTTCGTGATTCCGACCGCGCACCGCGAATACGCCAATGACGCCTTCGGCGAGCGCGGCGGCTGCGGCTTCAGCTGGGGCAACGGCTGCAGCGGCGATTCCCCGGCCGACCTGTTCACCCAGCGCAAGACCGCCCGCTATTCGGTGCATCCAAACCGGCAGGAGAAATTCGAGGTGCTCGAATGAGCCTGCTCAAGCTGGTCGGCGTGCTGCTGGACTATCCGCAGGATGCGCTGTGGGAGCACGGCGAGGAACTGCTGGCCGCCGCCGAGGCCCCGCGATTGTCGAAGGCGCGGCGCGCGCAGCTGGTTGCCTTCGTGCGCGAACTGCTCGAGACCGATCCGCTGGAGGCCCAGGAGCGCTGGCTGCTGCTGTTCGACCGCGGTCGTTCGATGAGCCTGCTGCTGTTCGAGCACATCCACGGCGAGTCCCGCGACCGCGGGCAGGCGATGGTCGACCTGATCTCGGCCTATCGCAAGAACGGCTTCGAATTGTCGGCCAGGGAACTGCCGGACTACCTGCCGTTGCTGCTGGAATACCTCAACCAGCGTCCGGCGGAAGAAGCGCGCGACTGGCTCAAGCACGTCAGCCACATCGTCGGACTGCTGGCCGCGCGCGCCGGCGAGCGCGGCAGTCCGTACGCGCTGCTGCTGGAGCTCCTGGTCGAACTGGCTGACGGCAAGGTCGATCTCGCGCCGCTGCGCAAGCGCGCCAGCGAAGAGCCACGCGACGACACCATCGAGGAAATGGATCGGCTGTGGGAAGAGGAGGCGGTGCGCTTCGGCGCGGATGCCCCCTCCGAAGACTGCGCGCCGCCCACCCGCCGCCCCGCCACCGCCCAACGACAGGTGCAGCCATGAGCTATTTCGATGTCTTCTGGTTCCAGATTTATCCCTACATCGCCATGGCGGTGTTCTTCGTGGGCAGCCTGGTGCGCTTCGACCATTCCATGTACACGTGGCGCAGCGGCTCCAGCCAGCTGCTCTCCACGCGCGGAATGCGCATTGGCAGCAACCTGTTCCACGTCGGCATCCTGGTCGTGCTCGGAGGCCACATCGTCGGCCTGCTGACGCCGCATTCGCTCTACACCATCTTCATCAGCCAGGAAAACAAGCAGATGCTGGCGATGGTCGTGGGCGGGACTTTCGGCGTGCTCTGCCTGGTTGGCATGGTGATCCTGATGTGGCGGCACCTGTTCAATCCGCGCATCCGCGCCACCGACAACTGGCGCAACGTCCTGCTGCTGGCGCTGCTGATGGCGCAGCTGCTGCTCGGGTTGAGCACGATCTTCCAGTCCGCGCACCATCTCGACGGCAGCGTGATGACCTTGCTGGCCGATTGGG
Organism: Thermomonas sp.; assembly: GCF_025993755.1. Taxonomy (GTDB): domain Bacteria; phylum Pseudomonadota; class Gammaproteobacteria; order Xanthomonadales; family Xanthomonadaceae; genus Thermomonas. The sequence continues at coordinate 6,298 of NZ_JAMQHN010000006.1, read as the reverse complement.
CGCAGCGCATCGCCACGTTCCGCGGCGGCGCTGCCGAGATGATTTCCGGCGTCCACTGGGTCTACAAGGCGCACATCATCCTCGGGCTGACGCTGTTCCTGATTACGCCGTTCACCCGCCTCGTGCATATCTGGAGCATTCCGCTGAGCTACCTGTGGCGTCCCTACCAGGTGGTGCGCCGGCGCCAGCCGCCGCTGCGCTACGGGCCGAGGGACTGATCCATGGGCGAGCGCAAGCCGGGCAGCCGCGAGTTGCCGATCACCGTCATCGATTCGGGCAGGTCGGTGGCGCAGGAAACCCACGCGCACCATCACGACGACGCCGGCGAAGGGCCGCGCACGTTGGGGCAGGCCGCGCCAAGCTTCCTGTTCGTGGGCGACACCGCGATCAGCGAGGCCGAGATTGCGCGCGAGATGCAGTTCCACCGGGCGATGAAGCCGGAGCAGTCGCGCGCCGACGCGGCGCGTGCGCTGGTGGTGCGCGAGCTGCTGCGGCGCGAGGTCGAGCGGCTCGGGCTGATGGACGAGGTGGAAACCAGCGGCGGCGAGGCGATCGAGGAGGCCTGCATCCGGGTCCTGCTGGAACGCGAAGTGGAAAACCGCGTGCCCAGCGAAGACGATTGCCGGCGCTATTACGACCAGAATCCCGAGCGCTTCCACGCGCCCGACCGGATTCGCGTCCGCCACATCCTGTTCGGGGCCGCGACCGACGACGTCAACGGCCGCTTCGATGCCCGCAGTCGCGCCGAAAACGCGATCGCCGAGTTGAAGCAGCAACCGCATCTGTTCGCGGATCTTGCGCTGCGCCTGTCCGACTGCCCGTCGAAAGACGATGGCGGCGACCTCGGCTGGATCGAACACGGACAGACCACGCCGGAATTCGACCGCCAGGTGTTCCGCCTGCGCGAAGGACTGGCCGCGTTCCCGGTGGAGTCGCGCTGGGGCTACCACGTGGTCTGCGTCGATGCGATCGCCGCCGGCGAAAAACTTGCGTTCGATCAAGCCCGCGCGCGCATCTCCGACTATCTTGAACTGCAGGTGCGGCAGCGCGAACTCCAGCTCTATCTGCAGGGCCTGCAGGAGCGCTTCGAAGTGCGCGGGCTGGCCGAGATCGAGGCGGAGGCGGGCTGAGCGAAGTTTCGCGCGTCCGCATCCTCCTGCTCCAGCAATACGTCAAACGGAAACGCGACCATGCAAGAGCAAGTCGAGATCAGCAACGCGCGCCGCCAAAGGGCACTCTGGCTGAGTACCTTCGCCTTCGGCGTCTGCTTCGCCATCTGGGTGGTCTTCTCGATCATCGGCATGAAGCTCAAGGAGGAGCTGGGCCTGTCCGACACCCAGTTCGGCCTGCTGGTGGCCACGCCGGTGCTGACCGGCTCGATCAGCCGCCCGGTCCTCGGCATCTGGTCGGAGATGATCGGCGGGCGCCGTGTCTTCGCCTTGACCATGCTGGTGGTGGCGGGCTTCGCCTATGCCCTGCCTTATGCAGGCAACTTCCCGGTGATGCTGGCGCTGGGCCTGGGTCTGGGCCTGGCGGGCGGCACCTTCACGATCGGCGTGGTGTACGTTTCGGCCTGGTTCCCGCGCGAGAAGCAGGGCACGGCGCTTGGGTTGTTCGGCATGGGCAACGTCGGCGCGGCCGTCACCAGCTTCGGCGCGCCGCTGCTGCTGGCGGTGATGGACTGGCGGCATGCGATCAACGTCTATGCCACGGCGGTTCTCGTCACCGCGGTGCTGTTCTACCTGCTGGCCGAGCCGGCGCCGAAGAGCGCGGCCAGTGCGGGCCAGCCGGCTTCCCTCAAGGAGCGACTGGCGCCGCTGGGCAACCTGCAGGTGTGGCGGTTCTCGCTGTACTACTTCCTCGTGTTCGGCGGCTTCGTGGCCCTGACCTCGTGGCTGCCGCGCTATTACATGGGTGTGTACAAGGTCGACATCGCCACCGCCGGCATGCTGGCGGCCAGCTTTGGTCTGCCGGCGACGATCTTCCGCGCTTTCGGCGGCGTACTGGCCGACCGCTATGGCGCCCGCAAGATCATGTACGTCTCGTTCTCGGTGTGCATGGTCGGGTTGTTTCTGCTGTCGTATCCGAACACCCATTACGTGATCGAAGGCATCCACGGGCCGATCGCCTTTACCATCGCGCCGACCATGATCGAACGCGCGATCGTGCTGTTCATCCTCGGCTTCGTGATGTCGCTGGGCATGGCGGCCGTGTTCAAGCACATCCCGACCTACTATCCCAACCACGTCGGCTCGGTCGGCGGTGTGGTCGGCATGATCGGCGGTCTCGGTGGCTTCGTCCTGCCGATCGCCTTCGGCGTGATGAACGACCTGGTCGGCATCTGGAGCAGCTGCTTCATGCTGCTGTTCGCCATCGCCCTGACCAACCTGCTGTGGATGCATTTCGCGATCCTGCGCGCCAACCGCGCCCGCCATCCAGAGCTCGCCCGCGACACCGATCTTCCGGAAATCATGGCCGCGCAGGAAGCCGCGCGGCATGCCCGCGCTGCGGCCGAGGCGGCAAGCGAAGCCGCGCGCGCGGCCGCGGCGGCGGCGGAAGCGGCGCGCAAGCGGGCGGGATAGGAGGCGGCGCGGGGAAGCTCCGGGCAACGCCGATCAAGCCGGCGTTGCCCTGGCCCGCGGCCTAATGAGCCGGCGTAGCGACACGAAGCGATTGCAGCCCGCGCCGCAGCGCGCCGATGAAAGTCGCCGTCCAGGCGCACATCGCCACCACCAGGAACAGATCGGCGAGCACGTCGAGGAAATCCAAGTGCATCGCGCGCACCAGCTGGTGGGTGCAGGCCGCGTACATGCCCAGCGGGAACACCGCGCCCCAGTACAGCGGGTCGTAGCGCAGCGGGAAGCGCTTGTAGACGTGGCGCCAGACGCCCAGCACCAGCAGCATCGGAATCCACCAGGTGCCGGTGGCCCAGTAGAACACCGTGAAGCCCTTGATGAAGGGCAGGACCGAGGTCAGGAACGGCGCCTCGTGGGCGTTGAGGATCAGCAGCGAGCCGGCCAGGGTGGAAATGGCCATCGCGCCCATGTTGATCCAGTACGGCGGCGACAGGTCGTGCGGCTGGAAGCGGAAAAAGGTGTAGCGGTAGAAAATCAGCGACATCATCCAGATGTAGAGCATCCCGCCCCACAGCCACATCGACAGCGCGAAGTAGTTGAGTTCGAGCTTCCACGGCTGGCCGGTGCGCGCGGCCAGCAGGGCGCTGAGCACGGTCAGCGACTGGGTGGCCACGACCGCCAGCAGCCAGCCGCCGCTGATGCCGCGATCGAGCGTCGGCTTGTCTTCCTTGACCGTGAGTACGGTGAAGATCGTGTAGGTCAGCACCAGCCACAGTGCGACCGCCAGCGTCCACAGCATCCAGCTTTCGCGCAGCGCCGAGCGCAGCAGCAGGAACTGCGATCCGAGCACGCCGGTGGCGGCGACCATGGTGAAGAAGGCCGGGCCGAGCAGGTGGTCGAACAGGTCGCCGAGGAATGCGCGCGGATAGCGGATCAACCGGAGCAGGTACAGCACCCAGAGCAGGACGTAGAAGACGAGGTTGAGGACGAACATGGCTTCGGCCAGCCGCGGCCAGCCGCGCATCCAGGCGGCCAGCGAGACGATGCCGGTGGCCATGACCATGCCGAAGTAGGCGGGCGACAGGTTTTTCAGGCCACCGTGCGGTACGGGTTCGTTCATCGGTCCAGCGTCAGGGTTCGGAGGAGGCCAGTCGGCGCACGCATGCGCGCAGGCGATCATTCAGACTAGACCGGCGTGGCCTCGGGAATTTGATCGTGATCAATCTGCGTTGACGTCTGCGGCGACGGCGTTCGGTGGGGCGGACGCCGTCAAAGCAGCAGCGCGACCGCTTTCACCTGGGCCCACAGCACCATTCCTTCGCGCAACTGCATCCGCTGCAACGAGCGGTGCGAGATCCGCGCCAGCAGCGGACGGCCGCCGGCGTCCAGCCGCACCTGCACCTGCCCGCCGGGCAATTCGTCCAGCGCGACGATGCGGGCTTCGAGCAGGTTGAGCAGGCTGGAATCGTCGTGGCGCGTCAGGGCGAGGCTGACGTCGCGGGCGAGGATGCGCACGCGCAACATGGTGCCGGACGGGTGTGCAGCGCCCTGTGCGTGCAGCGTGCCGGCGGCGGTGCGCAGGGTCAGCAGTCCGTGCGGGTCGCGGTCGATGATCTCGGCTTCGAGCACCACGCCGGCGTCGTCGCGCAGCGCCAGCGGCAGGTCGGGCCGGTTGAGCAGGTCCAGGGCGAGGCCCGAAGCGACGACGCGGCCGGCGTCCAGCAGCACCAGATGATCGGCCAGTCGCGCCACTTCCTCGATCGCGTGCGTGACGTGCAGGATCGGAATGCCGGCCTCCCGGCGCACGGCTTCGAGGAAGGGCAGGATCTCGGCGCGCCGTGGTGCGTCGAGCGCGCTCAGCGGTTCGTCCAGCAGCAGCAGTCTGGGGGTGGTCACCAGTGCTCGCGCCAGCGCCACCCGCTGACGTTCGCCGCCGGAGAGCGTGTCCGGGCGACGCGACAGCAGGGGCGCCAGCGCCAGGCGTTCGATCCAGGTGTCCAGCACGGCGGTTTGCGCGCCGGCGCGCTTCCAGCCGTAGCGCAGGTTGCCGGCCACCGACAGATGCGGCAGCAGCGCGGTTTGCTGGAACACGACGCCGACCGGGCGACGGTGCGGCGGCAGGCAGGTGTTTGCGTCCTGCCAGGTCTCGCCGGCGATCTTCAGCGTTCCCTGTGCGCTGGGTTCCAGTCCCGCGATCGCGCGCAGCAGCGTGGTCTTGCCGCAGCCGGAGGGGCCGAACACGACGGTCGTCCCGGAGGCCGGGAGTGCAAGCGCCACGTCCAGCCGAAAATCCCCGCGCGCCAGTTGCAGCGCGATGTCGATGGTTGCGGCACGTTCAGTCATTGGCCATCGCCGTGCGTCGGCCCAGCCATTGCATCAGCAGCAGCAGGGCGAACGAGAACAGCAGCAGGCCCGCCGCCAGCCGGTGGGCGTCGCCGTAGGCCATGCTCTCGACCTGATCGTAGAGCAGCACCGACAGCACCCGGGTTTCGCCCTCGATGTTTCCGCCCACCATCAGCACCACGCCGAATTCACCCACGGTGTGGGCGAAGCCGAGCAGGGCGCCGGCCAGCAGCGAAGGGCGGGCCAGCGGCAAGACCACGCTGAGGAACCGGTCCAGCGGCGAAGCGCGCAAGGTCGCAGCGGCATCCAGTGTGGCCTGCGGGATGCCGGCAAAGCCTGCCTGCAGCGGCTGCACCACGAACGGCAGCGAATACAGCACCGAGGCCACGAGCAGGCCGTTGAAAGTGAATGCCAACGTTCCAAGCCCCAGTGTCGATGTCAACTGGCCGATCGGCCCCTGCGGCGCGAACGCGACCAGCAGATAGAAGCCGAGTACGGTCGGCGGCAGCACCATCGGCAGCGCGACCACCGCGCCGATCGGCGCGCGCCAGCGCGAGCGCGTGCGCGCCAGCCACCAGGCAAGCGGCGTCCCCAGCACCAGCAGGATCAGCGTGGTCAGGCCGGCCAGCTTGAACGACACCCAGGCGGCCATGAGCCATGCCGGGGTTGTCGAGGCGGCATCCATCGACGTTCAGTCGTAGCCGAGCGTGCGGATTCGTGCGCGCACTGCCGGGGTTTGCAGGTAACGCAGGAAGCCGCGCGCGGCGGCGTTGTTGCGGCCGTGACGGAGCAGCACGGCGCTCTGCACGATCGGCTTGTGCCACGTGGTCGGCACTTCCCAGGACGAACCCGCAGGGCGTCCGCGCGCCGTCTGCACCAGCGAAGCCGGCAGCAGGCCCAGCGGCGCGGCGCCGCTGGCGACGAACTGCGCCGCCTGACCGACGTTTTCGCCGATCGCCAGCCGCGGCTGCAGTTCGTTCCAGCGCCGCAGGTACAGTAGCGTTTCGCGGGCGGCAGCGCCGTAGGGGGCCAGCTCGGGATTGGCGATCGCCAGCCGGGTGATGTTGCCCCGGCGCAACAGCGCCTCGCCATCGCGGGCGAGGTTGGGGTCGCGGCTCCACAGCACCAATCGGCCGGTGGCGTAGTCCTGCAGGGTGCTGGCGTCGGCAAGCCCTTCGTTGGCCAACAGCCGCGGGGTCGAGGCGTCGGCGGCCAGCAGCGCGTCGAACGGCGCGCCGTTGTGGATCTGGGCGTAGAGCTTGCCGGTCGAGGCCGATGAAATCGTGATGCGATGACCGCTGCGGCGTCCGTAATCGGAGGCCAGCGCGCGCGCGATGTCCGCGAAGTTCGCCGCGACCGCGATTCGGGCGGTGACCGGC
>NZ_JAMQHN010000085.1 GCF_025993755.1 Thermomonas sp. | reverse complement strand
CAGAAGCTCGCCGAGAAGGTCGCCAAGGGCAAGAAGTTCGACCTCAACGACATGCGCGACCAGCTCGAACAGATGCAGAACATGGGCGGACTGCACGGCCTGATGGACAAGCTGCCGGGCATTGGCGCGCTTCCCGAGTCGGTCAAGCAGCAGGTGACCGGCAAGGAAGTGCCGCGCATGATCGCCATCATCAACTCGATGACGAAGAAGGAACGCCGCAACCCAGACCTGCTCAACGGCTCGCGGCGCGCGCGCATCGCCCGCGGTTCCGGGCTGACCCCGGCCGACATCAACAAGCTGATGAAGCAGTACCAGCAGATGGAAAAGATGATGGGCAAGCTCGGCCGCGGCGGCATGAAGGGCATGATGCGCGGCCTGTCCGGGATGATGGGCGGGCGCGGCGGCATGCCGTTCCACTGAGGCCTTGATGGACCTCGCACGGCAGCAGGCGCTGGCAGAGCGCTTCGCGGCGCTGCACCGCGGATCGGTGCCGCTGCTGTTGCCGAACGCCTGGGATGCCGGCAGCGCGGCCCTGTTCGCGGCGATGGAATTCGATGCCATCGCCACCACCAGCGGCGGGGTGGCGTGGTCGCTGGGATATGCCGATGGCGAACAGCTGCCGCTGAACGAACTGCTGGACGCGGTGCGGCGCATGGTGCGGGTGATCGACGTGCCGCTGACGGTCGATTTCGAAGGCGGTTTCGGCGCAACCCCGACGGCCGTGAGCGAGAGCGTGCGCGCCCTGCTCGACACCGGTGCCGTCGGGCTGAACATCGATGACGGGATCGCCCACGCGCACCTGCGCGACATCGGCGATGCGGCCGCCCGGGTTGCCGCCGCCCGCGCTGCAGCGGAGTCGGCCTGCGTTCCCGCCTTCATCAATGCCCGCGTGGATTGCTGGATCGTCGGTGGCGCGGCGCCTGACGCGCTTCTGGACGACGCGATCCGCCGCGCGCGCGCCTACGTGGATGCCGGCGCCGACGGGATCTATCCGATCGCGCTGGCGAATCCCGCCACCATTGCTGCGTTTTGCGCGGCCATTCCGGTGCCGGTGAACATCGGTGCCCGCAAGGGCCTGCCGGATCTGGCCGAACTTGGACGACTGGGCGTGGCCCGGTCAGCACCGCCACCCGCCTGGCGACGCTGGCGCTGTCGGCGGTGCGCGATGCCGCCACCGCCTTGCGCGAGAGCGGCTGTTTCGACGGCCTTGACGCGCCCTTCGGCTATGAAGGCGTACAAACGCTGTTTGAACCCCATTGAATAGCGGAGACTTCGATGTCACAGCGCCTTGCCTACCAGACCGCCTCGCCCGAGGCGTTCAAGGCTATGCTCCAGCTTGAACACGCCGTCCACACCTTCGGCCTCGACGAGGCGCTGCTGGAACTGGTGAAGTCACGCGCCTCGCAGATCAACGGCTGCGCCTGGTGCCTGGAAATGCACACCAAGGACGCCCGCGCCAAGGGCGAGACGGAGCAGCGTCTGTACCTGCTGCCGGCCTGGCGCGATGCCCACTGCTATACCGACAAGGAGCGCGCTGCGCTGGCATGGACCGAGGAAGTCACCCGCGTCGCCACCGCCCAGGACGTGTCCGATGCGACCTATCAGGAGGCGCGCCGGCACTTCAGCGAAAAGGAACTGGTCGACCTGACCTTGGCCATCATCGCCATCAACGGCTGGAACCGGTTCAACATCGCCTTCCGGACGACCGTCAAGGATTACGTCAGCCCGCATTCCAACTGATCCGCCGGTGTTCGCCGTCCGGGGGCTGTCGCGTCGCGCAGCAGACCCGGAAATTGCGCTATAATCGGCGGCTTACCCGGTCAATCCCGACCGCTGGATGACATCAACATGGTCAAGATTCGCCTTGCTCGCGGCGGCGCCAAGAAGCGTCCCTTCTACCACATCATCGTCACCGACGGCCGCAGCGCCCGCGACGGTCGCAACATCGAGCGCGTCGGGTTCTACAACCCGGTCGCCCAGGGCGGCGAGCAGCGCGTCCAGCTCGACGGTGAGCGGATCAAGTTCTGGCTCGACCGCGGTGCCCAGCTGACCGACAAGGTCGCCGACCTCTACAAGCAGGCCGCGAAGGCGGCTTGATTCCCGCAGGTTCCGGCCCGTCGCCGGAATCGCAGGCAAAGCGCATGAACGCACCGGACGCAGGCCAGCGGTTGATTGCCGTCGGTCGGCTGCACGGTGCGTTCGGCGTGCGTGGCGAACTCAAGCTCGAAAGCCACACCGAACCGGAAACCGCGATTGCGCGCTACCAGCCGTGGATCCTGCGCGATCCGCGCGGCTGCGAGCGCAGCGTTTCCGGCGCGCGCGTCCGCGTTGGGAGCAAGGGACTGATCGCCTCGCTGCCCGGAATCGCGGATCGCGACGCGGCCGAGGCCCTGCGTGGCGTCGAAGTGCTGGTGCCACGCGCCGCGCTGCCTCCACCCGCGCCCGGCGAGTATTACTGGGTCGATCTGGAAGGCCTGCGGGTCGTCAATCTGGATGGCGTCGATTTCGGCACGGTCTCGCATCTGTTCGACAACGGCGCCAACCTCGTGCTGGTGACGCAGGGCGAACGCGAACGGATGATCCCGTTCGTCCAGCCCGACTACGTGCGCGCGGTGGACTTCGATACCGGCACGATCCGCGTCGACTGGGAAGCCGATTTCTGATCCGCGATGCGCATCGACCTCATCAGCCTGTTCCCGGAGTTCGTCACCCAGCTCGCCGCGCACGGCGTGGTCGGGCGGGCGGGCGAGCGTGGGCTGATCGACATCCACGGCTGGAATCCGCGCGATCATGCCGAAGGAAACTACCGGCGCGTGGACGACCGCCCGTTCGGCGGCGGGCCCGGAATGGTGATGCTGATCGAACCGCTGCAGGCGACGATCGCCGCGGCGCGCGCGGACGATCCGCGACCGGCGCAGGTCCTCTATCTCAGTCCGCAGGGCCGGCGGCTGGATCAGGCCAGGGTGCGTGCGCTGGCGGCCGAATCGCGGTTGATCCTGCTGTGCGGCCGCTACGAAGGCGTCGACGAGCGGCTGCTGCGGGCCGAAGTCGATGAGGAACTCTCCATCGGCGATTACGTGCTCTCGGGCGGCGAGCCGGCGGCGCTGGTGCTGATCGACGCGATGGCGCGGTTGCAGGAAGGCGCGCTCAACGACGCGCAATCGGCCGAGCAGGACAGCTTCGGCGAGGACGGCCTGCTCGACTGTCCGCACTACACCCGGCCGGTCGAACACCCGCTGGGATCCGTGCCGGAGGTGCTGCTGTCCGGCAACCATGCGCAAATCGCGCGCTGGCGCCGGATGCAGGCGCTGGGCCGGACCTGGCAGCGGCGGCCCGACCTGCTGGACATGGCCGCGCTGTCGAAGCGGGACAAGGCGCTGCTGGCCGAATTCCAGGCCCTGCAAGCCGGGCCGGCTCCGGGCGGGGGCGGCGAAGCCTGAGTCGGGCCGGTCAGGGCAATGCTGATCAAGTCCATCCTGGCATTGATCAGCAGTCGCACGTCCGGCGCAGGTCCGGACGTGCTCGCGCCGATTTTCGGCGCGAGCACGAAAAAACAGCTACAATGCGCGGCTGGGCCATGCCCTGAGTTGCTTCACCGATGCCATGACGCGGGTCCACGTGCACTCGCGCAACAACAATTTCCAACAGGCGCGTGCCAGACACGCAAACGACTATCTGCAGGTTGAACCCATGAACAAGCCCTCGATCCACACCCTCGTCCAGAATTTCGAAACCGCCCAGGTTTCGCGCACGCTGCCCGATTTCGGCCCCGGCGATACCGTCGTCGTCAACGTCAAGGTCAAGGAAGGCAACCGCGAGCGCGTGCAGGCTTATGAGGGCGTCGTGATCGGCATCAAGAACGCCGGCCTGAACTCCGCCTTCACCGTGCGCAAGATTTCCCACGGCTTCGGCGTCGAGCGCGTGTTCCAGACCCACAGCGCCGCGATCGACTCGATCGAAGTCAAGCGTCGTGGCGCGGTGCGCGCCAGCAAGCTGTACTACCTGCGTGGCTTGCAGGGCAAGAAGGCGCGCATCAAGGAAGACCTGGCCGGCAATGCCAAGGCCCGTACGGCTGCCAAGGCCGAGGCCGAAGCAAACAACGCCGCGGGCGAATAATCCGCCCGGCAGGCGATCGCATGACGGCCACCTCCGGGTGGCCGTTTGCGTTTGCAGGGCAGGAGTCTTGATGCCGAATCCCGCGCAACCCGCCGCCAGCATCCGGCTCGACCTGTGGCTGTGGGCCGCGCGGTTCTTCAAGACCCGCGCGCTGGCCAGGCAGGCCGTCGAAACCGGCAAGATCGAAGTGAATGGCCAACGCGCCAAGCCGGCGCGCCCGGTTGCCGCGGGCGATGCGCTGGCGATCGAACGCGCCGGTGAGCGGTTCGTCGTCGAAGTGCAGGCGCTGGCATCGCAGCGCGGTCCGACCAGCGTGGCCCAAACCCTGTACCGCGAATCGGAAGACTCCAAAGCCGCGCGCGAACAGACGCGGGCGCTGCGCGCGGCCGAGCGGGCCGGCTACCAGCCTCCGGAGACCCGGCCCGACAAGCGGGCGCGTCGGTTGATTCGCGCACTGGGCGATCTCGACGCGAGCTGACGCGGGTTGCGGGAGCGCTCTGTTTGCGAACCGTCAGCCGCCGGCCTCGGCCAGGATTTCGGCGGCGACCTGCGCAATGTCCTCGACGCAGGCTTCCATCTGCGCGCGTCGGGTGCGGAAGCTGAGCACGCAGACCCGGCCGAGGAAGCGCTCGCCGACCTGGGCGCCGGTCAGCATCACCCGGCCGCGCGCCGTCACGCGCTGCATCAGCGCGCGGGTGGCGGCGTTTTCGTCCGCCAGCGTCGGCAGCGAGGGGTGGGCAAGATGGAAGCCGAACAGCGACAGCTGCGGCGGGGCGTCGATGACGATGCCGGGGATGCCGGCCACGGCGTCGGCGGCCCACAGCGCCAGTGCGCGCTTTTCCGCAAGCGCGGCGCGGTAGCGGTTGGCGCCCAGCAGCTTCAGCGCCAGCCAGACCCGCAGGCCGGGGAAGCCGCGCGACAGGTCCGGGCCGTACTGCGCCGGGTCGTAGAATTCGTTCTGGTTGTCCGGCAGGTAGCCGGCCTCGGAGGAGTGCAGCGCGCGCAGCGCCTCGCCGTCGCGCACCAGCAGCGCGCCGGTGCCGTAGGGCAGGAACATGCCCTTGTGCGGATCCAGGGTGAGCGAATCGGCGCGCGGCAGGCCGGCCAGCAGCGGGCGCAGCGCCGGCACCATGTGGAAGAACGCGCCGTAGGCGCCGTCGACGTGGTGCCACAGCCCTTCGCGGGCGCACAGGTCGGCCACCGCGTCGATCGGGTCGACCGCGCCGGTATTGGTGGTGCCGGCGGTGGAGAACACCATGAACGGCGCAAGGCCGGCGGCGCGATCGGCGGCGATCGCCGCCTGCAGCGCGTCCACCCGCATCCGGTACTGCGCGTCCACAGCGATCGTGCGCACGCGGTCGTGGGCGATGCCGGCGAGCTTGGCCGCCTTGGTGATCGAGTGGTGCGACTGCGAGGAGACATACAGCGTGCCGCGGCGGATGTCGGTGCCGAGCTTGATTTCGCGCGCGCAGGCGATCGCGTTGAACATCGCCATCGAACCGCCGGTGGTGAACACGCCGCGCGCCGTCGCGGGGAACTGCATCCATTCACGCATCCAGTCCAGCGCGTTGGCCTCCAGCTGCACCAGCGCCGGCGCCCCCAGCCAGATCCCGGTGTAGCGGTTGGCGGTGTCGGCGATGAAGTCCGCCAGCGCCGCCGGGTAGACGCCGCCGCCGGGGATGTAGGCGAGGTAGCCGGGCCCGGGCGTGCCGAACGAGCGCGGGATCCAGTCGTCGAACAATGCGTCCAGCAGCGGGCCCAGTTCGCCGCCCTCGGCCGGCTCGGGCTCGCGCAGCGCGCGGCACAGCGCTTCGATGTCGGCATAGTCGCCGCAGGACGGTGCGTCGGCGAGTCCGGCAAGGTGCGCCACGGCGCGGCGGACGACGGCCTCGCCCATCGCCTGCATCTGGTCGGGGGTGAATTCGAGATTGGCGGGATCGGTCATGATTGCTTGCGGTCTTCTGGGGGCGGAATCGTGGAGAAAGGCGACAGTGCCGCAACAATGTCTCGCCTGGCCAGTGCAACAAGTCGTGGGCGATGGTTTCAGCGTTCGCCTGTCGAGGGAGGCAGCTCCACGTTGCGCTGGAATTCGAAGATCAGCCGGGTCTCGATGTGCGCCACTTCTTCGCGCTCGGTGAAGGCGGTCAGGGTGAAGTTGTGCAGGTGCTCGCTGTCGCGCACGCCGACGTGGACCAGGAAATCGTCGGCACCGGCGACGTGGTAGCAGGCCAGCACCTCGGGCTGGGTCAGCACGTGGCGGTGGAAACCATCGACCAGCGCCCGCGAATGCCGCGCCAGCCGAACCGCCACCATCGCCTGCAGTCCGATCCCCAGAGCCTTGGGCGCGATCTCTGCGTGGTAGCCAAGCAGCACTTTCTCCTCACGCAGGCGGCGCACCCGCTCCAGCGCGGTGGACGGCGCGATTCCGACCCGCGCGGCCAGGTCCTTGTTGGGCAGCCGCGCATTCTTCCGCAGCAGGCGCAGGAGCGCGTAGTCGATTCGGTCAAGCATGGCGAATGGGCTTCATGAAGAAATAGGATTCGGTACTGTGGTCTGTAGCCGAACGACGTTCTAGCATAGTGGTTTCACGCCGATCAGGAGTGCGCCATGCACCGGTTCCAGACCCAGGCCGTCCACGCCGGACGCGAGGACTTCAACACTCTGTGCGTGCACGCGCCGCCGCTGGACCTGTCGACCACCTATCCGATCGCCGATCTCGACGTCGGCAGCGCCTGCTTCGACGCCCTGATCGGCGGCGCCGCCACCGCGGCCAACCCGATCTACGCGCGGCTGCACAACCCGACCGTCGCCCGCGCCGAGAAGGGCATTGCGCTGCTGGAAGGGGCCGAGGCCTGCGTGGCCTACGCCTCGGGCATGGCGGCGCTGACCGCGCTGCTGATGGATCGCGCCCAGCACGGCAAGCACGTGCTGGTGGTGCGCCCGCTGTACGGCACCTCCGACCACCTGCTGGAAAGCGGGATCTGCGGTATGCAGGCCGAGTTCATCACCGACGCCGGCCAGATCGCGTCGCATCTGCGGCCGGACACCGCGCTGGTGATGATCGAAACCCCCTCCAATCCGACCCTCAACCTGATCGACATCCGTGCCGCCGTCGTTGCCGCGGGCAAGGTGCCGGTGGCGGTGGACTCCACCTTTGCAACGCCCGTGCTGCAGCGCCCGATCGAACTCGGCGCGACCTACGTCTGGCACAGCGCCACCAAGTTCCTCGGCGGCCACGGCGACGTGATCGCCGGGGTGGTGTGCTGCAGCGAGGAAAATGCGCATCCGCTGCGCACGATGCGCGCGGCGACCGGCGCATTGCTGCATCCGCTGGCCGCCTACCTGCTGCACCGTGGCTTGCCGACCCTGAAACTGCGGGTGGAGGCCGCCCAGGCCAATGCCATGGTGCTGGCGCAGCGTCTGGTCGACCACCCAGCGGTCGCCAAGGTGCATTACCCCGGCCTGCCGGGCGCACCGAACGGCCACTTGATCGGTACCCAGATGTCGGGGCCGGGCTCGCTGATATCGTTCGAGATGAAGGGCGGGCACGATGCCGCCGCACAGATGATGGCGAAGGTGAAAGTGATGACCTCGGCGGTCAGCCTGGGTTCGATCGATTCGCTGATCCAGCATCCGGCCGGACTGACCCATCGCATGGTTCCCGAGGACGTGAAGCTGGCGACCGGCATCACTCCGGGCCTGCTGCGGCTGTCGGTGGGCCTGGAGGACGTTGAGGATCTCTGGGAAGACCTGCTGCAGGCGATGGGTTGAGGCGGCAGCGCTTCAGCCGGTCGCGCGCTTGAGGGTGGCGATCACGCTGCGGGTGGCCTCCGGGATCGGCAGGTTGTTGCGGGCGGCGTGCGCCCACTGCGGCAGCAGGGCGACGGCGGCCTCGATCGCGGCGATCTGATTCATGTCCGGGTTGCGCTTGCGCCCGGCGCGCTTGGTGGTCTGCTCGGCTGCCAGCCCCAACTCGGCCAGCAGGGTGGCGCCGACGACCGGCGCCGCCCCTTTCAGGGTGTGAAAACCGCGCACGACGGCGCGGCAGTGCGCGGGATTGGCCCAATCTTCGCGCCAGGCGGCAAAGGCGGTCTGCACCGCCTTGACGATGTCGTCGAGCTCGTTGATGAAGATCTCCCGCAGCTCGGGATCTGCGCTGGCGGGAATCGCCGGTGAACCGGCGCGCTGGGTGGAACCGGAACGTCGAAACAGCGAGGTCAACCATCCAAACACGGGCGCGTCCCCTGGCGCGAGTCCTGGACGATGATAGACGCTCGCGGCCGATCTGTGGGAAATGCGCCATGCGCCTTGCTGCTGGCCATGGACAAGGTCGCTGGATCAGGTGGGTGGCGATCCGTCGAGCCGCTTGGCCCAGTGCTCGAGCGCCCCGTTGGCCAGCCGACGCTCGATCACGCGCCGGTGCGAGGGCACCAGTGGCAGTGCCAGCGCGGGTTCCAGCAGGGCGGGGTCGAGCACCGGGCGGAACAGCAGAGCGCCCAGCCGGCGCAGCGGCCAGTCGGGATACGAGCGTTCGCGCAGCACCAGGGCGTCGCCGACCTGCGCCAGTCCGGGCCGCAGCACCCGGTAATACCAGCCGGTGCGGCCGCTGTCTTGCACCCGCCGCGCCATGTCGGCCACGCCGAAGCGGTCGTTGAGTTTCCAGCAGGGCAACCGGCCCTGGCTGACTTCCAGCAGCGCGCCACCCAGCGTGAAGCGGTCGCCAATGCAGACGTTGCCTTCGTCCAGTCCGCGCGTGCTGATGTTCTCTCCAAACCCGCCGGGCGCCTGCAGCAGCGGCAGTTCTCCCAGTTCCGCGCGCCATGACGCGTAATGTTCGAACGGGTAGTGGTGCAGCGCCTTGTCCGGTCCGCCGTGTACGCGCTGGTCGCCCTGTTCGTCGCCTTCCGGCCCGAGCGGGCTGATCCAGACCTTGTCGGCGCGCGGCTGTTTCGCAATCCCGCTGCGGCTGCCGGGTCGGGTGTAGGGCAGGGCCTTGCCGGTGAGCAGAACGATGGCGCTCACGTCAGCGCTTTCAGCCGATACAACGCTTCCAGCGCCTGCCGGGGCGTCAGCTCATCGGGATCGATGGACGCCAGCGCGTCCGCGACCGCAGAGGCGGGGGCGAACAGGCCGAATTGCTGCGGAGCATCCAGCGCGGGTGCGCTCAGCGGCGCGACTGGCGCGTCGCGGTTGTGCGATTCCAGTTCGGCCAGTCGCGCGCGCGCCTGCTGCAATGCGGCTTTCGGCAGGCCGGCCAGCGCCGCGACCTGGAGGCCGAAGCTGCGGTTGGCCGGCCCCGGGCGCACCGAATGCATGAACACCAGAGCGTCGCCGTGCTCCACCGCGTCCAGATGCAGGTTGGCGATGCCGCTGCCCGGCTCGGCCAGCGCCGTCAGTTCGAAATAGTGGGTCGCGAACAACGTGTAGCTGCGGTTGCTCGACGCCAGCTGCCGTGCCACCGCGTCGGCCAGCGCCAGGCCGTCGTAGGTGGAGGTGCCGCGCCCGATTTCGTCCATCAGCACCAGCGACTGATCGGTGGCGTGATGGAGGATGTAGGCGGTTTCGCTCATTTCGACCATGAAGGTCGATTGCCCGCGGGCGAGGTCGTCGCCCGCGCCGATGCGGGTGAGGATGCGGTCGATCGGGCCGATCGCGGCGCGTGCCGCCGGCACGAAGCTGCCGATGCAGGCCAGCAGCACGATCAGCGCGTTCTGGCGCATGAAGGTGCTTTTGCCGCCCATGTTCGGGCCGGTGATGACGTACATGCGTGTTGTGTCATCGAAGATCAGGTCGTTCGGCTCGAACGGCGCATCGCGCAGCGCTTCCACCACCGGATGGCGACCGCGTTCGATGGCGATGCCAGGTTCGTCGCGCAGCGTGGGCGGATTCCAGTCCAGCAGCTGGGCGCGTTCGGCAAATCCGGCCAGCACGTCCAGTTCGCACAGCGCCAGCGCGCAGCGGCGCAGCGCTTCCAGTTCCGCGTTGAGCGCGTCGAGGACGGCCTCGTACAGCAGTTTCTCGCGCGCCAGGGAGCGCTCGCGCGCCGACAGCACCTTGTCCTCGAACGCCTTGAGTTCTTCGGTGATGTAGCGCTCGGCGCCGGTCAGGGTCTGCCTGCGGGTGTAGTGCACCGGCGCCTTGTCGCTCTGGCCCTTGCTGATTTCGATGTAGTAGCCGTGGACGCGGTTGTAGCCAACCTTGAGGTTGGCGATCCCGCTGGCTTCGCGCTCGCGCGCTTCGAGGTCGATCAGGAACTGATCGGCGTTGGTCGAAAGCGCGCGCAGTTCGTCCAGTTCGACATCGAAGCCCTCGGCGATCACGCCGCCGTCGCGGGCGAGCAGGGGCGGTTGGGCGACGATCGCGGTTTGCAGGTAGTGCGCGGTGGCAGCGTGTTCGCCCAGCTCTGCGTACAGCGCGGCAAGACGCGGCGAATCCAGCGGCGCGAGCAGTTCGCGCACCTGCGGCAACAGGGCCAGCCCGTCGCGCAAGGTGGACAGGTCGCGCGGGCGCGCGCTGCGCAGGGCCACGCGCGAGAGGATGCGTTCCAGATCGCCCAGCCCACGGAAGGCGCTGCGCAGGGCTTCATCGGCATGCGCGTCGATCAGGGCCTGCACGGCGTGATGACGTTGGCGCAAGACCGTGCGGTCGCGCAGCGGCCGGTGCAGCCAGCGTCGCAGCAGGCGTCCGCCCATCGGCGTGACGGTGGAGTCCAGCACGCCGAGCAGGGTGGCCTTTGCGTCGCCATCCACGCGCGAATCCAGCTCCAGGTGGCGGCGCGTGGCCGCGTTCATGGCGATGGCATCAAAGCTGGTTTCCAGCGCGATGCTGCGCAAATGCGGCAGGCGCTGCTTCTGGGTTTCCTCGATGTAGCCGAGCAGGGCGCCGGCGGCGGCGATTGCGCGCGGCTTGTCTTCCAGGCCGAAGGCGGACAGATCGTGCAAGCCGAAGAATTGCAGCAGCTGGCGGCGGCCGGAATCGGCATCGAACAGCCACGGCGGGCGTCGGCGCAGGCCGCGCGCTTCCAGCACGTTGGCCGGCCAGCCGTCTTCGTCGGCAATCAGCGTCTCGGCGGGCGCAAGCCGCGCCAGCTCGGCTTCCAGCGCGTCGTCGCCGTCCACTTCGTTGGCGCGCAGGCGACCGCTGGCCAGATCCGCCCAGGCCAGGCCGTAGCCCCTGCCTTTCGATGCCATGCCGCCGCGCGAGATCGCCAGCAGCAGCACGTCGCGGCGCTCATCGAGCAAGGCTTCGTCGGTGACGGTGCCGGGGGTGACGATGCGCACCACCTTGCGTTCCACCAGCCCCTTGCTCAGTGCCGAATCGCCGATCTGCTCGCAGATGGCCACCGACTCGCCCAGCGCCACCAGCCGCGCCAGATAGCCCTCGTAGGCATGGTGCGGCACACCCGCCATCGGGATCGGCTGACCGGCGGAACTGCCGCGCTGGGTCAGGGTGATGTCGAGCAGCCGCGCCGCCTTGCGCGCATCGTCGTAGAACAGCTCGTAGAAATCGCCCATCCGGAAGAACAGCAGCACGTCCGGATGCTCCGCCTTGGCGGCGAAGTACTGTTTCATCAGGGGGGTGTGCTGACTGGAATCGGGAGAGGCGGAGGGCATGATGCGGATGCTGCGGGCCGATTGCGAAGTTTCGCATGCCGGCCGCTGGTGGCCCAAGGTGGGCATCGACGTCGACGCGAACCCGTTCAGTATCGCCCGGGTCGGCGTCATCATCCTGTCATCTTGCTTTGCTGCAATACCGCCGTCACGAAAGCGACACGGAGCCGAACATGCAAAAGCACGTCCTGGTGGTCGAGGACGAGGCGGCGATTCGCGAGATGGTTGCTTTCGCCCTGCGCAAAGCCGAATTCAGGGTGACGCTGGCGGCGGATACGAGTGCGGCCCTGGTCGCGATCGCTGACGCGCCGCCGGATCTGATCCTGCTTGACTGGATGCTCCCTGGCCTGTCCGGACTGGACCTGGCCCGCCGCCTGCGCGGTGAGCCGGGCGGGGGGGAGGTGCCGATCATCATGCTGACCGCGCGTGGCGAGGAAATCGATCGCGTCAATGGGCTGGAAGCCGGTGTGGACGATTACGTGGTCAAGCCGTTTTCGACCCGCGAGCTGGTGGCGCGCATCCGCGCTGTCCTGCGCCGCAGTCAGGCCGATGACGGTGACGGTTCGGTCCAGGTTGGAAGACTGCGCATCGACGGGCTGGCGCATCGCGTGTTCGCGGGCGATGACGAAATCAAGCTCGGCCCCACCGAGTACCGGCTGCTGCATTTCTTCATGACCCACTCCGACCGCGCCTACTCGCGCGCACGCCTGCTCGACCAGGTCTGGGGCGGCAGCGTCTACGTGGAGGAGCGCACGGTGGACGTGCATATCCGGCGCCTGCGCAAGCTGCTCGAGCCGCACGGTCTGGCCGAGATGCTGCAGACCGTGCGCGGCACCGGCTACCGTTTTTCGGGGGCGTGAACCGCGGTCGGCCGGATCGATTGATCAGGGCTCCGCGATGTCGTGGGTCGCGTCGCGTTTGTCGCGATCCGGCGGCTCCTCGCCGTGGACAAGGAACCAGACGTTTTCGGCAATGTTGGTGGCGTGGTCGCCGACGCGTTCGAGGTTCTTGGCCATGAACAGCAGGTGCGTGCAGGGCGTGATGGCGCGGGGGTCTTCCATCATCCAGGTCAGGAGTTCGCGGAACAGGCCGGTGTAGAGCGTGTCCAGCTCGGCATCGTTGGCGCGCACCCGCAGCGCGGCTTCGCCGTTGCGGGAGACGTAGGCGTCGAGGACATCGCGGACCTGCTGCACGGCCAGCTTGCCCAGCATCCGGATGCCGCGCGTGTCCGGCAGCGAATGCGACTGATTGAGCGCCAGCGAACGTTTGGCTATGTTGGCGGCGTAGTCGCCGATGCGCTCGATGTCGGAGGCCACGCGCAGCGCCGCAAGGATGATGCGCAGGTCTCCGGCCATCGGGCCGCGCCGGATCAGGAGGATCACGTCATGGTTGACCTGGCGTTCCAGCGCGTCGATGGCTTCGTCGTTGGCCACGATTTTCCGGGCGGCCGGTTCGTCGCGGCGCTCGACCACGGCCAGTGCATCTTCGAGCTGGGTGGCCGCCATCCGTCCCATGCGAATCAATTCATCGAGCAGGGCGCGCTGTTCGTCGTCGTAGCTCTTGACGATGTGCCGGTGTTGCTCGTTCATTAGCCGAACCTCCCGGTGATGTAGTCCTCGGTCTGCCGCTTGCCGGGATTGTTGAAGATCTGCGTGGTCGTGCCGTGTTCGACCAGATCGCCGAGGAACATGAAGGCGGTGTAGTCGGATACCCGTGCGGCCTGTTGCATGTTGTGGGTGACGATCATGATGGTGAATTCCCTCTTGAGTTCCTCCACCAGCTGTTCGATGCGGCTGGTGGAGATCGGGTCGAGCGCCGAGGTCGGTTCGTCGAGCAGCAGCACGTCGGGTTTGAGCGCCACAGCGCGGGCAATGCACAGCCGCTGCTGCTGGCCGCCGGACAGGCCCAGGCCACTTTGGTTCAGCTTGTCCTTCACCTCGTCCCAAAGCGCCGCCTGGCGCAACGCCTGTTCGATCCGCACGTCCATTTCCGCCCTGTTCAAGCGCTGGTGGTGGCGGATGCCATAGGCGACGTTTTCGTAGATCGTCATCGGGAACGGAACCGGCTTCTGGAACACCATGCCGACCTTGCTGCGCAACCGGTTCATCGAATACGACGGCGCGAGGATGTTCTCGCCATCGAGCAGAACCTCTCCCTCGGCGCGCAGTTTCGGGTAGAGCGCGTAGATGCGGTTGAACACCCGCAGCAACGTGGATTTCCCGCACCCGGACGGGCCGATCAGGGCGGTCACCTGTTTCTCCGGAATATCCAGATCGATGTGCCTGACGGCATGGAACTGGTCGTACCAGAAGTCGAGGCCACGCGCCGACATCTTGATGGGCGGCTGGGCGGGCACGCCGGCGAGGCGTTCGGTTGGCGTGGTGGCGATGGATGCATCGTTCATGGACGGCGTCCGGTCATGGAACAGGGGCGTGGTGACGTGGGTCGGGTTGTTTTCGCGAACGGGCGGAAAGCTGGCCAGGGCGGCGTTAGTCATGGGCGGCTCGCTTGCGCAACAGGAAAAGGCGTGCAAGCAGGCTGACCGCCAGCACGAAGAGCGTGACCAGCAGCGCGCCGGCCCAGGCCAGGTGCTCCCAGTTCTCGTAGCCGCTGCCGGCGAACTTGTACATCACCAGCGGCACCGCGCTCATCGCGCCGGTGATCTTCAGGCTGAAGAAATCGTTGCCGAAGGCGGTGAACAGCAAGGGTGCGGTTTCGCCCGCGATCCGCGCCAGCGCCAGCAGCACGCCGGTGACGATGCCGGGCAGGGCGCTGCGGTACAGCACCTGCACCGTCACTTTCCACTGCGGGATGCCCAGCGACAGCGCCGCTTCGCGCATCTGCACCGGCACCAGCCGCAGCATCTCGTCGGTGGTGCGCACCACCACCGGCAGCACGATGAAGGCCAGCGACAGCGCGCCGGCCACGGCCGAGAAGCGGCCGCCGGTGGTCATCACGAAGGCGGCGTAGACGAACAGGCCAAGCACGATGGACGGCGCCGACAGCAGGATGTCGTTGACGAAGCGCACGGTCGTGCCCAGCTTGCGATGGTTGCCGACCTCGGCCAGCCAGGTGCCGGCGGCGATGCCCAGCGGCGTGCCGATCAGGATGCCCATGCCGCACATCAGCAAGGAGCCGACGATGGCGTTGCGCAGGCCGCCGGCTTCCAGCGGCGGCGGCTGGTCGTGGGTGAACAGGGACAGGCTCAGGTGGGACAGGCCCAGCGACAGCAGCGTCCACAGGATCCAGCCGAGGAAGGCCAGGCCGAACAGCGCGGCGGCGCAGGCAAGCGCGATGGCCAGGACATTCGTGACGCGGCGGCGGCGATACAGCGCGGACGCGCCGCGGTCGTGCGCGCGGGCGGAAGAGACGTTCATCGGCCGCCCTCCTTGTGCGCCAGCCGTTGCAGCATCAGCCGCGCCAGCGCCAGCACCACGAAGGTGACGATGAACAGCACGAAGCCGAGCAGCAGCAGCGCGGCGCGGTAGGTTTCCGTCGCCTCGCCGAAGTCATTGGCGATCAGCGCGGCAATCGTGGTGGACGGCTCCAGCAGCGAGGTGGTGAAGTTGACGCTGTTGCCGATCACGAAGGCCACCGCCATCGTCTCGCCGAGGGCGCGACCGAGACCGAGGAAGATGCCGCCGATCACCGCGCTGCGCGTGTAGGGCAGAACGATGTCGCGGCTCACTTCCCACTTGGTCGCGCCCAGCGCATAGGCGGATTCCTTGAGCCGCGCCGGGACGGTCAGGAACACCTCGCGCATGGTCGAGGCGATGAACGGGATCACCATGATCGACAGCACGATGCCGGATGTCAGCATGCCTGCGCCGATCGGCGGGCCCCGGAACAGCGCGCCGATCACGGGCAGCGGGCCGATGTGTTCGTCCAGCCAGGGAATCGTCTGTTCGCGCATCACCGGCATCAGCACGAAGAAGCCCCACATGCCGTAGATGATCGAGGGAATGCCGGCCAGCAGTTCGATGGCCGTGCCGACCGGGCCACGCATCCAGCGCGGCGCGATCTCGGTGAGGAAGAAGGCGATGCCGAAGCTCACCGGCACGGCGATCAGCATCGCGATGATCGCGGTGACGATCGTGCCGTAGATCGGTACCAGTGCGCCGTAATTGTCCTCGACCGGATTCCAGTCGCTGGAATAGAAGAAGCGAAGTGCTTCGTGGGCCAGTACGCTGCGCCCACCCCATAGCATCGACAGCGCGGCACCGGCCAGCGAGACCAGCACGAACAGCGCGGTGGCGGTCAGCAGCCAGCGGAACCAGGCGTCGTGGCGTGCGTCGGTGACGTCACGTGATGCAACGGTGGGAGCGGCTGCGCCTTCAGCAAGGATAGGCATCATTTCGGCTCTGCAGGCATTGCCCGCAGCTGCGGGCAATTGCGAAGGTGGTCGGTCGCGGTGGCGGTCGCCGCCGCCGCGACCCACGAACGGTCAGCGAAGTTT
>NZ_JAMQHN010000084.1 GCF_025993755.1 Thermomonas sp. | reverse complement strand
TTGGGGGCGCAATCCTGGCAGTTCCATTTCTGCCGCAGGCGCCCCTGCCCCGCGAACACTCCGGGGCCGGCATCGGCCATCAGGCGGCGGGGCGGGCGGACTGGCTACACGGGCTTGTGTCGCAGGCCATCGTTCTGGTATCGCTCACTCCGCATCTGAGCGCTGCGTGTAAACGCGGGGTCGGAGCTTTGTTGCACGGCCCATCTTCCGTGTTCCCTCGCGTGCATCATCGCAGTGGTTGCGGCGGGTCTAGCTTCAACGTATTGTCACGCCTAACAATTCGTTCAAGCCGACGCCGCTTCACGGCCACAAATTTTTCATGTATGTTCGTGTTCTATTGTGGCCGTGCAGCGGCTCGGCTTAACTCAGGTGTTAGGCCGCTATGGATTTCAACTCCGCCGTCGAGTTCTCGTTTGGAAACGAACCAGTTGGACTCGTGGACTGCCTTACGGCGCGCGTAGCACCGGGCGCTTATGACTACGAGCCCTATCGCGGCCCCGGCCATTACCGGCTTGCCCAAGCACTTGATGAATCAGGCTCGGCAGAGTGTTGGCTCAGGGTTGCGGGCGGTACGGTCCGATTTACTGTCAGCGAAATGAAATCGGGAAAGCTGGTCGTCTCGCGTGTCGCGCCTTCCAATTCAGCGGGCGCGGCCTAACAATTCGTCCAAGCCGACGCCGCTTCGCGGCGCGGCTTAACTCAGGTGTTAGATGATGATCGTCACTCTCCAGTTACGAGCTACGATTCTTACCTTGCTGCTACTGATCCCTTTTCAGCCCGCGCAGTCGCAATCCAGCGAACGAACTGGCGATATTCCACTAGTAACGCGCCATAGGAACATCGAGACTGATTCGCTTGGCGAAGGCCGTCTAGCAGCACGCTACAGAGTCGCTGAGTCAGTAGAACCAACTGGCCCACATCTTGCTCAAGCTATTGCTCTGTACAAGAACGGACCAAGCTCTGCACCAGGCATCCTCCGCGAGCTTGACTTAGAGATAGAAGATTTCCCCAACGGCGTAAGTTCTCGTGTTCTGAAGGCGAGAACTTTAAAGGGGGTAAATCGCTGCCAGGAAGCCTTGACGGTGCTCGCAGAGTTGGAAGCCATCACTTCAAAAAACGGCGAAATTGTAGGTGACGCTGAATTACTAAGAGCAGAGTGCCTTTACTTCACTGGAAGTTACCTTGAGGCAAACCAGACCCTGAATGCTTATAACGCATTTTTCCAAGCCAATCCGACATCCAGAATGAAGTACGAGCAACTTGCAGCGGCAGTACAGATGGCATTGTCTGGAAAACGAGATCAACCCTAAGTCATCATCTAACAATTCATTCAAGCCGATGCCGCTTCGCGGCACGGCTTAACTCAAGTGTTAGGCCCATCATCGAACTGTTAAGCAATATGAATAAGCCACTCACAATTTTTCTTACCGGGCTCTTGATCTGCAGCACCGCAAATGGGTCTGAGCCAAAGATCCCGACGGGGACCTACTCCGACATGAAAGATATTTATGGTGGAGTGTATGGTCTAGAGATCACCATCGTCGACAGTGAAAACGGTTACTTCGCATTAGTGCAGTGCTCTAATCACAAGCCTAGTGTCCCGGAGTTGGTACCTCTGGCGGTTCGCGGCGCTAGAATTTCGTTTGACCTCTCCGGCTCAAAGAACGGTTGCGGTTTCCCTTCATTTGAGGGGGCAATACGCAACGGTACATTGATGGGGCTTTTTTATCGTAGTAGTAAAATGTACTACCTGCAACATAAGCCAAGTTATTGGCAGCAGAGAGAATCTACCCAGACCCCGCCCAAATGAGGTGGGCCTAACAATTCATTCAAGCCGACGCCGCTTCGCGGCGCAGCTTAACTCAGGTGTTAGACCGCCGCCATGCATCTGCCGCGTCTGTCATGTATGTAAAGCGGCGACTGGTTTGCGAAACAGCGACACATGGTTTGCTAAATCTGGCGGTTGAGCGATAAAGCTGCCAGAAACGGGCGCGTAAACCAGCCTGAATGCGTGATTAAAAGCCTCTCGTATCAACGGCGCGGTCAGGCCGCGACTTGGACAGGGCCGGGCGGTCGAAGGCGGGCTCCCAGCTGGCCAGCGATTCGTCCTGCGGGCGTTTGACGATCCGCCCCGCCCCCACGTCACCCAGCACCCGCTCCAACAGCCTAAGCCCCATCGGCCCCAGCTCGCGTCGCCAGAGGGTCTCCGGGGTATCGTCGGGTCGGACGAGGCACCATGCCTGGGCCGCGATCGGGCCGCCATCCGCTCGATCGGTCATCCAGTAGACCGTTCCGCCGGCAACCTGATCGCGCATGTGGATCGTCCAGCGCACCGCGTCGCGCCCGCGGTGAAGCGGCAGTAGGCTTGGGTGGTAGCCGATGGCGCCGAATCGGGTTCGTTGTCTAGCCCCACGATTGATGAAACAGTGGGCATGGGCGGCTACGAGCAATTCTACGCCCGGCGGCACCCATGAAGCCGACAGAATGCGTCCAGGATCGCCGACCGGAACGCCCGCGGCTGATGCCGCGGCGTGGAGCCGGTCGCCCGCCGGAGCTGCCACAGAAGCCACGTCGTGGCCTTTCGTCAACAGGAGGGCCAGCGCCTCTACGCCGATCCACTTCTGGCCTACCAGCATCACGCGCATGGGTTGCCCTCCCCGAGGTAGCGGAACCCCTGCACGGCGCGAAAGTGACCGCCGTAGCCAGCGCCGGTGAAAGCCATACGTCCGCGAGAGGCCGACTTGGCCAGCGTTGCCTTGCATCGTGTTCGATCACCGCCAACCAGGCTCCCGCTGACCTGCGTCCAGCGCGGGTCGCGTCGCAGAGTCGCGCACAAGCCCGGGTGGCTGGTGTGGAACAAGGTCGGCACCTTGATGCCGTATCGGTTCTGACCCGTTCGCCAGCGCTCGCAGACTGCCTGCAGGAAGCGCAGGCCTATGCCGGCGCCTTGCCATTCCGGCATCACCACGAGCCGGCAGGCGCGGGCCTCAACCATTCCTGGTCGCGTGCTCACTGCGACGTGCGCCACCTGCTGGCCGTCGACAGTTGCAACGTAGTAGGTCGCGGCGATCATCGGTGGGAGCTTCAGATAGTGGTGCGGCTCAAATGCAGCCCACTGCCGGCTGTCGGTTTGCCAAAGATCGAACGTGATCGGGGGGCGTCGCCGAAGACGCCTCCCGGCTTCCGCCCGTTCGAAGGTTTCTGTGGCCGTGTCGAAGATCCAGTCAGGCTCGACCCAATCCAGCACGTCTCGGTGGCAGCTGAGCAGCACCGCTTGTCCGACACCCCGACGCCATGCCTTGGCGAATGCCATCGCGCCGATGCGAGCGACCTGGCGGTCAACCACGCTACTGAATTCGTCAACCACCGCACGCGCGGGGCGCTCGGCGATCAGTCTGGCCAGGTCGGCGCGAAACCGCTCGCCGTTCGACAGCACCCTGTAGGGCCGAAGCCACGCCGGCACCGAGCCGAGGCCGACGGCGGAAAGTGCGGCCGGCACCGCGTCGAACTCGGAGCCGGGCGCGATCGCGTCGATGATCGGCACATCCTTCGGCCAGCGCGGGCGCCAGACCGCACGCGGCCCGAACACCCGATTGCCGATGCTGGTCTTGCCGGAGCCGGACGGTCCGACCACGACGCCGATGCGCCAGGCCTGATCGTCGATCGGAAGCTCGGCCGCGAGGTGGAAGTTCGCGCCGCTTTCGCAGTTGAACAGCGATTTCACGCGTGCGGCGCGGTAGCTGTCGAAGTCGCTGCAGTTGTGGTTGACCTCGATCTTCATACGGTCACCACCTTGAGCCGCTTGAAGCCGGCTCGCTGCAGGCGTGCGTAGGCACGCTCCTGCGCTTGTTCGTTGTCACAGATCACGACGATGCCGAACTGCTGCCGGTACTTGTATCTGTTCCGGCCAGGAACCGTCTTGGCAGCGCCTCGGTGCGATGCCGTCGTTGCTGGCTTCTCCACGATTTCACCTCTCGGGCTGTTTTCGGCGAGAATGCCTGCGCTCTCGGGAGCAGCAGGGCCTCGGCCAAAGCCACGCGGTGAGTTCGCGTGTGTTGCGGTGCCCGGTCGCCGATGTCAGTCGGCGGCCGGGCGCCCTGTTTTCAGGTCACCAAATCAAACTCCCACGCCAGCGCCTGCCAGCTATCCAGCCCGTCACGTACAGCCTCGACCTCGACGCGAACGGTGCCGGTACCTGCGGGCGTGTAGGTATCGTTGTCGCCGGTGATGCCGGTCTGCGTGCGCGTAAGTGTGGCGTCCAGATACCAGCGCGCGGTGTAGGTCGTTCCAGGCTCCGGACCGATGCTGCTTTGGGCGGTGTCCACGGACTGGTCGGACTGCAGCAGACGGTCACGGTGCGCCCATGTCGCGGTCAACGTCGGGTGCGCCGCAAGTGATAGCGTCGTCGGCCACGCCAACGTCTCAATGCGCAGACGCCCTGGCGGGTACGGCCGCGCCTGCCGGCTGGCCATCGTGACGTTGCGCGTGGTCGCATCGCCATCGGCAAGGACGCCGGTCGCGGTGCGGGTGCAGAGCTTGGCATCGACCACTTCGCTGTCGAGGTACTGCGTGGGGTCGCCGCCGAAGTAGCGGTCGGGGAACCAGACCTGTTCGCCTGCGGTGTGCAGCGCTGGGACGGTATCGACGCAGCCGCGCGCGAGGGTGATTGTGCCAGCGCCGACATCGATCGCGGTCACGCGGCAATGCTCGCCGCCGACGATGGCTTCATCGCCGATGGCGACGGACGCCAGATCGTGGGCGTTGGTCAGCGTGGTCGCGGTCGGGCCGTCTTCGGCGGGCATCGCGCCGGCCAGCTGCGCGCACGGTGTGAAATCACCGCTGGCACGAGTCTCGAAGGCTCCGCCACCGATGCGAGTCCGCAAATCGAAACCGTACGCCGTTGCCGCCGGGCGGGCGCCCACGGCTACCAGATAGCCGGCCAGGTCGCCCACTTGGGCAAGATCGGCCGCGCTCATGCCGCGCACCAGGTCGCGATAGGTGGCCTCGTACACGGCCTCCGGGTTCAGCGCCACGGGCGTGGTATTCGGCGGCGTCCAGCCGGTGTCGGTGTCTGCAACGTAGGTCGTCGCGACCATGCCCTCGACATCCTGCAACAGCGACAGGATGCAGCTGCCGTCCGTCGCCGTGCCTTCGTCGATTTCCATCACGCGCACCGGCGCACGCACCACGCCCTTGCGCGACCACGACAACGCCCGGATTTCGCCACGCACAAACGGCCCGAAACGGCCCTTCACCTTCGCCTTGACGCGGAATGGCAGCATGCTGGCGGCGCGCACTTCGCGTTCGGCGACGCGGCCGCACAGGTCCTTGTTCCACAGCCCAGGCAGCTCCATCTTCTTGGCCACGACGCGGCCTTGCGCCTGGATGTTCGCGAGGTTTTGCGCGGTGACGGAGATTTCCTTGCCGGTCGTCGTGTCGGTGCCGACGACCGTCACTTCGTTAACGGTGTTTGACAGGAACGGTTGATCCCATTCCTGCATTTCGATGATTGCGTTTTCGTCGAGCAGCGGCAGGGTTGCGACATCGTAGCCGCCGCGGAACAGCCGGAATTCGATCTTGCCGCCAGCGTCGCCCCACATGCCGCCGCAGTGCTCGCACACCGAGTCGATGAACTCGGCCGCGCTGCCGTTTTTCCACGCCATCGCCAGCCCGAAGCCTTCGTTCTTCAGCGTCTGCGCGGCGGCAAGGAAAGTCGTCTCATCGATGACCGATGTCGGCAGGCCGACGCCCCATTTCGGGTTCGTCAAAACCTGATAGATGATGTGCGCCGGGTTGCAGCCGTCATCGATCCTGCACAAAACAGACTGCCAGACCGGTGTCCCCCAGCCGACGATCCAGCGCCCTACAAGATCGCGGAACGGTTTGACGTAGGGGGTCATCGCCGAAACGTCGCCGTCGAAAACCGTCGTCAGCAGATCGCGCGCCGCGGGCCACGGCCCCGGACGCAGCGCGGTCAGCAGCGGGTGCGGCATCTGCCCCGGCTCGCCCATGCGGATCGACAGCGTGCCGCGAATGCCGCCTTCCTTTTTCTCGCCGCCGAACAGCGAGGGTTGGTTGATCGCGATGTCGCCCGAGGCCGTTTGCTCGCCTTCCCATGCCATCTCGCCGCCCCATTCGCGGGCGAAGAACGCGTCCACCGGGCCGTGACACAGACCCGTGTACAGCGTCATCTTGTGCCAGTAGCCGATCGTTGGCGCCTTGCTTTTTCCGCCCATGTCAGCCCCCGATGACCAGCGGCGGCCGCCGCCGGCGTGCGCGCAGCCACCACGCCTCCGGCGCCGCGCACAGCACGCCCAGCGCCGCCGTCACCCAATGCCCCGTCACGGCCGCATGCGCGGTGACGCCGAGCGTCACCAGCAGGCACAGCCAGCCGATGGCGCGCTTCAGTCGCATTGCGCTTCCTCCCGCGCGAGCGCGGCCGCGCGGCGCGCGAAGGCGTCATCGATGCGGTCCACTTCCTCGATCGGTATCCCCTCGCGCGCCAGGCGGCGCAGATCCACGCCGTACCGCTGCGCCCAGGCGGTGATGCCGGGCGCGCATTGCACGCCGGCGCCGTCGATGCGCGCGGCGCGGGCATGGCGCATGGTCACGCGCAGCCCCGTCATTTGCCGGACTCCGCTTTGATCGGCGGTTCGTTGCGCAGGTTGCCGTAATCAAGCACGCTCGGCGCCTCCAACCAGACTTTGCCGAAGACGACCGGAATGCGCACGCCCTCCTCCGCCGTCGGCACGGTGAACTCCTCCAGCGTCGGTGCCTTGGCCGATTGCGGTTTCGGCGCCAGCAGATAGCTGATCAGGAAGCTGATGACCAACATCGCGATTTGAACCCACATGGCGCCTCTCTTAGAACGTCGCGCGCCCGTCGAACGGGTCTTTTTTCGGCAGGGTGTGCTGGCCGCCGTAATTGATGGCGTTGCCGAACTTGGTGTCGCACATCGTCATGCTGTGATCGCAGCCCGGAAACGCATCGACGACGGTGCCTACGCCAGCGCTCGCGGGCGTGAGCAGCATCAGGTCGGTGCCGACATGGCTCACGATCCATCGGTGCTCGATGTCGGTCCCGACGTTCCAGCGCACCATGCCGCCGTCGAACCAGCCGTCCGGGTGCGCGGCAAACGCTGCGCTGCTGATCACGTAGCCGCTGTTGCCGCTGAGCGTTCCCGGCACTCGGAAGCTCTCGCGGTCCACGCCGCATTCAGTGCCGTAGAGCGTGAACGGACACGACACCTGCCAGCACCGGCGCAGGCCCTGGCCGGCCAGCGATGCCGTCAGCGTCTGTGCGCGCAGCTCGACCTTCGTGGCCGTCTCGCGTGAGGCCGACAGCAGGCCCGACCACAGCAGCCGGTCGACGCCATCGGACACCCGGACGCGGCGCAGCCGCACCTCGATCGGTTCGCCAGGCACGCCGTCGGCAAACCAGTTCATCAGCGCGAACGTGCGCGGCGCGGTGATTTCCAGATCCGTGCGCGCATTCGTCGCGCTCTGGGAAAGCCGGTTGCGCGACAGCCCCGGCACCGCCGCGTAGGACTGCGTCTGCCAGATCACGTCGCGATCGCCGCTGGTGGCGCGCAGCACCTTCGGCCCGCGCACGAATTCGTACAGCTCAACGTGGCGCTGCAGCAGGCTCATGCGTGCGGCTCCTCGATGCCCGCGAACACGAAGCTGTCGCGCACCCGCGCCACGCCCTCGCTGTCGGTGATGTGCGCAATTTCGACGTGATCGCTCGACCGCCGCGCCAGCATCATCCAGCTGATCATGCGCACCTGCGACGGCTGCACGGTTGACGGCAGGCCGCTGTCGAGGGTCAGCGATTCGCGCTCGGCGTCCAGTTCAGCGCTGGCCACTACCTCGCGGTAATGGATCGCGCTGCCGAGATCGATGCGCAGGTGTCGCCGGCCAGGCTGCCCGCGCAGGTGCTGCGTCATTCCGGCCCAATCGACGACCAGCGTGGTCGAACCGGCCACGACGGTGTCGCGCAGCACCACGTCGGCGGCGAACGTGGGCACCCACAGCACGCCCACCTGGCCTTGCAACCAGTACAGCAAGCGCCGGTGCGTGTCGCGCTGCGACCGCCCGTGCAGCGTCCACATGTGCGACTGCCGCGACCATGCCAGTCCGGTGATGTCGGCGACGGACACCAGCCCCACATCGCCATCCAGCAGGGTCAGTTCGCGCGCCGGTTGCAGCGTCGGCAGCTCGTTCCAGTCGCCCGGGTCGAGCACCGGGTAGCCACGGTACAGCGCGCCCGGCGCGGCGGCCGGCCAGTCGCACGGCTCTACCGCCTCGAACCGAACCCGCGACTTGATGACCGAATCGCTGGAACGCGTCCACGTCGGCGCCTCGGTGAGCCTGGCCGTGCGCACCGGCCAGATACGCGTGCCGCTCGGCCAGGGCTGCAGCGTCGCTCGCGCCAGCGTCAACGCGCTGGCGCCCACGGTGGCGATCTCCACAAGCTCGTACTGCGTCACGTCGCGCCAGAGCATGGCAAGGCCGCCGGTCGCGAAGTCCAGGCCCGCCGTGTCCACGGTGATGGTCGCGCTGCCAGCCGGCAACGCCGAGGGCAGTCGACTCACGTCCGGCATCACCGGCAGCACCCAGACGCGGCCGGTCCAATCGTAGGTGGCGTTCTCGATGATGCGGCGCGCTGCGCCACCGCGCAGCAGGTCGAACTCCCACGTTCGGCGCGGCGCGCCGCGCAGCGGCTCGGCGTCCACGCTGCCGTCTACGGAGAGCTGCATGTCGGACAGCCATTCCAGCGTCTCGGTGATCGAGCTTCCCCAGTCCGCCGGCACCGGCCACGCCTGCAGCCGGCGGCCGGTGATCGTCACGCCCGGCGCCGCATCGGTGGTGAATTCAAACGACAGCGTGGCGTCGATGATCGGCGAGCCGGAAGTGTCGATCGACAGTCCGAAGGTGACCTCTTGCAGCGGCCGCAGCGTCAGCGGCATCGCGCCAGGCGGCGTCACAGTCATTCCATCGCCGTTCACCACATCGGCGCTGGTCATCGTCCGGCTGGCGGTGCGCCAGGCGTTCCAGACAACGATCTGCCGCACCTGCGCGCCGACCAGGTTGCCCAGTTCGATCGACAGCGGCTTGACGTGGATGCGGTCGAAGTAATCGTCGGCGTAGCTCAGCGCGCCGAAGCCTGTGCGGGCAGGCGCATGGGATGTGACCGG
The DNA here is from genome assembly GCF_025993755.1 of Thermomonas sp. Taxonomy (GTDB): domain Bacteria; phylum Pseudomonadota; class Gammaproteobacteria; order Xanthomonadales; family Xanthomonadaceae; genus Thermomonas. The sequence goes on along the minus strand of NZ_JAMQHN010000084.1, from coordinate 7,312 downwards.
GAAAGACGGCGTGCGGAGGCCCGCGCCATGCGACATCGACGCCTCAAATAGCCGAATCCGCCAAGCCGGCATCGCCGCATCGAGCAGGTTCGCGGACCGATCCGGCAGATCGGCGCCGTAATCGAGTCCAGTTACGAGGTAGCCGGTTCGCGTCGCCACGGTCAGGGTCCGTCGTAGCGCACGGCGATGGCGAAGGTGCCGGAGTGCGACGCACCATCCACCCCACCGCCCGGTGCAATATCCCCCGTGACATCAGTGTTTCGGCGGTACGTGGGATACACCTTCCACTTGTCCAGCCCCAACGCGACGATTTCACCGGGCTGCAGGTACAGATTGCGCGTCAAGCGCGCATGTTGCATTTCCGCGATGATCGATATTTTGTTCGAAGGACGCTGCTGCGCAAGCTGGATCGGGCACAAGACGGCTTCGTCATTCCAGACGCTCTGGCACTTGTTGTAGAGCTGGTAGAGCGTCAGCCATGCAGCCGCGCCGTGGTCTGTCGCAAACAAAGGCACATTCCAGCGCGCCGCGCCGCTGGAGTTGTCGATGACGCCGTGCACGAAGCCGTTGCCCGAGCTATAGCTATTCTGGTTCCACCAGAACGGGATGCTGCACAGCCTGGAGATGGATCCGTACCCAACCCCAGAAACACCATTCCCGCTACCGCTGCAAACATTGTCGTAGCAATCACCACGGCCAAGGGTGGAGCCGATCAACGCCGTGGACCAGTTTCCGCTACCGCCACACCCCGGAGCTGGGCTGCGGCCAAAAGCCATGTACTGCCAATAGTCTGTTTCGTATCGCACCCAGAGCCAGACCTCGTCGGGCGAGGCCAGAACGTGGATGTGATATTCGATCGGGAAACTCCATGTCAGCGGTACCGAGTCGTATGCGGCCTGACGCAATGGACCGAGGAACACCGCACCGGGTGCTGCATCCGTGATGTTGTTGCTGCCGTCGATCCCATTGCCGGCCACCAGACGGAGATACCCGTTGACGGGCGGCGCGCCATAAGAATAGCCCGGCTGGCCCAACTTCAGATCCGCGTAGCAACTGCCCTTGTGCAGCACATTTCCGCTCAGCGTCCAGCCGTTGGCGGTGCAGGCGCCTTGCAGCGCGCTCAGCAGGGCGGACATCGATGCGGCGGATCCGGTGACGTAGGCCATCAGCTGAGCCTCAGCGCGAAGTAGTCGTTGAAGGACGTGCGGCCGACGTCCTGGATGCACACCCAATCGTCACCGGCGGCGGAAACGGTGCTTTCAACCGTATTGTTGAAATTGCTCACATAGCCGATGCCGTCGAAAATTCCGTAGATGTTCGGCGTGGAATCGACCAGATGAACCGGCGTCACCGGATAAATGTCGTTCGTGTCGCGCAGCTGTGACGTGGCGCCGCCGACGTAGGGGTTGTTCCACGGGTGCGTCTCGGGCTGTTTCCAGGTGCCGTCGAACCAGCGGATCCTGAGATTCGTACGCGCGCCCTTCCACGGCATCGACATCCCGGTATCGCTGTAGCGCTTCGCCTCGGCGCCGTTGAGCATGCCCGCGACGTACATCGGATACGGGTACTGTGAGGGCAGGCAATACGGCAGGAAAAACCCCGCGCCGCCGCTGGTGTACACGGGCGTGCCGACCTTGAGCGCGATGTTGATCCGGCGCGCATTGCACTGCAGCCAGTAATCGACGCGCTGGTTGTGCGCTGGGATGCCGCTCTCGAAGATGCCGGGCTGATTTGCCCACGGGTTGCCGGCGACGTAGCCGCTGAAGCCCGCGACGGCGAGGTTGTAGTAGTCCGACGAAGCATTCTCGTAGGTGCGAAAGCCGATGTAGATTTCATCGGTCCCGCCCAGCCCCGCGCCTTTGAGAATCAACTCGTGACTGGCCGGATCAGCAGTCGAGTACCGCAGCGTGGTCCAGCCGTTGGCCTCCGCCAACGCCTTGATCTTGAGCAGCAGCTCCTTGTGCGCAAACCCGGTCGAGCCGGACATGTCCGTGTAGTTGATCGCGTAAGCCATTACCCACCCAGCACCTGTTTGATCGCCATCCCGTTGCGCGCGATCTTGTTGATGAACACCCGGTCGCTGTCGGGGTTGTCCAAATACCCGCCCACCAGCGCCGCACTGTCGATGAGGTTGATGTTGCGGAGGTTGACTTGTGGCGTTTGTGCGCCACCGCTCAGCGCCCCCACCAGACCGCCCTCGGCGAAGCTGTAGCGCGGCTGCGGCGCGCTGATGCGCGACACGTGCAGGCGCGGGAGCTGGCGCATGTGGATGGCGCGCAGGAAGTCGAGGCCGTAGTAGCGCATCGTTTCTTGCGGCATCACGTATTCGCCGGCGTGGACGATGCCGGCGGGCTTGTATTTGCCGCCCGGCGGCGTGGGGCCGCCCTCGGCGAAGCCGAACATGCCCATGATGCCGCTGGCGATGGCGCTGAAGATTCCACCGCTGCTGCCGCCACCTCCAGCACCGGCCACACTCATGCCGTTTGCGGCAGCCACCGCCGCAGCGGCTGTAGAAAGCGCGGTTGCGCCCGCGAGGATGGAGCCGCCCGCCGCCGTGGTCTTGATCGCCGCCGCATCGAGCGCGGCAGCGCCCTCCCCAATGCTGCCGCCGGTCTTGACACCGAACATACCCAGCAGCTTCGACCACGCTGCCTGGGCCAGCGCTTGGCTAGCCATACGAGCCATGCCGCTGGCCATGTCGGCGAAGAACCCGCGCACGGCTTCACCAAGCGTTTTCGTCTGTAAAATCAGTCCTTCAAACGCCGTTGAAGCGGCGCTGGTGAAGGTCTGGCCGAGCTGTTGCTGCACCAGCCCGGTGGTGGTGTTGAGGCGCTCCAACTCCGCCTGCATCTGGCGGACGCGCTCGATGGCCTGTGGGTCGCCGGTGGCGCGCGCCAGCGCTTCCATTTGCGGGATGAGAGCGGCCACGGTGGTCCCGTGTTCGCGGTACAGCTCCAGCAGTTTCTGGCGGGCCTCGTATTCGCTGATCGAGCCGGTCTGCGCCTGCGTCTGCAGGGACTGCTCCTGCCGCTGCAGATCCGCGAACACCTGGTCGGCCTGCTGCTGCAGCTGCTGCAGCTGCGCACGGGCCACATCGACATTGAACAGGCGCTGGAAGATCGCGGCGTTGGCGGTGTCGCCCTTCTCCAGCAGGTAGTCGATGGTGGCCTGGTATTTCGCGGTCGCCTCGGCGGTCGCAGCTTCGACGATGCTTCCGGATGCCTGCAGCAGCTCGACGCGCGCGCCCTCGATCAGGTCATGCAGCTGGCGCTGGGCGGCGCTGGTTTGCGCAGCGATGCGCGCCTGGACCTCGGCGTCCGACAGGTGCAGCTGGGCGCCCTCCGCAGCAGCGGCGGCGTTGGCCTGGCGCAGGCGTTCGTCGGCGCCGAACAGTTCGCCGCGGTTGTCCGCCTGCTGCTGCGCGGTTTCCGCGCGGTAGCGCTGCTGTTCTTCGGTCAGCCGGCGCAGTTCTTCCGCGTGCTGCCGCGTCGCTGTCGCCGCGTCACGGCTGGACTTCACGCCGTCCTTGCGCGCGTTGCTTGCGGCTTCCTCGGCGGCCTTGGCGCGCGCGGCCGCATCGATCTGGGCTATGCGTGCGGCGCTCAGGTCCTGTTCCGATCGCACGCCGTCGGCGGTGATGGCTTCGGCGATCAGCCGGGCGCGATAGCCCTGCGTCGCCTGGATGGTGTTGAGCCGCGACTGTTCGGTCTGGCGCTGCAGCGCCGTCGTCAGGTCCTGGCTGTCGTTGGCGATCTGCCGCGTGGTGCGCGCGCCGGTGGCGTTGGCGTCGGACAGCGCCGTCATGGCGCGGTTGTTCTTGTCGATTTCTGACGTCAGCTGCGCAATTGTGGCGCGGCGTTCGCGAATCTCGGCGTCCAGCGTGGATCCGCGTTTCAGCCCATCGCGATCGTAGTAAAGACTGGAGGCGCTGAACGTTGATCGCAGCGCTACCTGTTCGGCAAGCCTCGCTTGTTCCGCCTGCCTTGTTCTGAGCAGGGCCGAGGTGCTGTCAAGAAACTGCTGCGCGTTTTCCGCTTCGCGCGCACGTTGCGAGGCCTCTACGGCGTTGGTCACATCGACTTGTAGTTGCTTCGCCCTGGCGCTGGCATTCGCCATCTGCATAGCCAGCAGCGCGAAGCCGGCGACGGCAATACCGATAGGCCCGCCCAGCAGCGACAGCGCACCACCAAGAAGTCGCGTTGCGACGCCGGTCGCGGTCGTCGCCGATGCAAGCGCGCGTTGCGCCACCGTGGCGCGCGCCGACGCGGCTGTTTGTGCGGTCGTTGCTACGGCAAGTGCCGCTTCAGCGGCGGCGACCTCTCTCGCTGCGACGGAGGCAAGTTGAAGCGACCGAACGCGAACAACCTCTGCCTCCGCCGCACGCGTGGTGGCGACTGCCGTCTGTTCAGCCGCTTTTGCTTCCAACAAGTCCGCTTCCAACGCGGCTATCGTTGCACGGCGCTTTGCGAGCATCGCTGCTACCGCCACGCCCAGAGAAGACGACAGCCGCCCAGCCAGAACGGCAGCCAGAACGCCAATGCCATCGACCAACACGTCGAAGTTATCGGCCAGCGTCTGGATAGAGGCCGCGAGCCCCGCTCCCGCACCCGTGCTGGCGCTGGCCTGCCCGATGTAGCGGGTGAAGGCGTTGTCGAGCTGGGTCAGGCTGCGCTCGATGGTCAGCGGCAGCTGGCTGTATTCCTCGGCGATCTTCTTGGCCTCTTCGCCGCTGAACGCACGGCGGAGCAGATCGCTGGTCAGCTTGCCGTCCTCGGCCAGCCCACGCAGCTGTCCGCGCGTGATGCCCAGACTGTTGGCCAGCGCCTGCATCAGGCGCGGCGCCTGTTCGTTGATCGAGTTGAACTCGTCGCCGCGCAACACGCCGGAGGCGAACGCCTGCGACAGCTGCGTGATTGCGCCCGCCGCCTCGCCAGCAGTCGCGCCGCTGACGGCCATTGCCTGGTTGACCGTCTCTGTCATCGCCAGAACTTCGCCCTGCGCCGCGCCCTGGTCCTTGAGCGCGTTGTACATGCGGCTGTACAGAGTGGCGGTAGCATCCAGCGAAGCGCTGGTGCGCTGGGCAATCTCGAACACGGCCGCTTCGGCCGCCACGAATTGCGCGCCGCCCTCGGAGGCCAGCTTGATCTTGGCGGTCAGGTTGGCATAGCCGTCGGCGCGCGCCCGGAGGTCGGCAAGACCGCGTGCGGCGGCCTGCACCGAGAAAAACCCGACCAGCGCCGCTTTGGCCATGTCGATCTGCCGGCGCGCCATGTCGGCGCCGCGACCAGCCTGAGACAGGCCCGCCTGCGCGCGCTGGCCCTGCGCCACGGCGTCGTTGCCGAAGGCGCGGAAATCGGCGCGGGTTCGCGTGACCTCCTGCGCAAGCTGCCGGGCGTTGGCCCGGACGACGGCATTGACGACAACGTCAGTCACCTGCGCTCCCTCTTGGGTTTGCGCAGCGCGCGGACGAAGCCTTCGAAGTCCTTGCTCCCGAAGGCCTGGGCCGTGGCGACGGCGAGGTCGGCTTGTTGTCGCTGCTCACGCAAGATGGCCTCCTCGTAAAACAGGTTCAGCTGGCGGGCGGTGTATCCGTCGAGTTCGGTTCGGGCGTGTCCGTGGTCGACGAGAGTTGCGAAGAGCTCGCCCCAGCCGACAGCTTCGCCAGCTCGCGGCGCACCGCCACCGCGTTGGTGGCGCGCTGGTAAAAAAAACCGGCATTGACGTTCCAGAACGTCAGCAGCAGCAGCTCGCCATCGGCGGCGGTCAGCGCGGAGACCTCGTCGGCGTCCATGCCCGTGGTCGCGGCCAGCAGCGTGATCGTGGCTTCCCAGCGCTGGCCGAGGATCCCGACGATGTCCGAATACCCCGGCACCTGTCCGCTTTGCAGCATCGCGGTCTCGATCGCGGCGATGATGGGCGCGATGGCCAGATGATGCTGCAGACTTTGCCGCAGGGTGATCTCGCCGACGGTGACGTCTGTACCTGCCAGCGGGATGGTGCGCGCCGGGAACAGCACGTCCAGTTCATCGGCGGCGGACGCATCGGCGCCCGAAGGCGCCGACGCGGGTTGCGGCCGGGGGTCGATCTTCCTGGCCATCAGCCGGCGAAGACCATGCGGCCGAGCGTGCCCAGGTTCGGGTCGGCCGCGCGGGTGCCGTCGTACAGTGCCGAGCCTTCAAACTCCAGCGTGCCCACGCCGTCGTTGATGAGCGCCAGGCCGGAGGTGGGCTTCGCGCGATGGCGGTACAGCTCCAGATAAACCTTTTCCTGGTTCGCGGTGTTCACGCCGTCGAACATCAGAATGACTTCATCCGCCGCGCCCTTCATCAGCGCCAACGCATTGGTGGCCGCATAGCTGTAGCTGAACTTGAACGGCTGCGCGAAGCCGGCCACGTTGAGGATGCGGATGTGGCCGGCGAAGGCGGACACCACCTCGAAGTCCGTTCCGGCGGTCAGCGTGATCGGCGAGCCGGTCGAATCAACGCAGGTCACCGCCGACACGTTCTCATGGTCGAGCTTGACGATGTCGCCCACCACCAGCCCGGTCGGGGCCGCCTCGCCGCTGGCGGTGCTGGCGTTGACGGTGTACTTCGTCGCCCACAGCGCCTGCGCAAGGTTCTCGATGTTGAAGCCGTGCAGGGTGTAGGCGGTCTTGATCGAAATCCCGGTCGGGAAGTTGAAGTCTTCCAGGCGCAGACCGGAGTGCGACTCCTTGACCGTTTCCTCGTCCGTTTCGATCGAGATCTCGAATTTCGGGCAGTTCTGCGCCCAGCGGACGACGCCGGGATTGCCGCTGCCATCACGCGTGGCGAAGCTCACGCGGCCCTGGAGCGAAAAGTACTTGGTGGTGTTGCTCATGGCAGGGTCTCCGTCTTGGTCTTGTCGGTGGGTTTGGCCGGCGCGAGCTGGCCGATCTTGTGCTGGACCATCCAGTCCGCGGTGGACGCATCGACCTCGATGCGGTCGCCCTTGGCCACCGGCTTGCGGTCATGGGTGTGGCCGGTTGCCGTGACGATGACGGTCACGGTCTTGGGCTGTTCTTTCATGCAAATACCCTCGCAGCGAAAAGAAGCGGGTAAATCGCCGTTCCGGACGTCGTAAAGCGTGGCGGCCACGCCAGCCGCGCGCGCCGGAACGCGCGCATGCCGGCGATGCCGCATTCCCAGCCGGAGATCGCCTTGATCGTCTGGATCAGCAGCGGGCTGACCTCGGCGCGCAGCGCAGCGGGGCCGCGGTCGTTGCGGGCGACGATGGCGACGCACCAGAGCTGGTCCACGGTCTGCAGTTCGCCGTTGTCGGTCACATCGACCAC
>NZ_JAMQHN010000083.1 GCF_025993755.1 Thermomonas sp. | reverse complement strand
GTCTTGCCTTCCTCGCGGGCCGTGGCCATTGCGAAGCGAGCCAGGTCCGGCGGCAGGGAGATTGCCTTCTTGATGGCGCGCGCATTGGTGGTGCGGGGCATGGCAGTCACCCTGATGCATCGGCATGACCGAATGCGACCATACGGCAATGTCCGGGATTGTGCGCTGCTGCACCTGTCGATGACGCACGGGGGGCGGGCCAGACGCGAGACGCGTCCGGCTTCACCACTTCTCGCCGAAGGGTCGCACCGTGACTTCGAAGGTCCAGGCCGATGGAGGCTGTGAGGCGAGAAACACGGCGGTCTGCGCCATGTCGTCCGGCCTCAGGAAGTAGCTGTCCGGCTTGTCGGGCATGTTCCTGCGGGTTGAGGGCAAGTCAACGACGGCGTCGATCATGAGCAGCGAGACGTGAACCCCGCGCGGCCAGAGGCTGCGCGCCATGGACTCGGCGAGGCTGCGTTGGGCGGCCTTGGCGGGGGCGAAGGCCGCTGTCTGTGGCCCACCCCGCAGCGAGGCCGTTGCTCCGATGAATATGATGTTGCCGGATCCCGCTGCCTTCATTGCCGGGATGACCTCCTGGCTCGCAGCCAGGGCGCCGAGCGCATTGACGCGCCAGGATGACTCGAAGGCGTCGAGACTGGTGCTCTCCACATCTCCCCAGGAGCCGGATCCGGCGTTGTAGACGAGTGTCGCCGGATGTCCCATTTCGCCGCGAATGGCCGCAAATGCGCTCGCCACCGAAGAAGGATCTGATACATCGCAGGCGTATGCGTGTGCGCCCGGCAATGCCCTTGCCAGTTCAGTGGTGAACGCTGTGCGCCTTGCCAGCAAGGCAACGGAGTATCCGGCCCCGGTGAAAGCACGGGCCAGAGCAGCGCCATTTCCCTCGCCAACGCCGACAACAACACAAACTGGTCTGGTCATGAAAGTCTCCCGAATTGTCCGCGGTTGAAGTCCGCTATTGCCTCCCTGATCTGCTGTTCGGTGTTCATCACGAAGGGCCCGTAACCGACCACCGGCTCTTCGATGGGCTCGCCGGCGAGCAGCAGCAAGGCGGCATCACTGATTGCTTCCACGATCAAACCCGTACCGTTCCTGGACAGAGTGGCGAGGTCGGTGGCTTGAAGCCCGGCGTCGCCATTGACGCGCACGCTGCCAGTGCGCTGCGCCACCAGCGTACTCCAGCCTTCGGGTTGGGGTATCTCGAGCGTATGACCCTTCGCAAGACGTACGTCCAGCACGTTCATCGGGCTGAATGTGCGGGCTGCGCCGGGTGTTCCGGCATGCTCGCCGGCGATCACGCGTATGGTGCCACCGCCCTCCGGCAGGTTCACAACGGGGATCTGTGGGGCACTGATCGACTGGTAACGCGCAGGTGTCATCTTGTGAACTGCGGGCAGGTTCACCCACAGCTGCATGACCTCGAATGGGCCGCCACGCGCGGCATAGTCTGCCGAGTGGAACTCCTCATGGAGGATACCGCTGCCGGCGGTCATCCACTGCACGTCTCCGCTGCGAATGACGCCGCCAGCGCCGGTGGAGTCGCGGTGTTCAACTTCGCCTTCGAACACGATGGAAACGGTTTCGAATCCACGGTGCGGGTGACTGCCCACGCCGCGCCGATGCGTCGTTGCCGGGAATAGGGTCGGTGCGGCGTAATCGAGCAGCAGGAAGGGACTGCGCTCGGCTACTCCTTCACCGCTGTAGCCGAACAGGCTGTGCACCGGGAACCCGTCGCCCACCCAATGATGGCCGGGTGGGCGACGCGTGGAGAGCACACGCTTGCGGTTGTTGGATACTGGCTCTGCGTTCACGAGGTCATTCCTGTGGATCAATTGAACACCATGCCGCCGTCCACGAGGATCGACTGCCCGGTGATGTACTCGGAATCCGGGCCGGCAAGGAACGAAACCACGCCAGCCAGCTCGCCACGTTCTTCGGATCGATCCGGGGCGCCTTGCCGTTGAAGTTTGCGGGCGTACTCATGGTTCGGTCTCCTTGCGGAAGTGAAGAATGCGGTGCTGGATTGGATGGTAAGTTGTATTCAAAGCGAGAAAAATGGTGGAATTCTGGCTTCACTGTCCCGAAATCAGAACAATGGAGCGCCTGGAGGGACCATGGAAGAGCTCGGTGACCTTGCCGCATTTGCCCTGGTGGCTGAGCACGGCGGCTTTGTCGCCGCTGAGCGTGCCACCGGCGTACCCAAGTCGCGCCTGAGTCGGCGCCTTGCGTCGCTGGAGGCGTCCCTGGGCACACGACTGATTCAGCGCAGCACCCGGCGTTTTGCCGTCACGCCAATAGGTGAGCAGGTACTGCTGCACGCGCGCGCAATGCTCGCCGAGGCCGAGGCAGCCAGGGCGCTGGTGGACGAGCAAACCACTGCTCCACGCGGTACGGTTCGATTGGCCTGTCCGCCCGCACTGCTGCAAACCACGGTTGGGGCAATACTGGCGCGCTTTCTGAACGCGTGGCCACACGTGCAGGTGCAGGTACAGGCGAGCAATCGAAACATTGATGTGTGGCATGACGGCGTGGACCTGGCATTGCGTGTACGCGCGCCCGATGCTTCGCTGCCGCAGGAGGAGGTGGTGCGTCCGCTGGCGCTGAGCCCGCACCTGCTGGTCGCCTCGCCGCAACTGTTGATCAATTCAGCGCCTCCGGTCGAGCCCGCCGATCTGGTGCGATGGCCGACACTGGGTCTGGGCAATTCACCGGAGCAACAGTGCTGGCGCCTGCGTGGCCCCGGAGGCGCGCTGGTCGAATACACGCACCAGCCGCGCTTCGTGGTGGATGATGTTGCGACCTTGCGCGATGCCGCCCTGGCCGGTGTGGGCTGCGCCGTGCTGCCACGCATTCTGGTTCATGATGCGTTGCTGGCCGGCACGCTGCAGGAGGTTCTGCGCGATTGGGCGCCACCGCCTGGCCTGGTTCAGGCCGTCTACGCCAGCCGCAAGGGCCTGCGTCCGGCCGTGAGGTACCTGCTGGACGCGCTGGCGGAAGGCTATGCCGAGCTGATCGCCCAGGGCCGCTGCCTGGAGCCGCCCGGCAGCGCGTGACAATTCGGCGCTCCAGTTCGCCGTGGCGCAGGTCAGGCGAGATTCGCCGTCACCGCTACAAGGCGCCGTGCCGGGTGGACAATCGAGGCTTTCCCGCGCGAAACATCCGCGCGTACTCGAACCCCCGCACCACTCTCGCCCTGACCTGCCTGGCCAGCGGATGCGCGGGGTTGATCAGCGCGCAGTTTTCCTCGGGAACGATGACGGAAGGCACCAGCAGGATCGGCGAGCGGCGGGAGAGCAGCCAGCCGGAGCCGAATCTCACGCTGGCGCGGCCGGCGGGAATGGCCGACCAGGCGGCGGGCAGGGCGGAGGCCTGGACTTCCTCGCGCCGGGACCAGACGCCGCCCGGCACGTCGATCTCCACGAGGAAACGGTTCTGCGGAAAGCCGCCGTCATCGATGTGCGCGGCCGTTTCGAGCACGGCCAGCGAGATGGAGGTCGCGCAGTAGACGACGGCCTCGCCGTGGTCGTTCCACCGCCCCGGGTGGCTTGCCGCACCCATGCCGCCGAGATCGTCTGCCGGGAAGGCGCGCGTTTCCGCGGCGATCCGCCAGAGCTTCACTGATAGGCGCCGCTCTGGATGGAGCCGAGCAGCCGCGACACCATGTCCAGTCCCGTGGGCGTGTCCAGGAGATCGGCCGGCTTCTTGCCGCCGAGAGCCGGCTGCGCGGTCTCGATCCACTGTCCGAGCCACCGGGCGGCATCGAATT
>NZ_JAMQHN010000082.1 GCF_025993755.1 Thermomonas sp. | reverse complement strand
GACTGCCGTCGACGCGTCGCCGTCGTTGGATGCGGCCAACGTTTCTGAAACCCCGCCGGCGGCAGCCACCCCTGCAGCCGGATCGGCGCCCGACGCCGCGGCCCTGACCGTCGAACTGTACGCCGCCGCGCGCCGCGGCCGGGTCGATCGCGCGCTCGAGCTGCTCGAAGCCGGCGCCGATCCCGCGCTTCCGGCCGAGTCCGACGCCCGCGACCGCCGCAGCCTCGCCGTGCTGGCCGCGGTCCTGCCCGACCTGCGCCTGCTGCGCGCCCTGATCGCACGCGGGGTGGACGTGAATGCGCTGGATGGCGGACTCAATCCGCTGCTGGCCGCCACCCGCGACAGTTGGCACGGGCGACCCGAGGCGGTCATGACCCTGCTCGCCAACGGTGCCGATGTCCACGCCGCCGACGCCGAAGGAAACACCCCGCTGCACCACGCCGCGCGCAGCTCGGATCCGGGCGTGGCCGCGCTGCTGCGCGACGCCGGCGCCGACATCGACGCGCTCAACGCCGACGGCATCTCGCCGCTGGGCAGCGCCTGCGCCAGCGGCAACTGGCGGCTGGCGAAATTCCTGCTGGAGCGCGGCGCCAGGCCGGAGCCGACCGGCGGCCAGCCGGCATTGCTGTCGGCGGCAGGCTGCGAGGACGACGATCCCGTCGGGGTGCAGCTGTTGCTGCGCAGCAAGGCTCGGATCAATGCGGTGGATGCGCGCGGCCGGACGGCGCTGCACGAAGCCGCTGCCGCCGGTCACGCGGCCATTTGCCGAACCTTGCTGGATACGGGCGCCGACCCGGCGCTGGCCGACGCCGACGGTCGCACGCCGCTGCTGGACGCCGCCCGCGCCGGCGCGCCGGGCGTGCTCGAAGTGCTGCTTTCCGCCGGCGCCGACCCGAATGCCGTGGATTCCCAGGGCGCAGGCGCGCTGCACCACGCCTGTCTGGCGGAAGTGACCGCCGCCGAACTCGTCCAGCGCCTGCTGGCGTTGGGGCTGGATCCCGCCCGCCCCGACAGCGAAGGGCGCAGCGCGCTGGCGCTCGCGCAGGAAGCCGGACGCTGGCGACTGGCGGCCCTGCTCGACCCGCGGAGCGCACCATCGGAAGCCAGTCCGGAGCTTGAAGCCGCATCGCCAGAACCCGAGCCCGAGCTGCCGCCGCTGCCGCTGTTGCGCGCGGCGCTGCTGGAAGAGGCGCCAACGACGGCGTTGGATCCGCTGCTGGCGCGACTGGCGCCCGGAGACCTGAGCCTGCTGCTGGCGGATCCCGAACTGATGGCGATGCCGCGCATCCTTGGCTGGCTGCTGCGGCACGGTGCCGATCCGGAGGCACGCGAGGCGCAGGCCCCCGTGTCGGCCGCTCTGGCCCGTGGCGAAGCCGGCATCCCCGCACTGGAACTGCTGTTTGCGCACCGCGGCTCGCCCGCCGGCGCCTCGAGCCTGGCCCGTTTCCTCGCCGCCAGCCGCGCCGGGAAAGCCGGCCCGGATGCGGAAGCCTTTGCCTGCGAACTGCTGGAACGCGGCGCCGATCCTTTCGGCACCAGCGCGAACAGCGAACCGACCCTGCTGCTGGCCGTGCAACTGGGCTGGCTGGCGCTGGCGCGCCGGCTGCTGGCGCTGGGCGTGGCGCCCGACGGCTGCGACGCTCGCGGGCACAGCCCCCTGCACGCGGCCGCCAATCGCGGCGATCTGGCCGCGGTCAAACTGCTCATCGCCGCCGGCGCCTCCCCCGACCGGCGTGCAGGCGACGGCCAGACGCCCTTGGGGCTGGCCCTGTCCAGCGGCCGCAGCGACCTCGCCTCGTGGCTGGACTGGCACGGCTGGCGACTGCCGCACCGCCCGCTGGTCGCCTCCGACCTGCCGGCGGCCGCGATCGCCGGCGACCAGGACGCGGTCGAACGCCTGCTCGAACTCGGCTTCCCGATCGACGCCACCGACGCGCAAGGCTGCACTGCCCTGCTGCGCGCCGCCGGCGACGGCCACGCGGCGCTGGTCGAATTCCTGCTCGCTCGTGGCGCCAGCCCGCGGATCGCGGCCCGAACCGGCGCCACCCCGCTGTCCGCGGCGGTCAGCCGGCGCCACATCGCCATCGTCGAACGCCTGCTGCAATCGGACTGCAACCTGGAACAGCGCCTGCCCGGCGACGTCACGGTCCTGATGCTGGCGGCGGCGCTGGGCCTGCCTGAGGTGGCAGCGCGGCTGCTGCACGCCGGCGCCGATCTGCGCGCCAGCGATGCGCAGGGCCTGACGGCACTGCACTGCGCGGCCCTCTATGGCTTCACCGAACGCGACCGCAGTCGCTTGCTGGCATTGCTGGACGGCCTGCTGCTGGCCGGCGCCGATGCCGACCGCGCCGCGCTGGACGGCACCACGCCGCTGCTGCTGCTGCTGGGCGCGCGTGCCGAACCCGGCACGCCAAGCAGCGAAGACGTGCTGCTGGCCGGCATGGAGCGCCTGCTGGACGAGGATGTCCGCCTCGACGTGCGCGATCCGCGCGGCTACGGCCCGCTGCATCTGGCCGGTCTGCACGGCCTGGTGCGGGTCGCGCGCGCGCTGCTGCGCGCCGGCGCCGATCCCGACCAGCGCGACGCCCTCGACCGCACTCCGCGCGAGCTGGCGCTGCTGCGCGGCTATGTCGATGTGGCCGCCGAACTGGCGCCGAGCGGACACGCCAAGACCTCCGACGTGCCGCTGGCGCGCTTTCTGCGCGACTGAGCAGCAAGCGATCCCGTCGCAAGGCGACGACGCGGTTCGACTCAGCCACTGCCCTTCGGATGCGCGGCGGCCGCGTCGTCCCCGAACAGGTCATCGAGTTCCTTGCGGGCGTCGCGAGTGGCCTGCAGCAGCGCGTCCTCGTCGTCCTGCAGCATTCGCTGCTGCTCCAGCAGCGCTTCGTCCCATTCCCGGAACCGCCGCATCCGGGTTTCCGCCTGCGTGCGTTCCATTCCCAGCGCGACCAGCACCTCGCGCCCCATCTCCAGGCTGCTGCCGTAGGTCTCGCGCAGCGCCTCGGCGCCCATGTCCACCAGTTGCCAGGCGTGCTGCCGGTTGCGCGCACGCGCGAACACCCGCGCCTTCGGATAATGCTTGCGCACCAGCCGCACCATCCGCAGGCTGGCCTCGACGCCGTTGATCGCCACCACGAAGACCTTGATCCGCTCCGCCCCGGCCGAGCGCAGCAGCGCCATCCGGGTGGGATCGCCGTAGTAGATCTGGTCGCTGCTCATGCTGCGCGACAGGTTGACCTGTTCGATGTCCGGATCGATGGCGATGAAGGGAATGCCCTGCGCCCGCAGCAGGCGCGCCACGATTTGGCCGAAGCGACCGAACCCCGCCACCAGCACCTGCGGATGGCGGTCGGCGGGGATCGCGTCGAACGGTTTTTCCTGCACGCGATCGACCGGAAGCAGCTTGCCGGCCAGCATCAGCAGCAGCGGCGTGAGCGCCATCGACAGGCCGACGATCGCGATCAGGCGGTCGTGGGTCGCCTGATCCAGCAGCTTCACCCGCGCCGCTTCATCGAACACCACGAAGGCGAATTCGCCACCCAGCGCGAGCACGCCGGCCATCAGGAAGGCGCTGCGCGGGCGCAGCCGCCCCGGCCGCAGGCCGAGGCCGAACAGCAGCACCGTCTTGACCAGCAGCAAAGCCCCCACGCCGCCGGCGATCAGCAGGGGTTCGGAAAGAATCCGATGAACGTCGATGCCCATGCCCACGGCCATGAAGAACAGCCCGAGCAGCAAACCTTCGAACGGTTTGATTTGCGCTTCGAGCTCGTGCCGGTATTCCGACTCCGCCAGCAGCACGCCGGCGAGGAACGCGCCCAGGCCCGCGCTCAGGCCCACCCGCTGCATCAACCAGACGCTGCCGAGCACCACCAGCAGCGCCGCGCCGGTGAAGACCTCGGGCAGGTCGGTCCGGGCGATCACCCGGAACAGATGCCGCAGCAGGTAGCGCCCGCCGATCACCAGCGCAGCGATTACCGCCACCGCGCGCAGCACCTCATCCCAGCCCAGGCCCGTGGCCTTGGCTTTCCCCAGCAGCGGAATCGCGGCCAGCAGCGGGATTGCGGCCAGATCCTGGAACAGCAGGATCGCGAACGCCAGCCGCCCGTGCTCGCTCGCCAGTTGCTTGCGCTCGGCCAGCAGCTGCAGCCCGACCGCCGTGGACGACAGCGCCAGTCCCAGCCCCACCACCAGCGCCGCCCGCCAGCCCAGATCCGCCAACAGCGCCAGTCCACCCAAGGCTGCGCCGCACAGCAGCACCTGCAGGCCACCGACGACGAAGATCGGTTTGCGCATCAGGACCAGCCGCGGCAACGACAGCTCCAGCCCGATCACGAACAGCAGCATGACAACGCCGATTTCGCTGGCCGCAAGCACCCGGCTCGGGTCGCGCACCAACGCCAGCTCGTGCGGGCCCAGCAAAACGCCGGTGGCGAGGTAGGCAAGAATGGCCCCGAAGCCGAAGCGCTTGAACAGCGGCACCGCCAGCACGGCAGCCAGCAGGAAGACCAGCGCGAGTTCCAGGCCGCCGCTATCCATCGTTATCCGTATCCGGGATCCAGCGGGAAGCTTACGGCACTGGCGCAGGAGCCGGCGTTGCCGGCTTCTCCGGCGCATCCGGCGAACAGCGGCTGGCGCGGATTTTCCCCGCGAACTCCGCCCGTTCGGCTTCGCGCGCGCGCCGATCGGACGGGGTGGCATAGCGCAGCTTGAACTCCGCTTCATCGAGCCGGCGGTACCAGGCCGCGCACAGCTGGTCTTCGGGGATCGCGGTGCAGGTGTCCTGGCGCATCTCGCAGGCCTGGCCCATGCCCATGGCTGCGCTGCCGTCGATTCCCACCACCTGCAGCGGCGCGCAGCGCGGGTCGGGCGTGGCGGTCTCGCCGAAATAGGTGTTGCCGTCCCAGGTCGTGCACTGGAACAGCGCCGGCGGCAGCGGCAACTCGGCTGCTTCAGGCGCCGGATGACGCGCCATGTTGGGCCCGGCAACCAGCACGAACTCGCCATAGGCCGGCGGCGGTGGCGCCGGCTCGGGCTCCGGCGCGCGTTGCGCCGGCACCGGCACGGTCGGCAGCGCGCCCACCCGCCGGATTTCCTGCTTCATGCCGGCGCCGCAGGGCGTGCCGTTCTGCACCGTCACGTTGCCCTGGGCATCGGTGCATTTGTAGAAAACGGTTTCCTGCGCCGCCACCGGCGACGCCGCCGACAACAGGAAGCAGGCGGTCAGGAGCAGACCGGGGGCGATGGGATTCAAGCTGCGCACCGCCCTATCTTGCGTTGTCCGGCAGTCCGGGGAAACCCCGGGCGCGATCCGCGTTCAACGCGCGGTCAACGGGATTCAAGGCTACGCCGTGCGCGATGGATGGAATTCCTGCCCGATTTCAGCGCAGCACGGCTCCGCTGCGCGCATCGCGGATGGTGCTGGGCTGCGCGCGGCCCGATGTCTCGCCCGCACCGACCGCATCCACGCCGGCGAGGATGCGCGGATCGAGTTCCTCGCGCCGACGCGGCGCGGGTTCGCTGGCGATGTTGGCACTGGTGGAAACCAGCGCGCCGCCGAAGCCGTCGCACAGCGCGACGACCTGCGGATGCGCCGTCACCCGTACGGCGATGCCATCGTGGTCGCCGGTGATCCAGCGCGGCGCGGCGGCCGACGCCGGAACGATCCAGGTGTTCGGCCCCGGCCAGCTGGCGCGCACCTCGGCCAGCCGCGCGGCGGTCAGCGCTGCGGTGTCGATGAAGGGCGCAATCTGCGCCTCGTTTCCCGCGATCAGGATCAGGCCCTTGCCGACATCGCGTTGCTTGAGTACCAGCAGACGCAGCACCGCCGCCTCGTTGCGCGGATCGCAGCCGAGCCCCCAGACGCCTTCGGTGGGGTAAGCAATGACGCCGCCGCTGCGGAGCGCTGCAAGGACAGCGGAAATGCCATTCATGCGAATGATTCCCCCCTTGGGCATTGCCCGTTGTGCAATTTCACGCCAGCGACTCTTGTAGCAATGCGCGCCCGGACCCAGCGCCGGAAAATCACGGTGCCGCAGTTTTTTTCACCACGCGCTTCCTGCCGGGCGTCACCTGTGCCGAAGTCAGCAGCGACTTGGCGGGCTCGACGCCGCCGGACAGCGGGCGCGGCGACTTGGCCTTGGGCGCTTTCTTCGCGGCAGGCCTTCTGCCCGTTGTCTTCTTCGCTGCCTTTTTCGCCGGTTTTTCGGCGGGCGCTTTCTTCGCCGCCGACTTCCGGGTCGCGGTTTTCTTCACCGCCTTCCTGGCGGCAAACCCGCGCCGCGCCGGCTTGCCGGTTTCTTCCAGCAGCTTGAGCGCTTCTTCCAGTGTCAGCGAGGACGGCTCGCGATCCTTCGGGATCTTTCCGTTCAACTTACCGTCCGACAGGTACGGTCCGAAGCGGCCGTTGAGCACCTGCACGTCCTGATCCGGCCACTGCTTGATGATGCGGTTGCGCGCAATCTCTTCCTTTTCCTCGATCAGGAAAATCGCGCGCGCCAGGTCGATGGTGTAGGGATCGTCTTCCTTCTTCAGCGAGGCGTAGGTGCCGCCGCGACGCGCGAACGGCCCGAAGCGGCCGATGCCGACGCTGATCTCCTCGCCGTGGGTGTCGACGCCCAGCCGGCGCGGCATCTCGAACAGCTTGAGCGCCTCGGGCAGGCTGATGCTGTAGATGCTCTGGCCCGGGCGCAGCGAGGCGAAGCGCGGCTTCTCCTCGTCGTCGGCGGTGCCGATCTGCACCAGCGGACCGAAGCGGCCGATGCGCGCGCTGACCGGCTTGCCGCTGTCGGGATCGCTGCCCAGCACCCGCACCGAGCCGGCGTCGGTCTTGTCGAGGCTGTCCTTCTTCTGCTCGACCAGGGCCTTGAACGGGCCCCAGAACTTCTCCATCAGCGGAATCCAGTCCTCCTCGCCGCGGCTGACGGCATCCAGCTCGTCTTCCAGACGGGCGGTGAAGTCGTAGTCGACGTAGTTGGTGAAGTGGCTGGACAGGAACTTGCTCACCGCGCGGCCGATGTCGGTGGGCTTGAAGGCGCGGCCTTCGAGCACCGCGTACTGCTTGCCGAGCAGGGTCTGGATGATCGCGGCGTAGGTCGACGGTCGACCGATGCCGTACTCTTCCAGCGCCTTGACCAGCGCGGCTTCGGTGAAGCGCGGCGGCGGCTGGGTGAAGTGCTGGTCGGCGTGCACGCGCGCCAGCGGTACCCGGTCGCCCGGCTGCATCGGCGGCAGCTTGCGGCCCTCGTCCTCGTCGTCCTTGCCCTTGCCGTCCTTGCCCTCCTCGTAGACCGCGAGGAAGCCGGGCACCACCACCGTGGTGCCGCTGGCACGGAAGCCGTGCTCGTGGCCGGCGGCAAGGTCGACCGTCACCGTGTTCAGGGTCGCCGGGATCATCTGGCAGGCCACCGCGCGCTTCCAGATCAGCTCGTAGAGCCGGCGCTCGTCGTCGCCGAGGAAGGCCGCGACCTGCCGCGGGGTGCGCAGCGCCGAGGTCGGGCGGATTGCCTCGTGGGCTTCCTGCGCGTTCTTCGATTTGGTCTGGTAGAAATTGGGCTTGTCGGGCAGCGCATCGAAGCTGAAATCGCGCGCGATCACGTCGCGCAGTTCGTCCAGCGCTTCCTGCGACAGGTGCACCGAATCGGTACGCATGTAGCTGATCAGGCCCACCGTGCCCTCGGCGCCGATCGCCACGCCCTCGTAGAGCTTCTGCGCCACCTGCATGGTGCGGCGGGTGGTGAAGCCGAGCTTGCGCGCGGCCTCCTGCTGCAGGGTCGAGGTGGTGAACGGCGGCGCCGGCCGGCGTTTGCGCTCCTTGCTGGCAACGTCGGTGACGTGCAGCGCGCCCTGCGCGGCCTGCTGGATGCGCAGCCGCGCCGCCTCGGCGCTGGTGCCCTCGGTCAGGCTGAACTCGAGCTTGCCGGTATCGGCACTGAACTTGTGGCCGTCCAGCTTGACCAGCTTGGCGGTGAACGCCTGCGTCGGGTGCGCGCACTCGGCCTCGATGGTCCAGTACTCGCGGGCAATGAAGGCCTCGATCTCCTCCTCGCGCTCGACGATCATCCGCAGCGCCGGCGACTGCACCCGCCCGGCCGACAGCCCGGCCTTGATCTTGCGCCACAGCACCGGCGACAGGTTGAAGCCGACCAGGTAGTCCAGCGCGCGCCGCGCCTGCTGCGCATCGACGAGATCGGACGCGATGCCGCGCGGCGCCTCGATGGCGGCGCGGATCGCGCGCGGCGTGATCTCGGTGAACACCACGCGCTGCAGCGGACGGTCGGCCAGGCCGCGCTCCCTGAGGATCTCCGCGATGTGCCAACTGATCGCCTCGCCCTCGCGGTCCGGGTCGGTGGCGAGGAAGACGCGTTCGGCGGCGCGCGCCGCCTTGGCGATCGCCTCGACATGCTTCTCGTTCTTTTCGATGGTCTCGTAGCGCATGGCGAAACCGTGCGCCGGATCCACCGCGCCCTCCTTCGGCACCAGATCGCGGACATGGCCGTAGCTGGCCAGGACGGTGAAGTCCTTGCCGAGGTATTTGTTGATCGTCTTGGCCTTGGCGGGCGATTCGACGATGAGCAGGTTCTTGGCCATGGCAACGCAAAATTCCGGAGGGGGTCACGGCTCGCTGCGGCCCTTGCCGAAGAAGCCAACGCCCGAGGCGGAGCCCCGGGCGCTCTTATAGTGGAATCACGGATGCAGACCCCGTGTCAAGCCTCGGGCGATTTCCGGCCGGCGGATGGACCGCCTCGGGCCGGGTTCCGGCGGCCCTCAGTGCATCGTTCTGGCGGTCATCACCGCGGCGGCGCCGATCGCGACCAGCACGAGCAGGAGCAACAGCGCGAACAGCACCAGCACCACGACGGTCACCGCTCCCAGCTCGCGCCGCTGCAGCTCCGGGTGCTCGGTAAACGCCCATTTGTCGACCACCAGGGTATCGCAAATCATGTCGTGCAGGGCGCGCTTGCGCTCGGTGAACCCGGCCATGAAAAACCCGATCCCCAGCGTGATTCCGCTCACGAACAACGCGAAATAACGGCCCATTCCGCGCAGGAAACCGATCCGTTCGCCGTTGCTGCGCACGACCTTGATGCCGATCGCCATCTTGCCCAGCGTGGCCATCGACGCCGAGGAATGGAATCCGGCGAAATACGCCACTCCGATAGCGATGCCGATGAGGTTGCTCACCACCTGGATGAGGATGAAACCGCTCGAGTTTCCGGCCAGATTCGCGCCATTGAGAAGGAAGGCGCCCATCACCCCGCCCACCAGTCCGCCGAGGAGACCGCTGACGATGCCGGCGATCATGGAATCGATGACGTAGGCGGCCGTGCGCTTCCAGAACCCGGCATAGACGACATCGCCGCCATGCACCACCACCTCGTCGCGCAGCACTTCGGCGGTCGGCGGAGCGTAGGGCGAATCCGTTTCCTGCAGGCCGAGTTCATTGGCGAAATCGCCCAGCGGCTGCCACTGGGGCAGGCCCGGATTCCAGATCAGGGTGTCGCGCCGGATCTCGCCGGCGCGGAACAGGCGCCGCAGTTCGGCTTCATCGACGGGTCCATGCTGCTGCCGGTCGCGGTCGGCGTAATGCCACTGGGCCATGGATTCGATCACGCAAGATTGGAACGGGAACCCGAAGTATGCCCGAAGCCGGGCGCGGGAAACCGGCGTCAGCCGCCCTTGCAGTCGGCCGGCAGCCACCTGTCCCGCAGGTCCGAGCTGCAAGTCCACCGATCACCCTCGGCGTCGTACACCATCCACAGTTTGTGGCCATCCAGGCCGTTGCCTTTCAGCTCGACCTCCAGGCCGCAGCGATCGTTTTCGAAACTTCCGAAACGGATTGCTTCCACCCGCGCGTCGGCATAGTCCGCGGCCGACTTGAAGCCCTCGCTTCCGTTTTCCGGGCATTGCCCTTTGTCTTCGAGATACTCGGGTATGGCAGTCCGTGCCGCTTTGCCCGAGGCCCAGGCGGCCACGACGTCGCTTCTGCGCACGTAATCCTGGTACGCCGGGATGGCGATCGCGGCCAGTACGCCCAGCAGCAGCAGGCCCACCACGGCCAGCACGATCGCCGCAATCGCGCAGCCGGACATCCCCGAGGGTTTCGCCGGGGCCGTTGCCGCCTGCCTTCCCAGCACCGAGGCATGTTCCGACGTGTATTGCGGCGGCGGAGCCGGTTCCGGCGGCAGTTCAGGCGGCGGCGGAACCGGCTCTGCAGGCGGCGCTTCGACTTGCCGGGGCGCCGACTCCTGAAGTCTGAGCTCATCGAAAAAACGCCGCAGCGGCAGCCAGTTGGCTTGCCCTTCGCGCCAGACCAGGGTCTCCGGCGCGATCTGGCCCGACTGGAACAGGCCGATCAATTGCTGTTCCGACACCGGACCGGCCTGTTCGGTACCGCCGGTGGAGTAATACCAGTCAGTCATGCCCTCTCCCGCTGTCCGGTATCTCAGTGCACCGGCTCCGGTTCGTCCAGATACATCTGGGTTTCCATCCAGGCGTAAGCGGCTTCGCTGCCGGGCTGGTTGAACAGCACCATCAGCACCACCCACTTGAGGTCGTCCAGCCCCACCTCGTCCAGATCCAGCGCCAGCGCGCGATCCAGCACCAACTCGCGCTGCTCGGCGCCCAGCACCCCCTGCTGCTCAAGATACAGCAGGAAGCCGCGGGCTTCGACATCCAGCTTGTCCAGCTCGCTGGGATGGAAGACGCGGGTCGGGCCGCGGTGGCTGGCCGGCTGCGCCGCCGGCCGCTGCTGCGCCAGCGCGTCCAGCCAGTCGAAGGCGCTGCGGATCTCCGCCGGCGAGAAGCCCGCGTGCTGCAGTTCGCCGATCAGCGGATCGTTCCTGGTCGGCGCGGCCAACTCGTCCTGCAGCGTTTCGCCAACCGCGAAGTAGTGCTCGAACAGGTAGAGCAGGACATCAAGGATGCTTTCCTTCACGCCGATCCTCCTCGCCTCGATTGGGATTGCTTGCAACGCGCCGCCGCGCCGACGCGATTGCGCCCTTCGCCCGCCCTGACCGTGCCTTCGGGAGCCCGGAATGCGGGGTGCTCAGTCTCGGGCCGCGGATACCCGAACCGCACTTCGGCTGTAGCGGCCGTGTTCGGCAACGACATGCCCCTCCAACTCCAGTTCCAGCAGCATGGACGAGGCCCGGGCCGCCGTCAATCCAGTGCGCGCCACCAGTTCATCCATACAAGTTGGGTCGTGTCCAATGGCATTCCACAAGATGTTGTAGTCGGGCAAGGCGAGCAGGGCCTCCAGCGGCTGCCTTGTCCCGGCTCCGTTCCACAGCCGTTGGCGTTGGCTGCCCGCCAGCGTCGCCACCTGTTCGGCGAGGCTGGAGAGGATCTCTTCCGGGCTTTCCACCAACGCCGCGCCGTCGCGGATCAGGCGATGGCAGCCGCGCGCCATCGGGTTGTGGATCGACCCGGGGATGGCAAACACCTCGCGACCGGCATCGGCCGCCAGACGGGCGGTGATCAGCGCGCCGGAGCGCTGCGCCGCTTCGACCACCAGCGTCGCCAGAGCCAGTCCGGCGATGATCCGGTTGCGCCCGGGGAAATGCGACCGCAGCGCCGGCGTTCCCGGCGGATGCTCGGTCACCACGGCGCCGGCGTCGGCGATGGCCTCCATCAGCCTCCGGTTGCCGCGCGGATAGACGACGTCCGGCCCGGTGCCCAGCACCGCGACGGTGGGGCCGCCGACGTCCAGCACGGCGGCGTGCGCGCAGGCGTCGATGCCCGCCGCCAGCCCGCTGGTGACGCACAGGCCGGCGTCGGCCAGCGCGGCGGAAAACGCCGCGGCGTTGGCGCGTCCGCCCGCGGTGGCGGCGCGGCTGCCGACCACGGCAATGGCGGGATGCCAGAGCAAGGCGGGGTCGCCGGCCACGAACAGCGCCGCCGGGGGCGCGCCGATTTCGCGCAGCAGGGGCGGATAGGCGGGATCGTGCCAGCCGATCAGCGCGTGCCCGCCCGCTTCCAGCCAGCGCAGGCAGCGCGCCAGCGCGCGGGCGTCGGGGCGGACGATGGCCGCGCAGGCGGCATCGTCCAGTCCCTGCGCGGACCACGTCCCGCGGCCGGCGGCGATGGCCGCCCCGGGATCCCCGCTTGCATCCAGGAGACGGCGCACGGCCCTGGCGCTGGCACCGCTCAGCAACAGCCGCAGCAGGGGTTCGGGATCGGCACGAAGGCTTGGGGGGCTGGGGGAGCGCATGGGAAAAGCATTCCACGCAGACGGCAACGGCGCCCTAGGGCGCCGTTGCAAATCCACATCGGAATTTTCCGGAATTTCCGGGATTTCCGGGTCTCGCCCGGAGCCTTACTCCGTCGCGTCCGGATCCTTCAACTCGTAGCCCACCATCGTCGGCTTCACGCTGTTCATCACCAGCGCGTAGCTGATGTTGTCGAAGGTCTTGAACACCATCGCATGGCCGGCAAACTCGTCGGGCAGGCGGACGTGGTTCTGGGACGGGGTCATTCCGGGATCGCGATCGAGGTCGGCGCGAACCCGATCCACGGTGCGGTCGCCGCGGCGCCAGATCGAGAACACGGTGCCGTTGTCGATGCCTTCGCGGGCGCCGCCGGAAATCGCGATCACGTCGTGGGTGCCGCCGCTGCGGTAGCCGTCGGCCACCGCCATCACGCTCAGACGGCCATAGGCGCTGTGCTGCTTGGGCGGATGCGGGAAGAACTGCAGGTCGTAGGTCTGCGCCTCGACCGGAATGATCCGGTCGCCGACGCGCACGTCACGCCCTTCCGAATCCAGCAGCAGGGTGACCAGCTGGTCCGGGCCGGAGGCACCGCGGGTGACGGTGGCGGTGGTCTGGGTCATCAGCTCGTAACCGAGCAACTCGGTGCCGTGGTTGACGTACAGCGGGGTATCCCACAGCGAACCGTCGCTCAGGCCGACGGCAATCCGGCCGCGCGAATCGAGGTCGCGGGCGTCGAACTGGTCGCAGCAGCTGCCGGTGTTGTTGATCATCCGGTAGCGCTTCTGCGCCCGCACCACGAGATAGCGCTGGCCGGGCTGGGCGCTTTCCAGTCCGCGGATGTAGGCGACGTGCCCCTGGATGCCGCGCATCCGGTTGTCTTCCAGACCGACCACGTAGGGCAGGCTGTCGATTTCCGGCACCACCCGCAGATCCTTCAGGAACGGCTCGACCTCGGACAGCGGCACGGCATTGACCGGCGCCTCGCTGCGCGGACCTTCCTGCACCGCCACCCGATCCAGATACGCCAGGCTGATCACGTCGCCCGGATAGATCAGGTGCGGGTTCTTGATCTGCGGATTGGCCTGCCAGATCTCCGGCCACAGCCACGGCTTGCGCAGGAAGCGCCCGGCGATGTCCCAAAGCGTGTCGCCGCGCTTGACGACGTAATGGTCCGGATGGTCGCCGCGCACTTCGACCGCCGTGGCCAACGTGGCCACGGTCAGCATCGCCGCCACCAGCACCGTGCGCAGGCCGCGCAGGCGTGGCGCATTGGCGTGCGCCAAGTTGGAAACCCGATCAAACATGGTCGCTATCTCCCCGCTGCGTTTCGCAAAAGCTCCCCAAGCTGCGTCAATATAGCTCACATTCCGGCACATCTGGCAAGCGTCCGTGCAGGTTCGCTTCGCTACAATCCTCGGGACGGGGCCGGAATCGGCCCGATTTTGCCCGATTTTGCGGACTTCATCCCCATGGCACTGCTTCCGATCCTCGAATTTCCCGATCCCCGCCTGCGCACCCGCGCGGCCGAGGTCGATCCCGCCGATCTGGCCACGCCGGCCTTCCAGACCCTGATCGACGACATGTTCGAAACCATGTACCAGGCGCCGGGGATCGGGCTGGCCGCCAGCCAGGTCGACGTCCACAAGCGCTTCATGGTGATCGACGTGAGCGAGGAACACGACGCGCCGCAGGTGTTCGTGAACCCGAAGATCACCGCCCGCGACGGCGATCAGGTCTATCAGGAAGGCTGCCTGTCGGTTCCGAACATCTTCGCCGACGTCACCCGGTCGGCCACCATCACGGTCGAGGCGCTGGATCGCCACGGCCAGCCGTTCACGCTGGAGGCCGGCGGCCTGCTGGCGGTGTGCATCCAGCACGAGATGGACCACCTGATCGGCAAGCTGTTCGTCGATTACCTCAGCCCGCTCAAGCGCGAGATGGTGCGCAAGAAGCTGCTCAAGGCCAAGCGCAACGCGGCCTGACGCCATGCGCATCGTCTTCGCGGGCACCCCCGATTTCGCGGTGCCCTGCCTGCGCGCCGCCGCCCTGCGCGGCGAGG
>NZ_JAMQHN010000081.1 GCF_025993755.1 Thermomonas sp. | reverse complement strand
GCGTCGACGGCAGTCGCTTCTTCCTTGGTTGGCGCCTCCGGCAATACCAGATCGACCACCGGCAGGCCGCACGACGGCAGCCCCAGCGGCGCTTGGGCGGCCGGCGCCGACTGCAGGGCGAAGTGCAGCATCGGCACCAGCAGGGCGTAAAAGGCGCTGCCGCCGGCGCGCACGCTGCCGGTCAGCAGCTCTGGCCAGGCCAGCAGCAGGCCGCCGGCAAGAACCATGAAGGCGGGCAGTGCCACCTGCAGCAGACCGCTCCAGGCGGCGCGCTCTTGAACCTGTTCTTCGCGGTGGCGATCGGCGGCGCTGCCGCCGCGACGTTCCAGCAGCAGCCAGCGCGGCCATCCGGTCCATAGCACTACCAGAACGATGCCCGCCATTCCCCCCAGCGCCAGCGCACCGCCCAGCGAGGGGGCGGCGTCAAGCTGCCACAGCGGCCAGGCCAGCAGCGCGCCCGCGAGCAGGAAACCCCCGCCCCACAGCAGCGTCAGCCGACCGGCATCGGCCCACAGGTTGGCGTGGCTGCGGCTGCGGCGCAGCAGGGCGACACCCAGCGCAGCCGGAATCTGCGCCATCCAGACCAGCACCGCGGCCGCACGCGGATCCAGCCAGCCGGCGCCGGCCAGAACCAGCGCCAGCAGCAGCAGTCCGACCGCGAGGGCGGGCGAGCGCTCAGCCATCGGTGCCCCAGTCGGACGTCATCGGATCGTCCACGGTCGGCGGGAACTGGATGTGGAAGCCGCGTCCGGACAGGTTGGCGCGCACCACCTCGGGGTCTTCGCTGGCCAGCTTGCGGTTCGGCACCAGATCGACTTCCAGCACGAACCGCAGCGCACCCATCTGGCTGCGCAGCGGCTCGGGCAACCGGGTGAAACCGTCGCGCTCGGCCAGGTACACGTAGGTGTCGGGCTTGCGCAGGCTTTTGTAGACGTAGGCCAGCATCGCGATCCGGGGGAAGGGCCGCTTCGAAAGTTCGCAGACCGGAATTGTGCGGGAAAGCGCGCGCCGTGGATACCGCCGGGGCGGGCCGCGAGGGACCCAGGCGTGCGCCACCCCTACGCGTCCCTCCGGTTCCTCACCAGCGAATCCACCACCGACGGATCGGCCAGCGTGGTGGTATCGCCCAGCTTTTCCGGCTCGTTCTCGGCGATCTTGCGCAGGATGCGGCGCATGATCTTGCCGCTGCGGGTCTTGGGCAGGCCCGGCGCCCACTGCAGGAAATCGGGCGTGGCGATCGGGCCGATTTCCTTGCGCACCCAGGCGATCAGCTCCTTGCGCAGATCGTCGCTTTCCGTTTCCCCGGCCTTGAGGGTGACGTAGGCGTAGATGCCCTGGCCCTTGAGGTCGTGCGGGAAGCCGACCACCGCGGCCTCCGCCACCTTCGGGTGGAGCACCAGCGCGCTTTCCACCTCGGCGGTGCCGATCCGGTGACCGGAGACGTTGATGACGTCATCCACCCGACCGGTGATCCAGTAAAAGCCGTCGGCATCGCGGCGGCAGCCGTCGCCGCTGAAGTACATGCCGGGGTAGGTCTTGAAGTAGGTGTCGATGAAGCGCTGGTGGTCGCCGTAGACGGTGCGCATTTGTCCGGGCCAGGAGTCGAGCATGACCAGGTTGCCCTCGGCCTCGCCTTCGAGCAGGCGGCCTTCGGTGTTGACCAGCCCAGGACGCACGCCCGGCAGCGGGCGCGTGGCCGAGCCGGGCTTGAGGTCGCTGGCGCCGGGGATCGGGCTGATCAGAGTCCCGCCGGTTTCGGTCTGCCACCAGGTATCGACCACCGGGCAGCGGCCGTCGCCCACCACGTCGTGGTACCAGCGCCAGGCCTCGGGGTTGATCGGCTCGCCGACGCTGCCGAGCACGCGCAGGCTCGTGCGCGAGGTCGCCTTCACCGGGCCGTCGCCCTCGCGCATCAGCGCACGGATCGCGGTCGGCGCGGTGTAGAAGATGCTGACCCGGTGCTTGTCGACCACCTGCCAGAAGCGCGAGAAATCCGGGTAGTTGGGAACGCCTTCGAACAATACCTCGGTGCCGCCATTGGCCAACGGGCCGTAGACGATGTAGCTGTGGCCGGTCACCCAGCCGATGTCGGCGGTGCACCAGTAGACGTCGTCGTCCTTGAGGTCGAAGCTCAGCGCGTGGGTGTAGGCGCACCACAGCAGGTAGCCGCCGGTGGTGTGCAGCACGCCTTTGGGTTTGCCGGTGCTGCCGGAGGTGTAGAGGATGAACAGCGGATCCTCGGCGTTCATGCGCTCGGGCTCGCAGGTGTCCGGCTGGCCGTCGACCACGGCGTCGTACCAGCGGTCGCGCGGCATCTGCATGTCCACCGCGCCGCCGGTGTGGCGCACCACCAGCACCGTTTCGACGCTTTGCGTACCGGGCAACTTGAGCGCGGCATCGACGTTGGCCTTCAGCGCGATGCGCTTGCCACCGCGCAGGCCCTCGTCGGCGGTGATGATGAGCTTGCTGCCGCAGTCGCCCACGCGGTCGGCGATGGAGTTGGGCGCAAATCCACCGAACACCACCATGTGGATCGCGCCAATGCGGGCGCAGGCCAGCAGCGCAACCACCGCCTCCGGGATCATCGGCAGGTAGATGGTGACGCGGTCGCCCTTGCCGACGCCGAGATTGCGCAGCGCATTGGCGAGCCGGCAGACGCGGGCGTGCAGCTGGCGGTAGGTGATCGACTCCGCCGGCAGCGCCGGGTCGTCGTGCTCGAAGATCAGCGCGACGCGGTCACCGCGCTCGGCCAGGTGGCGGTCGAGGCAGTTGACGCTGGCGTTGAGTTCGCCGTCGGCGAACCAGCGGATGTGGAAGTCCTCCGGCGCGTAGCTGACGTCCTTGATCCGGGTCGGGAAGCGGTACCAGTCCAGGCGTTTGGCCTGGCGGGTCCAGAATGCGGTCGGATCCTGCATCGATTCGGCATATTCGCGCTGGTAGCCGGCGCGATCGAGGTTGGCCGCGGCCGCCGCTTCCGGAGTGACGGGATAAAAGTCCTTGTCCATCGAAACCCTCCGCTGCGCTGCTGGATGCGTCGCAGTGTGCCGCAGCCAGGGCAACGATGGGGTTAAGATCGCGTCACGCCGACGCCCAACCATCGGCACTGGCGCCGTTTCCCGCGCGATTCATCCTGCCCCCACCGCCCTTGGACATGGAACCGCCCATGAAGAATCCCATCCGCCGGCCCGCCCCGCTCGCGCTGGCCCTGCTGTGCGCCGTCGCCAGCGTCACCCTCGTCGCCTGCAAGCCTTCGGCCAACGCGCCGGCCTCGGCGCAGACCGCCCCCGCGGCGCCGACCGCCGGCATCGACCTGTCCGGCATGGACAAGGGCGTCAAGCCCGGCGACGACTTCTACGCGTTCGCCAACGGCCGCTGGCAGGAAGCCACCCAGATCCCCGCCGACCGCGCCAGCACCGGCGTGTTCTACACCGTGTTCGAGCGCGCCGAAAAGCGCCTGTCCGACCTCGTGCAGGGCCTGCAGCGCGAGAACCCGGCCGCCGGCAGCAACGAACGCAAGATCGTCGATTACTACGCCGCCTTCATGGACGAGGCCGCCATCGAGGCGAACGGGTTGACGCCGCTCAAGCCCAGCCTCGACGCCATCGACGGCATCAACGACCTCTCGGGCCTGTCGCGCTATCTCGGCTCCACGCTGCGCGCCGACGTCGATCCGATCAACGCGACCAATTTCTATACCGAAAACCTGCTGGGCCTGTTCGTGGCCGCCGGCCTCGACGATCACTCGCAGAACTTCGGCTATCTGCTGCAGGGCGGGCTGGGCATGCCCGACCGCGAGTACTACCTGTCCAACGATGCGGCGATGGTCGCCAATCGCGACGCCTACAAGGCCTACATCCTGGCGCTGCTCAAGCAGGCCGGCACGCCCGACGCGGAGGCCAAGGCCAAGAGCATCTTCGATCTGGAAATGCGCATCGCGCAGGCGCAGGCCCCGATCGTCGACACCCAGGACATCCACAAGGCCAACAATCCGTGGCCGGTCGCCGACTTCGCGCAGCACGCGCCCGGGATCGACTGGAACGCCTATTTCACGGCGGCCGGACTCGCGGACCAGAAGACCCTGATCGCCTGGCAGCCGGAGGCGATCCGCAAGCTCTCGCTGCTGGTCGCCAGCCAGCCGCTGGCGGCGTGGAAGGATTACCTGCGCTTCCACGCGCTCAACCACTACGCCTCGCTGCTGCCCAAGCCCTATGCCGACCTGAACTTCGGTTTTTACGGCACCCAACTGGCCGGCACCACCGCCCAGCGCGATCGCTGGAAGCGTGCGCTGGCGGCCACCAACCGCGACCTCGGCGACGCGGTCGGCCAGCTCTATGTCCGGCAGTATTTCCCGGCCAGTTCCAAGGCGGAAGTCGAGAAAATGGTGTCGAACATCCTCGCCGCCTTCCGCGAAGGCGTGGATGGCTTGACCTGGATGTCGCCGGAAACGAAGAAGACCGCCAAGGAAAAAGCCGAAACCATGCGCGTGGGCGTGGGCTATCCGGACGCGTGGCGCGACTATGCGACGCTCGAAATCAAGCCGGACGACGCGCTGGGCAACGCGCTGCGCGCCGAGGAGTTCGAGTACCGCCACCAGCGCGCCAAGCTGGGCAAGGCGCCCGACGCCGGCGAGTGGTGGATGACCCCGCAGACGGTCAATGCGGTCAACTTGCCCCTGCAGAACGCGATGAACTTCCCGGCCGCCATCCTTGAAGCGCCGTTCTTCGATCCCAAGGCCGACGCGGCCGCCAACTACGGCGCGATCGGCGCGATCATCGGCCACGAGATCAGCCACGGCTTCGACAACCTCGGCGCCGAGTTCGACGCCCAGGGCCGCCTGCACAACTGGTGGACGCCGGAAGACGCCGCCCACTTCAAGGCGGCCGCCGACCGGCTGGCCGCGCAGTACGACGCCTACGAGCCGCTGCCGGGCCTGCACATCAACGGCAAGCAGACCTTGGGCGAGAACATCGCCGATGTCTCCGGCCTGCAGGCGGCGCTGGCCGCCTACCACAAGTCGCTGGACGGCAAGCCGGCGCCGGTGATCGACGGCCTGACGGGGGACGAGCGCTTCTTCATCGCCTTCGCTCAGGCCTGGCGCACCAAGACCCGCGAGGCCGCGCTGCGCGCGCAGGTGGTCGGCAACGAGCACGCCCCCGGCCAGTGGCGCGCGCTGACGGTGCGCAACCTCGACGCCTGGTATGCCGCGTTCAACGTGCAGGACGGGCAGAAGCTGTATCTCAAGGCCGAGGACCGGGTGAAGATCTGGTAAGGCATCGCCTTCCCGCGCGCAGCAGGACGCCGGCCGCTGGCCGGTGTCCTCGTTCTCGCGCGGGACGTTCCCGACCTGACCGGATTTCGTGGTGGCCGACGTTTGCTCGGCAAGCGGGTGCCGCGCATCCAGCATGAGCATTCGCAACGCCCCGACACGCAGGATGGTCGAGCATGTCCACACCCGCCGCGCCCGCACCCGCCGGCCCCACCCCGCCGCGCCAGCGGCTGCCCTGGATCGATGCCCTGCGCGGCTTCGCATTGCTGGGCATCCTGCTGATGAACGTGGAGCTGTTCAATCGCGCTTACGCCTCCCTGTCCGTGGGCCTCGATCCGGCAAGCACCGGAATCGACCGCGGCGCGGATCTGCTGATCTACCTGCTCGTGCGCACCAAATTCTGGATCCTGTTCTCGCTGCTGTTCGGCATGGGCTTCGCGATGATGCTGGAGCGCGCGCCGGTGGCAGGCCGCGGCTTTGTCCGCACCTACCTGCGCCGCACCTTGCTGCTGTTGCTGTTCGGCGTGATCCACGGAATCCTGATCTGGGAGGGCGATATCCTCACCGGCTACGCCTTCACGGCGCTGTTCCTGCTGTTGGCGCTGCTGGGCAGGCTGCGCGATGGCCTGCTGGCCGCAGCCGCGCTGGTGCTGCTGGCGCTGCTGTTCCGGAATCCCGGAGTGCTTTCCTACCTGGCGCTGTTGCTGATGGCCGGGCTGTCCGGGCTCTATATCCGCGGCGATCTGCGCTTCCGTCGCCTGGGCCGCGAATGGCTGCTGACGCCGAGCCTGCTGGCTGCGCTGGGCTTGCTGCTCCCGATCGGGGTTTCGATCGTTGCGCTTGCCACCGGGAGTCCCTCCGAGATCTCCGATTTCGTCTTCGTCATCGTGCTCGGGTTCGAGTTCCTCTTGCTGGCGTGGATGGCATGGAAGCGGCGTGAACCCGCGGAGCGCAGGCCACTGCAGTTCGGCGTCGCCTGGTTTTCGATTTTCATGATCGCCGCCGCGCTGGCGGGTGCGGTGAAGCTGCATTCCTCCGCGCCACCCACCGCGCAGGAGCAGCAACGAGCCGAGCAACGAGACCGGGACGTGCAGGAGAACAGCGCTCGGCAGATCCGGGTGCTGACGTCAGGGAGCTATGCGGAAGCGGTGGCGCTGCGTGCCGAGAGCTGGATCGAGGATGCCGCCCATGCAGGCTGGACGACCTCCTACTTCGCAGTGTTCCTGATCGGCATGTGGCTGGTGGGCTCCGGTATCGCGATGCAACCGGAGCGCCATCTGGCGGAGCTGCGGTGGCTGTGCGGCATCGGGTTGACGCTGGGGCTGCTGGTCACGTTGGGCAGTGCGTCTGTCCTGCCGCTGACCCGGGTTGCCGAGGCCGACGATGAGGCTTTCCGCCTCCAAAACCTGCTTCATCAGCTGGGCGCGCTTCCGCTGGCGCTGGGGTATCTGTCGCTGGTGCTGTTGGCTTGGCAAAGCGCGGCCGGCAAGGCCTGCCTGTCGTGGCTGGCACCGGTCGGCCGCATGGCCCTGACCAATTACCTGCTGCAGTCGATCGTGTGCAGCCTGTTTTTCTACGGCTACGGATTGGGCCATTGGGGCATGCCGCGGGCCCAGCAGGCGGTGTTCTGTTTCGCGCTGTTCGGCGCGCAGGTCATCCTCAGCGCCGCATGGCTGCGGTATTTCCGCTTCGGCCCGATGGAATGGGTCTGGCGCAGGTTGACCTACGGCCGGGCTTGACCGCCACCTGCCGCTGCGAAAAAACCGCGACGGGTCAGGAGACGGCTACTGCGGTGGGGCGGCCAGTTCCTTCACGCTCAGGCTGCCGTCGTGGTTCAGGTCCTGCCTGCGGAAGCGTTCGGTCAGCTGCGCACGGTGCGCTTCGCGGGTGATCGGCTGGCCCCTGCCGCCCGGCAGCTCGTCGGCGGTCAGCACGCCGTCGCCGTTGCGGTCCATGCGCGCGAAGGCATAGCCCATCCAATCGAGGTATTCGGCAAGGGATACCTTGCCGTCGCCGTCCTTGTCCATCCGCGCAAGGTAGTCGTCGGTGCGTCGTACCTGCGCCGCCGCCAGCGTCGGCAGCAGGACCAGCAAGCAGAGCGACATTCCCGGGAGCGTTTTCATCTGCCGATCATAGAGCGGAAGCAACCCCGCATGCGGCATCATGCGCCATGCCCGAACTGCCTGAAGTCGAGACCACCCGTCGCGGACTTGCGCCTCACGTCGAAGGCCGGTCGGTAGCGCGCATCCTGCTGCGACGTCCGGATCTGCGTTGGCCGATCCCTCCCGAGGTGGCAATGCGGCTGCCGGGCCAGCGCATCGAAACGGTGCGCCGACGCGCCAAATATCTGCTGCTGGATACGCAGGCCGGCAGCGCGCTGCTGCACCTGGGCATGTCCGGCAGCCTGCGGGTATTGCCGGCGGACGCACCCGTGCGCGCCCATGACCACGTGGACATCGTCCTCGATGACGGCCACGCATTGCGCTTCCATGACTCGCGCCGGTTCGGCTGCCTGCTGTGGCAGGCAGCGGGTGCCTGCCACCCGCTGCTGGCCGGGCTGGGCCCGGAGCCGCTGTCGGAGGCGTTCGACGGCGACTACCTGTTCCAGCGCAGCCGCGGCCGCAAGGTGCCGGTGAAGAGCTTCCTGATGGACCAGGCGGTGGTGGTGGGCGTGGGCAACATCTACGCCGCCGAGGCGCTGTTCCTGGCCGGCATCGCGCCGCTGCGGCCAGCCGGGCAGGTGTCGCGCGCGCGCTACGCGGCGCTGGCGGAAGCGGCGCAGTCGATCCTTGCCCATGCCATCGAACGCGGCGGCACCACCCTGCGCGATTTCATCCATCCGGACGGCGCACCCGGATATTTCGCGCAGGAACTGTCCGTCTATGGCCGCGCCGGCCGGCCCTGCCCGCGCTGCGGCCGACCGCTCAAGTCGGCCCGCATCGGCCAGCGCGCAACGGTCTGGTGTCCGCGCTGCCAGCACTGACAGCGGGCGACCCCGTGCCGCTTTCGCTATAGTGCCCAATCCACAGGCCATTCCGATCCAGAATGTCTGCTTCCGGCGAGATCACCGTTCTGCTCGATGCCGCGCGCGACGGCGACCGCGAGGCGATGGATCGCGTGCTCGCTACGCTCTATCAGGAGCTGCACGGCATGGCGCGCCGCCAGCTGGCGGGCCAGCAGCAGGGGCACACGCTGGACGCCACGGCGCTGGTGCACGAGGCCTACCTGAAGCTGATCGGCCGCGATCCTGGCTCGGTCCAGTTCGACGACCGTTCGCACTTCTTCGCCTATGCGGCGTCGGCGATGCGCTCGGTGATCGTCGATTACGCGCGCCAGCGGCTGGCGCAAAAGCGTGGCGGCGACCTGCATCGGGTGACGGATCTGCCCGACGACATCGAGGGCGGCTTCAGCCTCGACGAGGACATGCTCGGCCTCGACCGGGCGCTGGAGCAGCTGACTTCGGTCGATCCGCGCCTGACCAAGGTGGTGGAACTGCGTTATTTCGCCGGCCTCTCGGAGCTGGAAATCGCGGCCCTGCTGGAACGCTCCGAGCGCAGCGTCCGCCGCGACTGGCAAAAGGCGCGCATGTACCTGCTTGCCTCGCTGCGGGAGGCGCCGGCGGCCTGAGCGCCGCCGAGCCGGGCGGCATGGACAGCCAACGCTGGCAGCGCCTTTCCCCGCTGCTCGATGCCCTGCTCGAGCTGGAACCCGATGCGCGCGCCGAGCATCTGGCGACCCTGCGCGCGCAGGACGCGGGCCTGGCCGACGAGCTCGAACACCTCCTGAAGCTCGACGCCGAGGCGCCGGAGTTTCTCGACACCCCGGCGCTGTCGCTGCCGAACGGTCCGATCCCCGGTGCGCGGATCGGGCCCTACCGGATGGAGCGGCTGCTCGGCGAAGGCGGCATGGGGCAGGTGTGGCTGGCCGAACGCGCCGATGGCCTGTACGAACGCAAGGTTGCGCTCAAGCTGCTGCGGCCGGGTCTGGCCGATCCGCGCCTGCACCAGCGCTTCATCCGCGAGCGCGAAATCCTCGCCCGCTTCGAGCACCCCAACATCGCGCGCCTGCTCGATGCCGGCACCGGTCCGGACGGCCAGCCCTACCTTGCGCTGGAATACGTCGAAGGCGAGCCGCTGGTCAGCTACTGCCAGTCGCGCCAACTCGACATTCCCGCACGGCTGGCGCTGTTCCGCGACGTGTGCGAGGCGGTCAGCCACGCGCACGCCAACCTGATCGTCCATCGCGACCTCAAGCCGTCCAACATCCTCGTCACCCCGGCCGGGCATGTGCGCCTGCTGGATTTCGGCATCGCCAAGCTGCTCGACGCCGAGCCGGTGCCGGTCGAGCAGACCCGCACCGGTGTGCGCACCTTCACCCTGCACTACGCCGCGCCCGAGCAGATTCGCGGCGAGCCGGTGACGACCATGACCGACGTGTATTCGCTCGGGGTGGTGCTGTACGAATTGCTGACCGGCTGCAAGCCCTACCAGCTCAAGCGCGAGACCGACGCCGAGTGGGAAGAGGCCATCATCGAAGGCGAGCCGCAGCGGCCGTCGCTGGCCGCCTCCCGCGCGAGCGCAGAACGGGTGCGTCCGTACTCGCCATCGCGCCTGTCCAAGCTGCTGTCCGGCGACCTCGACAACATCGTCCTCAAGGCGTTGTCCAAGGCACCCGCGCAGCGCTATCCCTCGGTCGAGGCGCTCGCGCAGGACATCGGCTGCCATTTGCGGGGGCGGCCGGTGCAGGCGCGCGGCGAGAGCGTCGGCTACCGCCTGCGCAAATACCTCTACCGCCACCGCTGGGGCCTGGCGACCGCCAGCACCATCCTCGTCGTCCTGGTGGCGGCGCTCGGGCTGGTGACCTGGCAGGCGCAGCGGGCGCTGCGCGAAGCCGGCCGCGCCCAGGCGATGCAGCACTTCGTCACCGAACTGTTCGAGGACGCCGGCAGCTCGGCGAACACGCCGATCGACGTGCGCAGCCTGCTCGACATGGGCATCCTGCGCGGCGAACGCAGCCTGGCGCGGCAACCGCAGGCGCGCGCCGAACTCTACGGCGTTGTGGCGCGGCTGCGCCTCGGGCTGGGCGACTACCGCGAGGCCGGCGATCTGCTGGAGCGGCAGGCGAAGCTGCTGGCCGTGCTGCCGGACGCGCCGGCGAGCCTGCGGCTGGAAGCGGCGACCCTGCGCGGCAACGTGCACCAGGAGCTGGGCGAGCCCGTGCTGTGCACGAACGAGATGCAGCCGCTGGAAACCGCCGCCCGCCGCGAGGAACTGCAGCTGGCGCTGGTGGTCGCCACGTTCTATTCCCAGCTCGGCCGCTGCCGCCGCGACCTGGGCGAGGCGGATGCCGCCAAGCGCCTGTACGCCCGCGCGCTGGAACTTCGGCGCAAGGAAAACGACGTGGGCGGCGTCGCCGAGACCCAGCTGGACCTGGCGACACTGCAGTCCGATGCCGGACAGCCCGAGGCCGCCATCCGCACGCTCACCGCCGCGCTCGACCAGCTCCGCCAGCGCGCCGGCGACCACCATCCGATGGCGATCGACATGCGCCGCTCGCTGTGCGTGCTGGAACGCGCGACCGACGCCTTCGACGCCGCGCTGCGCGACTGCCGCGCCTCGCTGGCACTGGCGCAGGAACTGCACGGACGCAACCATCGCACCACCATCGACGCCAACCGCCAGCTGGCGGCGCTGTACGTGGACCTGGGGCGGTTCAACGAGGCCGAGACCATCTTCCTCGACACCACCGCCTGGATGCGCGCGCGTCTCGATCCCAACCACCCCGACATGGCCCGCGCCTACAACAACCTCGCCATCGTCGCCTGGGAGCGCGGCGACGGCGAGCGCGCGCTGCGCTTCGAGCGGCAGGCGGTCGCGGCCTGGCGCAAATCCGGCAACCCGGGGCAGATCGCCAATGGCCAGTACAACCTCGCGATGATCCTGCACTCCGACGGGCGTGAACGCGAGGCGCTGGACGCGGTGCTCGAAGCCATCCAGCTGCGGGCGCGCCAGTTCGGCGTCGACAACGGACTGGTGGGCGACGGCGAACGCCTGCGCGGGGAAATCCTCGCCGCGCTGGGCCAGCGCGAAGCGGCACGCGCGGCGCTGGAGCAGGCCGTGCGCGTGACGCAGCGGGGCTATCGCAAGGGCCATTCCCACACGCGCCGCGCCGAGATCGCGTTGGCGCGGCTGCGGGCGCAGGATGGCGACGGCGCCGCGATCGCGCAGCTCACCGCCCAGAGTCAGCGCAGCGAAGGCGACATCGAACAGCACAAGGCGGCGTGGCTGGCGGGTGCCTATGCGGCCGAAGCCCAGTGCCGCAGCGATGGCGACGTCGCCCGCGCCCAGCTGGATACGGTGCTCTCGCAGATGCAGCTGGCCCTGCCCGAAGGCGGCGCGGTGCCGCGCGAAATCCGGCGCATTCGCGAGGCCTGCGTCGGCGTAACCCAGGCGTTGGCTGCGAAAGCGGGACAGTCAAAGCGGTAGCGGCGCCTGCAACGGTTCGATCGTGCCTTCGCCGCGCATCACTTTCTTGAACTCGGCGCGCGAAACCGAGATGTAGCGCTCATTGCCGCCGATCTCCACCTGCGGCCCGTCGCGCACCGCGCGACCGTTGTCGTCCACCCGCATGTTCATGGTGGCCTTCTTGCCGCTGTGGCAGATGGTCTTGATTTCGACGAGTTCATCGGCCCAGGCCAGCAGGTACTGGCTGCCCTCGAACAGCTCGCCGCGGAAGTCGGTGCGCAGGCCGTAGCACAGCACCGGAATCTTCAGCGCATCGACCACTTCCGACAGCTGCCACACCTGCGGCTTGGTCAGGAACTGCGCTTCGTCCACCAGCACGCAGTGCAGGGGTCCGCCGGCGGCGATGTCGGCCTCGACGATCCGTTGCAGATCCGCGTCGCTTTCGAACGCGACGCCCGGAGATCGCAGGCCGATGCGCGAGGCCACCGTCCCGCTGCCGGCGCGGTCGTCGAGCCGGGGCGTCAGGATCGCCACCCGCATCCCGCGCTCGCGGTAGTTGTACGCGCTCTGCAGCAAGGTCGTGGTCTTGCCGGCGTTCATCGCCGAGAAATAGAAATACAGTTTGGCCATGCATGGATTCTAACGGCGCGCAAGGCTGGCAAGTGCGCGCCCATGCTTCGACAATGACGGCGTGTCCTTCGACCCCCTCCACGGCCTGAATCCGCCCCAGCGTGCCGCGGCCCTGCACGACGACGGTCCGCTGCTGGTGCTGGCCGGCGCCGGCAGCGGCAAGACCCGCGTCATCGTCGAGAAGATCGCGCATCTGGTGCGATCCGGGCGCTATCCGGCCAAACGCATCGCCGCGATCACCTTCACCAACAAGTCCGCGCGCGAGATGCGCGAGCGCGTGGCGCGGCGCGTCAAGGGCGAGGCGGCGCAGGCGCTCACCGTCTGCACCTTCCACGCGCTGGGCCTGAAGATCGCGCAGATCGATCATGCCAAGCTCGGCCTGCGGCGCGGGTTTTCCATTTTCGATGCCGACGATTCCAGCGCCCAGGTCAAGGACCTGCTGCCGCCGGGCAGCAAACCGGACGCCATCGAGGCGATGAAGCAGCTGATCTCCCGCGCCAAGAATGCCGGGCTGTCCCCCGAGCAGGCCCTTGCGGCGGCGCGCAGCACCCGCGAACGCGAAGCGGCGGCGCTGTATGCGCGTTATCAGCAAAGGCTTTCCGCTTTCAATGCGGTGGATTTCGACGATCTGATCCGGCTGCCGCTGCAATTGCTTGAAACCGACGCCGAGGCGCGGACGGCGTGGCGCGAACGCATCGGCTATCTGCTGGTGGACGAGTGCCAGGACAGCAACGACGCCCAGTACCGCCTGCTCAAGGCGCTGGCGGGCGAAGCGGGCCAGTTCACCTGCGTCGGCGACGACGACCAGAGCATCTACGCCTGGCGCGGCGCCAATCCCGACAATCTGCTGGCGCTGGGCAGCGATTACCCGACCCTGAAGATCATCAAGCTGGAGCAGAACTACCGCTGCCCCAGCCGCGTGTTGCGGGCGGCCAATGCCTTGATCGCGCACAACCCGCACGAACACCCGAAGTCGCTGTGGAGCCACGCCGGCGACGGCGAGCGCATCCGCGTCTGGGAATGCCGCGATGCCGCCCACGAGGCCGACAAGGTCGCCGCCGAAATCCAGTTCATCGCCCGCAAGCACGAGGCGCCGTGGAGCGAGTTCTGCATCCTGTTCCGCGGCAATCACCAAAGCCGCGCGCTGGAGAAGGCGCTGCAGCTGTTGCGCATTCCCTACCACCTCTCGGGCGGCACCGCTTTCCTCGATCGCGGCGAGGTGAAAGACGCGCTGGCCTGGCTGCGCCTGCTGGCCAACCCGGACGATGACGCCGCCTTCCTGCGCGCGGTGCAATCGCCCAATCGCGGCGTC
>NZ_JAMQHN010000080.1 GCF_025993755.1 Thermomonas sp. | reverse complement strand
CGAGGTGCCGGTGATCGAGCTTGCGCACCTGACGCCTGCGCAGAAGCGCGCCTACGTGATCGCCGACAACCGGCTCGCGCTCGATGCCGGCTGGGACC
Organism: Thermomonas sp.; assembly: GCF_025993755.1. Lineage (GTDB taxonomy): Bacteria > Pseudomonadota > Gammaproteobacteria > Xanthomonadales > Xanthomonadaceae > Thermomonas. Next base: position 3,576 of record NZ_JAMQHN010000080.1, on the reverse strand, counting down.
AGGCGATGTTGGCGCTGGAGTTCGCCGAACTGGCCGACGCCGGCTTCGATCTGGACCTGACCGGCTTCTCTGCCTCCGAGATCGAAGGCCTGCTCGACCACATCGAGGAGACGGAACCGTCCGCCGATGAGGACGAGCGTGCGCCGGAAGGCGACGCGGACGAGGACGACGTCACGCCGCCCACGGTTGCGGTCACGCGGCCCGGCGACTTGTGGCTGCTGGGCGAACACCGGCTGCTCTGCGCCGACAGCAGCGACGCGGCCGCCGTCGCGCGCCTCATCAATGGCGAGCGCGCTCACCTGCTCTTTACCAGCCCGCCCTACGCGAACCAGCGCGACTACACCACCGGCGGGATCACTGACTGGAACGCGCTCATGCAGGGCGTGTTCGGCGCCGCCCGCAGCGCGCTGCACGAGGACGCGCAAATCCTGGTCAACCTCGGCCTCGTCCATCGCGACGGCGAGTGGCAGCCGTACTGGGACGGCTGGATCGAATGGATGCGCACTCAGGGCTGGCGCCGCTTCGGCTGGTACGTCTGGGATCAGTCGGTGACCGTGCCCGGCGACTGGGCCGGGCGCCTCGCGCCGCGCCACGAGTTCGTGTTCCACTTCAACCGCCAGGCGCGCAAGCCGAACAAGATCGTGCCCTGCAAGTGGGCCGGTCACGAGACGCATCTGCGCGCCGATGGGTCATCCACCGCGATGCGCGCCAAGGATGGCAAGGTCGGCGAATGGAACCACGCCGGACAGCCCACGCAGGCGTTCCGCATCCCGGATTCCGTCGTCGAGGTGACGCGCCAGCGCGGCCGCATCGGTGATGGTATCGACCATCCGGCCGTATTCCCGCTGGGCCTGCCGAAGTTCTTCATCGAGGCCTACACCGACGTGGGCGAGATCGTCTTCGAGCCGTTCTCCGGCGGCGGCACCACGCTGCTGGCCGGGCAACTCACCGACCGCAGGGTCCGCGCCATCGAGCTCGCGCCCGAGTACGTCGACGTCGCGCTGCGCCGCTGGCTGCAGCACCACCCGGGCATGGAGCCCGTGCTCGCGGCCACCGGCCAGCCCTTCGCCGAGGTCTCGGCCGAGCGCTTGGGCGAGACGGCGGAGGCGGCCGCGTGAACTGGTTCGCCGAGCGCATCGAGCACTGGCCGATCGACAAGCTACTGCCCTACGTGCGCAACGCCCGCCAGCACTCGGACGAGCAGATCGCCCAGATCGCGGCCTCCATCGCGGAGTTCGGCTTCGTCAATCCCATTCTCACCGGCGCCGACGGTGTGCTGGTCGCGGGCCATGGGCGGCTTGCCGCGGCGCGTAAGCTGGGTCTGGCCACCGTGCCGGTGGTGGTGCTCGATCACCTGACGCCGACCCAGCGCCGCGCCCTGGTGCTCGCGGACAACCGGCTCGCGGAACTCGCGACCTGGGACGATGCCCTGCTGCGCATCGAACTGGAGGCGCTGCAGGACGATGGCTTCGACCTCGATTTGACCGGTTTCGATGCCGATGCGTTGGCCGAGCTACTGGCCGGTGAGGAGCCAGAGCACGAAGGCCAGACCGAGGACGACGCCGTCCCGGAGATTCCGGAAGAGCCGGTGTCCAAGCCGGGCGACGTCTGGAGGCTGGGGCCGCACCGTCTGGTCTGCGGCGATGCGACCGCGGCAGAGGCCTACGCGCAGCTGTTCCCGGACGGCGAGCGGGCGGACATGGTCTTCACCGATCCGCCGTACAACGTGAACTACGCCAACAGCGCCAAGGACAAGCTGCGGGGCAAGCACCGTCCCATTCTCAACGACGCGCTCGGCGCAGGCTTTCACGACTTTCTCTACGACGCGCTGTCGCTGCTCGTTGCCCACACCCGCGGCGCGATCTACGTCGCCATGTCGTCGAGCGAGCTCGACACCCTGCAGGCGGCGTTCCGCTCTGCCGGCGGCCACTGGTCTACGTTCATCATCTGGGCGAAGAACACCTTCACGCTGGGCCGCGCCGACTACCAGCGCCAGTACGAGCCGATCCTCTACGGTTGGCCCGAGGGCGCGGAGCGCCACTGGTGCGGCGACCGCGACCAGGGCGACGTCTGGCAGATCAAGAAGCCGCAGAAGAACGACCTGCACCCGACCATGAAGCCGGTGGAGTTGGTCGAACGGGCGATCCGCAATTCGAGTCGTCCCGGCGACGTGGTGCTGGACCCCTTCGGCGGTTCCGGCACCACCCTGATCGCCGCCGAGAAGTCAGGGCGCGTGGCGCGCCTGATCGAACTCGACCCGAAGTATGCGGACGTGATCGTGCGGCGCTGGCAGGACTGGACGGGCAAGCAGACCACCCGCGAATCGGATGGCCTGGCGTTCGATCAGGCGGCGACTTCCTCCTCGACGATCTCGCAGTGAATCACGAACCCGGTCAGATAAGGAAGCCCGCGCGGGATACCGTAGTCCTTACTGGTGCGGCGTCCGATGGTCCATTCCATCCACTGCCGGGTGGCGGCGCGGATCGCGTCGTGGAGGGCATGGCCCGCATGCTTGCGGTTGAGGACTTCGTCCGCGAAGTGGCGTCCGTGGCGGCTGTCGAGGAAGGCCCGCACCGCTTCGAAGGGCTGTCCCGTGGCGTCGGAGATGGCGTTCATCGCGATGGGCCAGGCGGCTTGCGCGTGCGCGTCCATCGTGCCCCAGAAGCCCCAGGCTTCGTTGCGGGTGGCGGGGATCGTTTTGGCTGTGGTCATCGTTGTCTCCTTCGTTGATCGTTGCGACACACGTATGAACGCGCTGTTCGATCAGGAAGCCAAGCTCAATCTCAATCATCTCGCGTCGTCTGTTGGCGACCGGTTACGGCGGCCAGCTTGGCGCGGGCCGACGCGCTTTCCCAGTGGCAGGGTCCGTTGCCGTGCGCAGCCTCTTCGCTCCAGCGGGCCAGGATTTCGTCATCGCTCCAGCCCTTGGCGGTGAGGTAGGCGTAGTCGTCGGCGTCGTAGTTGCTGTGGGTGAGGATGGCGCGGGTGGGTTTCATGCTGTGCTCCTTGGCGTGGATGGTTGCGACACCCGTATGAACGCGCTGCCGGCGCGGGAAGCCAAGCGTTTTCTGCTTGGCTTCCCATTCCGCTCGAATCACGCGATCCGGTAGATGCGCTCGCCGCCCTCGGGCTTGTCCGAGGTGATGGTCAGCCCCAGCTTCTTCTTGAAGGCGTTGGCAAAGGTGCCGCGCACCGTGTGCGCCTGCCAGCCGGTGAGTTCGCAGATCTGACGCACCGTCGCGCCCTCCGGGCGCCGGAGCATCGCGATGACTTGGGCCTGCTTGCTGTTCTCGCGGGTGCGGGGCTTGGTCTCGGCGCGCTGCGGTGCCCAGGTGGCTTCGGCGGCTGCGACCTCCGCCTCGAGATCCGTGTTTGCCTCCACCGGCGCCGGCGCGGGACGCGGGCGCCCCAGGGCCTCGTAACCGTCGGCGGCGACAAACCAGTCGGGACCAATGGTGGTGATCAGGGCCCGATTGCAGAGGCCGTCCAGCACCTTCTTGCGGGCGCCGCCTTTCACGTTGTCGGGGAACCACTCGATCTTGCCACCGGTGTGCTCGACGGCGTAGGCCAGGATGG
>NZ_JAMQHN010000079.1 GCF_025993755.1 Thermomonas sp. | reverse complement strand
TGGCGGTTTTCATCTTGCGCCACTGCTGCAGGGAATGGCGAGCTGTGAAGTGGCCGGTTTCGTGGCCCAGCACGAAGGCCAGTTCGGCCTCGTCGCGCATCCGCAGCAGGGCGCCGGTCCACAGCACCAGCATGCCGTTGGGGGCCATGCTGGCGTTGAACTGCGGCACATCGACGATATACACCCGGATGTTGTCGCACTGGTCGCCGGCGACCTTGCAGGCCACGCCGCGCACATAGGCGTTGAGCGCGGGATCGCGCACCAGCAGCGGCGAGCGCTTGAGTTCGGTCTCGGCGCGTTCCATCGCGTACCACAGCTCGGCCTCGTCGCCCGACGCCGGCTGGCTGGTTCCGGTGGATGGCGCGGGGGCGGTTTGTCGCGGGGCAGCGAAGGCGCTCGTCGAAAACGCCAACGCAACCGAGGCGGCGAGCAGAATCTGCCGAGGCTTCATTGCCCGGCCTCCCTGGGTGCCTCGCCGCGAATCCCCTTGAGCAGTTGCCCGGTCGTCTCGCGGGCGCCGGCGAGGTTGCGCAAGTCGCCGGTCTGATCCACCAGCAGGTTGTGCCAGACCACCTGCCCGGTGCGCAGGTCGACCAGCGAAGCCACGCCGACCTGCATGCCGCCGCCGATGTCGCCGCCGAGCAGGAGCAGGCCGGCCACCCGCATCGCGGTGCGGCCGCCGCTGGCGTAGCTGTCGCGGATGTAGGTGAACAGCGCGTAGTCGGCGCCGGTGGCTTCGCGCAGGACCGAAACGCCGGGTCCGAGCGACCAGTCGAAGCGGCCGTGCTTGTTGCGCAGCGGTCCGGTGCCCGAACTGCGGCTGTACTGCAGGATGCTCATCGACACTGCCTGGCTGAGCAGGGTGAGCTGGCGGCGCGGATCGTCGGGACCGGCATCGGCGGGCAGGATGTAGTCGGGCTGCATGCCGATGCCCTGGCGGGCGAGGGCTTCGCGCGCCGCCTGCGGATAGAGCAGGCGCGCCGTCGAGGTCCATTCGCGCCGGGGTTCGGACATGCCGCCGGCCATGACTTCGGACAACTCGATGTCGGGCTCGACCAGGACCACCGAGCCACGCAGGCCCAGCGGCTGCCCGCTGGCGTCGCGCACGGTGCGGACGGAGGTGGAGGCGCAGCCGGACAGCAGCGTCAGCGCCGCCAGCAGGAACGCGCCACGGAGCCAGTTCAGGCGGGCTTTTCCCGGAGCCGGTGAACGGGTCGAAACGGGCGTCTGTGTTAACATTCGAAGGCTTGCTCCCATGTCATGTGCCGCATTTTGCGGCCGGTTCACGAGGTTCCCCACATGCCTCAACTCGCACGGCGCATCGGTCGCGCCAAGCCCAGCGTCATCATGCTGATCGCCGACAAGGCCAAGCGCCTGAAAGCGGAAGGGCGCGACATCATCAGTTTCTCCATCGGCGTTCCGAATTTCCTGCCCGGCGAGCACGTCCATGCTGCCGCACGCGAAGCGATCGCGAAAGACAGCGGCCAGTATGGCAGCAATCGGGGCAGCGACGCGCTGCTCGATGCGCTGCTCGGGCATGTCGAGGGGCTGGGCCTGACCGGCTACGGTCGCGCCAACTGCGCGGTCGGCATCGGCGCCAAACAGGTGATCTACAACCTTGCAGAAGCGCTGCTCGACGAGGGCGACACCATCGCTTTCCCGGTACCGTACTGGACCAGCTACCTCGACATCGCCGAGATCGTCAACGCCAAGGTCGACCTGCTGCCTTGCCCGGCTACGCAGCACTACAAGCTCACCCCGGCGCAGCTGGATGCCGCGCTGGCGAATAAGCCCAAGGTGTTCCTGTTCAACAATCCGTCGAATCCGACCGGGATGGTGTACACGAAGGACGAGATCGCCGCGCTGGCCGAGGTGATCGCGCGCCATCCAGACACCTGGGTCATCACCGACGACATCTACAACCGGATGCTGTTCGACGGGCTGGAATACGCCAATTTCGTGCAATTCCGCCCCGAACTGCGCGAGCGCACCATCTTCATCGACTCGCTGTCCAAGACCTACGGCATGCCGGGCTGGCGGGTCGGCTTCATGGTCGGGCCCGAGTCGGTGGCCAAGGCGGTGACGACGCTCAATTCCAACCACATCACCAGCCTTCCCGAAGTCGTGACGGCGGCGGCGGTGGCCGCGCTGTCCGGACCGCAGGATGTGCCGACGCAAAAGTGCGCCGAGTTCCAGGTCCGCCGCGATCGGGTCGTCGCCGCGCTTTCCGCCATTCCCGGCGTGGTTTGCCCGGTGCCGCAGGGCGCGTTCTACGCGTTCCCCGAGATCGCCTGCGCGTTCGGCAAATCGCACAACAGCGTGAAGATCGGGAACGACGTCGATTTCTGCGCCGCCCTGCTCGACGCCAAGGGCGTGGCCTGCGTTCCGGGTTCGGCCTTCGGCGACCCGCGCGGTCTGCGCATCAGCTACACCTGTCCGCCGGAGCAGCTCGCGCCGGGCCTGGCGCGGATCCAGGAGTTTTTTTCCGAGTTGACTTGAGAACCCCAGTGGAGCCGGAGCGCTTGATCCGGAATGAACCCCGAATCGGTTTTCCCGGCTCCTGATCCCCGAATTTTCGAAACACGGAGCATCCCATGAAGAATCCCGTCCGAGTTGCCGTCACCGGCGCCGCCGGCCAGATCGGCTACGCGCTGCTGTTCCGCATTGCCGCTGGCGACATGCTGGGCAAGGATCAGCCGGTCATCCTGCAGATGCTGGAACTGCCGATGGAAAAAGCGCAGGCGGCCCTGCGCGGCGTGATGATGGAACTGGAGGACGGCGCGTTCCCGCTGCTGGCGGGGATGGTCGGCACCGACGATCCGATGGTCGCGTTCAAGGACGCCGACTACGCGATGCTGGTCGGCGCGCGTCCGCGCGGTCCGGGCATGGAGCGCAAGGACCTGCTGCAGGAAAACGCCAAGATCTTCACCGTGCAGGGCAAGGCCTTGAATGCTGTGGCCAGCCGCAACGTGAAGGTGCTGGTGGTGGGCAATCCGGCCAACACCAACGCCTACATCGCCATGAAGTCGGCTCCGGATCTGCCGGCGAAGAATTTCACCGCGATGCTGCGTCTGGACCACAACCGTTCGCTGTCGCAGTTGGCGATCAAGGCCGGTGTGGCGGTGGCCGACATTGACCGGCTGGCGGTTTGGGGCAATCACAGCACCACCATGTACCCCGACTACCGCTTCGCCACCGCCGGCGGCGCCTCGCTGGCCGACAAGATCGGCGATGCCGATTGGAACGCCAACACCTTCATTCCGACCGTCGCCAAGCGCGGCGCGGCGATCATCGAAGCGCGCGGCCTGTCGTCGGCGGCCTCGGCGGCCAATGCCGCGATCTGCCACATGCGCGACTGGGCGCTGGGCACCGACGGCAAGTGGGTGACGATGGGCGTGCCGTCCGACGGCAGCTACGGCATTCCGGAAGGCATCATCTATGGCGTGCCCGTCACCTGCGCGAACGGGGAGTACACCCGCGTCGAGGGCCTCGAGATCGACGCCTTCAGCCGCGAGCGCATGGACAAGACGCTGGCCGAGCTGGAAGAAGAGCGCGCCGGGATCGCCCATCTGCTCTGAAGTCGGGCTGGCGACAACGTGTGCAGACGGGCGGCCGCGTGCCGCCCGTCTTGTTTTCGCGGCATGCTGGCAGCGGTTTGCGAAACGATGAAGGAGGGCTTGGGATGATGCGATTGCTCGGATGGCTGGCGCTGGTCGCCGCCTTCGCCCAGACTCCGGCCATGGCGGCAAGCGGCGACAATCGGGTGGAAACCTCGCGCACCCAGGTGGTGATGCTCGGCACCGGCACGCCGATTCCGGACCCGGACCGCAGCGGGCCGGCGGTGGCGGTGGTCGTGGACGACGTGGCGTACCTGTTCGATGCCGGTGCCGGGGTGGTGCGCCGGGCGGCGGCGGCCGGGCGGGCCGGAGTGAAGGTGTTTGCGCCCGAGCGCCCCGGAGGACAGCCCAACCCGCGCTTCCAGGCGATCTTCATCACCCACCTGCATTCGGACCACACCTTGGGGTTGGCCGACGCCATTTTCACGCCGTGGATCCAGGGACGCGCCGCGCCGGTGGATGTCTACGGTCCGTCGGGCCTGGCGCGGCTGCTGAAGTCGATCGGTGAGGGCTATGCCGACGACATCCACGTCCGCACGACCGATCCCGGCGGCCCGTCGCCGGACGGCTGGCGGGCGGTGGCGCATGAGGTCGATCCCGGCGTCGTGTACCGCGACGAGCGCATCACCGTGCGGGCGTTCGCGGTCCAGCACGTCGAAGGGTTGCACGCCTACGGCTATCGCATCGACACCCCCGACCGCACGATCGTGATTTCCGGCGACACCCGCCAGTCGGAGGCCGTCGCCAGCGCCTGCGACGGCTGCGACCTGCTCATTCACGAGGTGCTGTCGGATACCGCCTTCCGCGCCTATCCGCCCGAACGCCAGCCCTACCACGCCGCCGCGCACACGCTGGCGACCCAGGTGGGCGAGGTGGCGACCCGTGCCCGCGCGAAGCTGCTGGTGCTCACCCACGTCATCGCCAACGGCGTGCCCGATGCCGTGGTGCTGGACGAGGTGCGCAGCACGTTCAAGGGCCAGGTGGTGCTCGCGCACGATCTCGACGTGCTTTAGCTGGAGCGGCGGACCCGTCCCCCGATTCCGGTAAAATGGGCATTTTCCGGAGGTGCCATGAGCCAGCTCCCCTCTGCCGGGGCGCGCTTCCGCGCCGCGCTCGCCGCCGAATCCCCCTTGCAGGTCATGGGCGCGATCACCGCCTACGCCGGCCTGATGGCCAAGCGCACCGGCTATCGCGCGCTGTATCTGTCCGGCGGCGGCGTCGCCGCCAATTCGCTGGGCATGCCCGACCTCGGCATCAGCACAATGGAAGACGTGCTGACCGATGCGCGCCGCATTGTCGATGCCACCGGCATGCCGCTGCTGGTGGATATCGACACCGGCTGGGGCGGGGCGTTCAACATCGGCCGCACCATCCGCAATTTCGAGCGCATCGGCGTGGCTGCCGTGCATATGGAAGACCAGGTCGGGCAGAAGCGCTGCGGCCATCGTCCCGGCAAGGAAGTGGTGAGCAAAGACGAGATGGTGGACCGGGTCAAGGCGGCGGTGGATGCGCGCAGCGATGCCGGCTTCGTCATCATGGCGCGCACCGACGCGACGGCGGTGGAGGGCATCGACAGCGCGATCGATCGCGCGGTGGCCTATGTCGAAGCCGGCGCGGACATGATCTTTCCTGAGGCGATGAAGACGCTGGACGACTACCGCAAGTTCAAGGCGGCGGTGCGGGTGCCGATCCTCGCCAACCTCACCGAATTCGGCAGCACACCGTTCTACACCACCAACGAACTGCGCGATGCTGGCGTGGACATCGCCCTGTACTGCTGCGGCGCGTACCGCGCGATGAACAAGGCGGCACTCAATTTCTACGAGACGGTGCGGCGCGAAGGTACCCAGAAAAACATCATCGACACCCTGCAGACGCGGGAACAGCTGTACGACTTCTTGGGCTACCACGCCTACGAGGACAAACTCGACGCGCTGTTTGCGGTGAAAAAGTGATTTTTGACGCGGATGACGCGGATGGACGCGGATAAAGATCCAAAGAATGAATGTTCTTGATCCGCGTTCGTCGGCTCTGATCCGCGTCCAACTGCTTCTTTACTAGGGAATGGGAGAACACACATGAGCGAGACCACCCCGGCGCCCGGCTTCAAGCCGAAGAAATCCGTCGCCCTGAGCGGTACCGCGGCGGGCAACACGGCGCTGTGCACGGTTGGCCGCAGCGGCAACGATCTGCACTATCGCGGCTACGACATCCTCGACCTGGCCACCGCCTGTGAGTTCGAGGAGATCGCCCATCTGCTGGTGCACGGCAAGTTGCCCAATCGCGCCGAACTGGCTGCCTACAAGGCCAAGCTCAAGGCCCTGCGCGGCGTGCCGGCGGCGGTCAAGGCGGCGCTGGAAGAACTGCCGCCCTCGGCGCATCCGATGGACGTGATGCGCACCGGCGTCTCGGTGCTGGGCTGCGTGCAGCCCGAGAAGGACGATCACAACCATCCCGGCGCGCGCGATATCGCCGACAAGCTGATGGCCTCGCTCGGTTCGATGCTGCTGTACTGGTACCACTACAGCCACAACGGCCGCGTCATCGATGTTGAAACCGACGATGACTCCATCGGCGGCCACTTCCTGCACCTGCTGCACGGCGAGCCGCCGCCGGAGAGCTGGGTGCGGGCAATGCACACCAGCCTGATCCTGTACGCCGAGCACGAATTCAACGCATCCACCTTCACCTGCCGCGTCATCGCCGGCACTGGCAGCGACATGCATTCGTGCATCGCCGGCGGCATTGGCGCGCTGCGTGGACCCAAGCACGGCGGCGCGAACGAAGTGGCGTTCGAGATCCAGAAGCGCTACGAGACACCGGACGAGGCCGAAGCCGACATCAAGGCGCGGGTCGAGCGCAAGGAAGTGGTGATCGGCTTCGGGCATCCGGTCTACACCGTGTCCGATCCGCGCAACAAGGTCATCAAGGAGGTCGCGCGCCAGCTGTCGGCCGAGCAGGGCAACATGAAGATGTACGCCATCGCCGAGCGGCTGGAGTCGGTGATGTGGGACATCAAGAAGATGTTCCCCAATCTCGACTGGTTCAGCGCGGTCAGCTACCACATGATGGGCGTGCCGACCGCGATGTTCACCCCCCTGTTCGTGCTGGCGCGCACGAGCGGCTGGAGCGCGCATGTGATCGAGCAGCGCATCGACGGCAAGATCATCCGCCCGAGTGCGAACTACACCGGCCCGGAAGACCAGGCCTTCGTGCCGCTCGCGCAGCGCTGAGCCGCCGCCTGCCGGAACGTGAAAAGGCCACGCAATGCGTGGCCTTTTCGTTGCGGCGCGGATGGAGCGGAATCAGATCAGCCCTTCGTCCTTCATCGCCTTCTGCACGCCGGCATCGGCCGCCATGTGGGCATCGAAGCGGGCCAGGTTGTCCAGCCCCGACAGATCGACGCCGACCTTCTTGGCCCACTGCGTGACGACGAACCAGTACGGATCGGCGATCGACCGGCTGCCGGTGATCCAGTCCTTGCCGGCCAGCTGCGCGTCAACACGTTCGAAGTAGGTTCGCAGCTGCTTGCGGGCGTTGTCGTGGCTCTTCTGGATCGCCGCCTCGTCTTCCAGATACGCGGTGGCGCCGAACAGCGGCTTGAACGCCGGGTGGACGTCGGAATTGACGGTGGCCAGCCAGCGGTTGACCTCGGCGCGCTGTTCCAGGCTTCCGCCGCACAGGCCGCAGTCTGGGAACCTGTCCATCAGGTAGTGCAGGATCGCGGTGTTCTGGGTCAGCACCCAGTCGCCCACCTGCAGCGCCGGCACCGCGCCGGCAGGATTGAGCTTGAGGAATTCCGGCGTCTTGCGATCCGCGCCCTTCACGATCTGGAACTCGTAGGGCTGTCCGATCCACTCCAGCGTGATGTGGTCGGCAAGCGAGCAGGCGCCGGGTGAGGTGTACAGCTTCATGGGTGGCCTCCGTTGAAATGGCAGCCACTATCCGGCACGGCGGATGAAGGAAAGATGATCGTGAGGCGGCGCCTCAGCCGCGCTGCCGAAGCAGCCCCGGGACGCGATAGAAAGTGTGATCGCCGATGGTGGCGACTTCCCGCGCATTGCCCCATGAACCACTGACCACGTGGGTCACCTTGAAATGGCTGGCACCGGGGACGACCAACCTGCGTTGGCCGATTGGAAGCGCCCAGTTGCGCTCCGAATCCAGCGACACCGTCACCGCTTCTTCCCAGGCGCCGATGTTGGACAGGCGGGTCTGCGGCGAGACGATCGTAGGCGCGAACTGCTTGCGCGCGGTGACGACCGCGCACAGGTTGTCGCCCCACAGGCCGCTGTCGCGGCGACGCAGTGCGACCTCGGCAACCGCCTGCTGGCCCAGCGCCGACTGGTCGCGGGCTTCCAGATAGACCGTGGTCGACAGGCACAGCGAATCGGCGGCTGGTTGCGGCAGGACGTGCGTCAACCAGAGGATCCACGCCAGTTTCATGTCGGACTCCTTGCTCCGTTGCGGCACGCTGTGTCCCGCCGGAACAGGGCGGAGGACAAACCGTGACCTGGCGAATTGGAGAGTTCGGCCGAACAGGGCCGGAAGCTCTTGCGCACGGGCTGTGCGCGGTGGGCGGGGCTCTGCGGCGCCCTTTGCCCCGGGGGGGGGCTCGCGCGGGGGCAGCGAGACCGGATGGATTGGACTTCCGCAAGCGGGGGGATCGCGAACCGATCGGGGCGGAAGCGGGTGCAAGGTAGCAACCGGTTTTCGAACGCAGGCTGAACGGAAAAAATGAAAGCCGCTGATTTATGCGGAGTTTTTGCTCGAGGACGGCTTCCCACCATGGTGCTGGCCCGGAGTGCAAGCAGCATCGTTGCGGGATCCATGGAGTCTGCGACGATCGAACCTTGCAGCAGCCGTCGGGAGCCTGGTTGATCTTCCGTGGCGCCGGCAAAAAGAACGCTTGGCAAGCGGTCAACCGTTATGTTAGTGTTAACTGGTGCACGGTCGCCGCATGTGCGAGTCTGCATGCGGGCCTGCCGTTCGGGGCACCATTTTTTGCGTCACGGTTTCTTCATTTCGATTTCCAAGGAGCTGAAAGCATGAACAAGAAACTCCTCTGTGCCGCCCTCGTGGTTGGCCTGGGCATGGTGGCGCAGGCTGCGTCCGCCCAGGAGTATGATGACCGTTGGTACGTCACCGGTTCGGCCGGTGTGAATTTCCAGGATTCGAGCCGAGGCACGGAGGATGCGCTGTTCGGTACGTTGGGCTTTGGCAAGTTCATCAGCCCGCGTTGGTCTTGGGATGTCGAGCTGAACTACCAGAATCCCGATGAGACTGCCAGCCCGGATCTGAAGTGGAGCCAATATGGCGTTTCGATTGATGCGCGCTACCATTTCCGCGATGCCGGCGACAAGTGGTGGCCTTACTTGAAGGCCGGCATTGGCTGGCAGCGTCATGAAGAAGAGTACTACCTGCTCGGGGTTCCGATGCGTCATCGCGACTCGAATGCCGCGCTGAACTTCGGTGCCGGCTTGCAGTTCGACTTCAACCGGCTGGACATCCGGACCGAACTTGCCATGCGCGCAGACTTCGACAAGCGCAACGCCGGTCCGGATCCGAGCCAGGATTCGTTCGCCGATGCTCTGCTGTCGGTTGGCGTGACCTACGCTCTCGGCCCGGATCCCGCTCCGCCGGTGGTGGCTGCCCCGCAGCCGCAGACCACCTGCGCCGATCTCGACGACGACGGCGACGGCGTCAACAACTGCAACGACAAGTGCCCGAACTCGCAGCCGGGTCAGACCATCGGTCCGGACGGTTGCCCGGTGCCGGTGTCGATCGACCTGAAGGGCGTGAACTTCGACTTCGACAAGGCCACCCTGCGTCCGGACGCGATCGCGATCCTGAACGAGGCCGCCGAGATCCTGAAGCGCTACCCCGATCTGCGCGTCGAAGTGGCGGGTCACACCGACCTGTGCGGCAAGGACACCTACAACCAGACGCTCTCAGATAAGCGCGCGCGCGTGGTGTTCGACTACCTGACCAGCCATGGTGTCGACGCCTCGCGTCTGGCTGGCCCGGTCGGCTACGGCGAGAGCCGTCCGCTGGAGCAGACCCCGCAGACCTTCCCGGCCTGCAAGAGCGAAATCAACCGCCGCACCGAGCTGAACACCCAGTAAGTCCGGGCGTTCACGCTGCAATGGACGAAGCCCGGCCTCGTGCCGGGCTTCGTTGTTTCAGGAGGCGGTGCCATGTGTTGCGTTGCAGCGGACGCGTCCATACACTGTTGCAAGCCAATGGAGGTTTCGTGATGCTGGGGATGCGTGGAATGGTTTGCGCTGTCGCGTTGCTGGCCTTGCCGACAATGGCGCTGGCTGCAGGATCGACCTGCGCGGTGGACGTGACGTTGACCGCGGTGCAAACCGCTTGGATTTCGCCCCTGGCTTCGGAGTTGACCCCGACGGCGACCCAGCTGGGTGGTGCGAGCGGCGTCCTGGCTCAGTCCTTCGACGAAGCCCTGTCGGTGGAAAGCGTGCTCACCCGGATCCGCATCGATGGCTGCCGCGCGGTCGCCTCGATCACGCCGGCAGCGTCGCCTTCGGCGCCGATGGGGGACGCGGCGGGCTACAAGCCGGAAACGCCGTACGACAACCGGCCGTGGCGCTTCAACATGACCCAGGACGGCAAGCGCATGACTGCCGACGAGTTCGATGCGTGGATGCGCGCGCGCGGCGTGCGCGTGGTCGGGCGGCGGGATGGCGCTGCCGCGACGCCGCCTGCCACTCCTCCCGCGCAGCAGCAGGAAAACAAGTAAGCCACCGGATCTGCAGGCCGCCCGCTGGAAGCCCGGGCGATCCGATCAGTTCTTGAGTACACCCAATTCGCGGCCGATGTGGATGAACGCATCGATGGCGCGGTCGAGCTGTTCGCGCGTGTGTGCGGCGCTCATCTGGCAGCGGATGCGCGCCTGGCCCTTGGCCACCACCGGGAAGAAGAAACCGATGGCGTAGATGCCTTCTTCCAGCAGGCGCTGCGCGAAGCGCTGCGCCAGCGGCGCGTCGTACAGCATCACCGGGCAGATTGGATGCACGCCAGGCTTGATGTCGAAGCCGGCAGCAGTCATGCGTTCGCGGAAATACGCGGTGTTTTCGCGCAGCCGCGCGCGCAGCTCGCCGGCCGAGGACAGCATTTCGAACGCCTTGGTGCCGGCGGCGGCCACGTGCGGCGGCAGCGAGTTGGAGAACAGGTAGGGCCGCGAGCGCTGGCGAAGCATTTCGATCACTTCGCTGCGGCCGGTGGTGAAGCCACCCAGCGCGCCGCCCATCGCCTTGCCGAGGGTGCCGGTGATGATGTCGATCTTGTCCAGCACACCCTTGACCTCGGCGCTGCCGCGGCCGGTCTCGCCCAGGAAGCCGGTGGCATGGCATTCGTCGATGTGCACCAGCGCACCGTATTTTGCGGCCAGCGCGGTGATTTCATCCAGCGGGGCGATGAAGCCGTCCATCGAGAACACGCCGTCGGTGGTGATCAGGATGGTGCGCGCGCCGTCGGCCCTGGCTTGCTTGAGCTGGGTTTCAAGATCGGCCATGTCGCAGTTGGCGTAGCGGTAGCGCTTGGCCTTGCACAGGCGCACGCCGTCGATGATGGAGGCGTGGTTGAGGGCATCGGAAATGATCGCGTCGGTCTCGTCCAGCAGTGGCTCGAACAGGCCGCCGTTGGCATCGAAGCAGGCGGCGTACAGGATGGTGTCCTGCTTGCCGAAGAACGCCGAGATCGTCTGCTCCAGCTGCTTGTGCAGGTCCTGCGTGCCGCAGATGAAACGCACCGAGGCCATGCCGAAGCCGTGGCTGTCCAGCGCGTCCTTGGCGGCGGCGATGATGTCCGGGTGGTCGGCCAGGCCCAGGTAGTTGTTGGCGCAGAAGTTCAGCACCTTGCGGCCATCGGCCAGGGTAATTTCGGCCGATTGCGGGCTGGTGATGATGCGCTCGGATTTGAACAGGCCGGCGGTGCGGATTTCGTCCAGCGTGTCGGCATAGCGTTGGGTCAGCGGAGAGGCGGTCATGGGCTGGATCGGCGGGATGGAGACTTGAGATTCTAGTCCTCCCGTCGGCGCAGCGCGTTTGACTGGCGCGGCTCGGCGATCCTCCCGACGCTTCGACGGGGGGCTTCCGACGGGTCATGACACCCCGCCATCCGGAGGCAGGCAAAAGCCGAAAAAAAACCAACCGGACAGGTTGGGTTTTCAAGAACATGGTGGTGCTCAGGCGACCGCACGCGGCCGACTAAGGCTGTAGCTGAAATGTTACTCCAATTTCTGCCGCTAATGGGCGGGAGTTGGCCTTGACAGCCCGTGATTTCACTTGCCAGCAATGGGATTCAGCGCCTTCATCGTGGCCTCTCAATGGAGGTTGCGATGCAAGAAGAATTCCTTTCCGAAGTCGATCTGG